>NZ_AP023416.1:600000-860917 GCF_018326305.1 Vescimonas fastidiosa
AACACCCCCGAAACTGCCAAACAGACACAAAAAAGCCGCAGGAGCAGTATGCTTTTGCAGCGTGTATAAAAGAAAACAACAGCGGTTTTTAATCCGCTGCTGCTTCGTGTTTTTTCTCGACTTCCACAACTTTCTGTGCCGTTGCGGTGACAATTTCCAATCCGTCATTACTCATACCATCAAGTAGGGTATCAAGCTGACGCCGCTGTGTATTCTTTTCAGCGTCTTTGTTCGGAAAGAAAAACTGATCTACCGATATGGAATAACGGGTAACAAGCTCATAGAAGATTTGCAGGCTCGGTTGCTGACCTTTGTTTTCGATATTCGCAAGGTAGCGCGGAGATAAGTTCATAGCGTCGCAAACATCTTTGCGCGATTCCTTTCTCTCCATCCGTGCCGCTTTTATGGCTTGCCCGAAAGCCTTGAAGTCATAAAGTGGTACTGGTCTTTTCGCCATTTTTATTCACCCTATTACATTTTACAGTTCATCTTTCGTTTTGGATATGCTTATACAGTTCCTATGATTAGCCAATATAATTCAAATAATTCACAGGATGTTTCTTGATTTTATTCGTTTGACCGTATATAATATATAGTGCTATCACTTTATGGAGGGAGGGATAATCTATGTTTGAATATATGACAGTACAAGAGGCGGCAAAGTTGTGGGAGATTTCCGAACGCCGCATACAAAAGTTATGCGAAGAAAATAGAATTGACGGTGTGGTAAGATTAAGTCGCGTTTGGCTTATTCCCCGAAATGCAGAAAAGCCATTTGATGGTCGTAGAAAAGAAAATCGCAAATCGACCTAAAAATGCTACATCATAAAGAAACCAAAATAGGTTTTATAGTTAAAACTCAACGAAAAATCGAGAATATTTGAAAAATCCCCTTGCGTGAGGTATTGCTTGTGACGCTGCGTAATGATGTAAAATAGGCAGTGTAAGGAGGTGAAAGCTATGTCAAAGTACACAACAGGAGAAATTGCAAAGCTCTGTGGCGTTTCTGTCCGAACGGTACAGTATTATGATTCCAGAAATATTCTCATTCCCAGCGAATTGTCAGAGGGTGGACGTCGGCTATACTCTGAGCAGGATTTGAAGCGAATGAAGATTATTTGCTTTCTTCGTGATGCAGGAATCTCAATTAACAGCATTGGTGAACTACTTTCAGAAGATAATCCGGGCAGTGTTATTTCTGTTTTACTTGAACAGCAAGAGCAGCTTCTGCAAGAAGAAGTGAGTGAGCGCAAAGCGAAGCTGGAAATGATCGACGGTATCAGACGAGAGCTAAAGAGCATGGAGAATTTCTCTGTTGAATCTATCGGTGATATAGCATATGCGATGGGAAACAAAAAGAAAATGAATCAGCTTCATGCCATTTTGTTAATTTCTGGTATTCCTATCGGCATAATTCAGTGGACATCAATTATTATGTGGATAGCTACAGGAATATGGTGGCCTATCATTGTTTGGGCTTTATTAGCGATTCCGTATGGAATCTGGGTATCCAACTTTTACTTCAAGCGAGTTGCGTATATCTGTCCACGGTGCCATGAAGTATTCAAACCAAATTTTAAGGAAGCATTTTGGGCAAGACATACACCGACACTCCGAAAGCTGACCTGTACTTGTTGTGGATATCACGGCTTCTGTGTAGAAACTTACGGAAAGGAGGAAAAGAAAAATGGATAAGGTTATGGAATTTCTTCCGTTTTTGATTCCGCTTGTAATTGCGGAATTTGCACTGTTAGGGTATACATTGCATCACATTTTGACCCATAACACCTATAAGCGTGGAAATCGTACTTTGTGGCTTATCATAACCATTGTACTGATGAACTTTGTTGGGCCGATCCTTTACTTTCTGTTCGGAAAGGAGGATGCATAATGGATATGTTATACATCTCCGATCTGTACAAGCGTTTTAGTGATAAAAAGGTTTTGAATGGGCTGAATTTATCTGTACCAGAACATAGCATATTCGGATTTATAGGTAAAAACGGCGCAGGCAAAACAACGACGATGAAAATGGTACTCGGACTCTTAAAAGCGGATGCAGGTGAGATTATAGTAAACGGTGAAAAAGTGGTTTACGGACAAACAACAACTAATCGTTATATAGGTTATCTGCCCGACGTACCGGAGTTTTATCCATTTATGACGGCGGCAGAATATCTTCACTTTTGCGGCGAAATTACAGGAATGAAGCGAACAGAGAATGAAGAGCGTTGTAAGGATCTATTGGAGTTAGTTGGACTTGGGAATGAAACGCATCACATAAAAGGTTTTTCAAGAGGTATGAAACAGCGTTTGGGTATTGCACAGGCTCTCTTAAATAGACCAAAGCTGTTGATCTGTGATGAACCCACTTCTGCGCTTGATCCCGTGGGAAGAAAAGAAATATTGGATATTCTTTTGGCTATCAGGGAACAAACGACGGTGTTGTTTTCCACGCATATCCTTTCAGACGTAGAGCGCATTTGTACCGACGTGGCCTTTCTTAATAACGGCGTGGTAGGTGTTCAAGGAAAACTTTCCGACATTAAAACGAGATACCGCAGTGAAGAATATCAGTTGGAAACGGGAAATGATACAGATATGCTCATTCTTCAGCAAACTTTTCCTAATATGCAACAAATCGGCAGAAATCAACTTGTTTTTTGCGAAGGCGATTACACCGTATTTGATATACTGCGCTTTATAGCGGGTAAGCATATCGCACTTTTGAAATTGGAACGAGCAGAGCCAACGTTGGAGTCTTTGTTTATGGAGGTGGTTGAGAAATGAAATCCTTGCTTGCCTTTATAAAAAAAGAAACAATGGAACAGTTTCGCTCGGGCAGATTGATGATTCTCGGCATACTGTTTGTTCTGCTCGGCGTTATGAATCCGGCTGTTGCAAAAATAACACCTTGGCTGCTTGAGATATTGGCAGATTCCCTTGCGGAAAGCGGTATGACTGTAACGCCTGTAACTGTAAGCGCAATGGATTCATGGGTGCAATTCTTTAAGAATATGCCACTTGGATTGATTGTCTTTGTTTTGCTTCAAAGCAGCATCTTCACCAAGGAATATCAATCGGGCACGTTGGTTCTGTCTTTAACCAAAGGGCTTGAACGCTTTAAGGTCGTTGTTTCCAAAACTGTTGTGCTTACTGTGCTTTGGACGGTTGGCTATTGGCTGTGCTTTGGGATCACATACGGATATAACGCATATTTCTGGGATAATTCGGTAGCACAAAACCTTATCCTTTCTGTGGTATGTTGGTGGCTGTTCGGTGTGTGTGTAATTTCGTTGATGATCTTATTCTCTACGATTGCAAATTCAAACACAGGTGTGCTTGTCGGAACGGGTAGCGTTGTCCTTGCGTCTTATCTGCTCGGCTTGCTTTCTAAAATAAGTAAATATTTGCCGACCTTATTAGCCAACGGAAACCCTTTGATTTACGGTGTTGTAGAAGCAAAAACATACATCCTAGCTATTTTAATTACAGTGGTTGCGAGTTTGATATGCTTTGCCGTAAGTATACCTATATTTAACAAAAAGCAACTGTAATTTTGAAATCAAAACAATGAAACAAACAGATTTTATATTGTGTCCGATCTGTAAAAACAAAACTCGCTTGAAGATGCGGGAAGATACGGAACTTAAAAACTTTCCGCTTTTCTGCCCGAAGTGCAAACAAGAAACGCTAATAAGCGTTAAACAACTAAAAATTACAATACTCAAAGAGCCAGACGCAGAGACGCAGAGCCGATAACCCGCAGCCATTGAGCGCGGATTATCGGCTCTTAATTTTTATCAACACACAAAACCGCCATTCAATGACGATCTTGCGTGAAAGAAAATCAACGGTGGTTTTGAAATATCAATTTCAAGCCGCCGTTTTCCTTTTGAAAATTTGGATTTACGGGGGGTATTAAAGTCACCCATTTTTAAGGATATGGCGGTATCAAGGAGGTATCGTCATGTTCATTTTTGTTTGTACTCCCCCGCCAAATAGCCTACGCTCAAAAAAAGCCTTTACCCACCGTCGGGATATTTCGCCCATGAGCATGAACTGTCAATACATCTAAATACTGCTGACAAATCCTTTGCGCCCGTCTGCAAATTGCAGACGGGCGCATTTTGTCGTTTTAGCCGCTTTGCTGTCGGCTGTCGATCCCCGCCGCTGTCCGATCTGTTGCTGATTTCAACACTCGGACAGGAGGTGCGACGCATGGATTAGTCGTAACAACTTTCTAAAAATTCATCTTTCATATTTGGAAGTTCAGCCCCCGCTTACCGTAGTAGTGGCGAAAGGGGAGGAAAAGTATCACCCGCCTTTGCGGACGCGAAGGGAGGTGAATACATGAAGCCTCATTCGCACGAAGAACACATCCAGCACTCCTTTGATGCGTTTTGCAAAAAGGTACTGCGGAACGAAGCGCGGGACTACCAGGACGAACTTGCACGGAAAAGAAACCGTGAGATTTCCTTTTCCGATCTGCCGGTTGAAGTTATGGAGCAGCTTTCCGTCTGCGATCTCTATTTTGTAGAGGACAAGACCTTTGGCGTTCTTGATTATGCGGTGTATATCGAAAATGACGATCTGGCGCAGGCGATTGCAGCCCTGCCGATGGACAAGCGCGATATTATCCTGCTGTCCTATTTCCTTGATATGTCGGACAACGAGATCGCCAAGCTGCTGAATATGGTACGCAGCTCCGTTGCATACCGCAGGACAAGCACCTTGAAGCTGCTGAAAGAACTGATGGGAGGTAACACAGATGACACATAACAATGTGAAAGCGCATCTGCTGCCCTTTTCTGTCATTCAGAAAGCGGCAGGCGGCGATGTCGAAGCCATCAACGCTGTTTTGAAACACTACGAGGGGTACATAGCCAGACTGTCGTTGCGCGAGCTGTACGACGAATACGGCAACCCTCATTTGTGTGTGGACGAAGAACTGCGCCGTAGGCTGGAAACGAAGCTCATAACGAAGATTCTTACTTTTCGGGTGAATTGACCCGACTGCCGGACAAGCGTTTCATTCCCCTTTCCGTCTGATTCGGCTGATGCTCCTTGACAAACACGCGCCCGCCGCGTCATAAAGCACAAAGGACACATCCCTTTTGCGTCGAGCCGTGCGGCGGATGCGCCAAGACACATATCCGGGAGGATATGCCGAGCGACAAACACTATCACCGTAATGCAGCGTGGCAGCTTGCGGGCGAGGACGCGCAGGAGGAACAATGGTACTCATTCGCAGTCACAGTCCGAGCGTGATAAAACCGTCGCAGGCAATGAGCGGATCTCCGGCAGACCGTCGGAGGGGTGGAACTCCCGTGGAGCTGCGCCAGCAGCCGTCCTTTGAGCTTCTTTATTTTGATTTATTTTTCTATCCCATGAAAGGGGGATTTATTTCTATGAACACAGCAATCAATCAGAAAGCAAATGTCCCCGTTGTACGAGAGTACAAAATCGGGGGCATGACATATATCGTGAAAGCCGTCGTTAAGGACGGCGCAAAAGAGGACGCCGCGACAAAAATTCGCCGCATGATAAGAAATGATATGCAGCAGGCAAAGAGCCACAAATAATTAACATCTTGCCTACTGACGGCGAACAGGTTTTATGGTATAATATGAGCAACCTGTTTGTCCGGCTGCCGGAACAGGAGGTAAACATGAAACAGCAGCCAGACAAGATGACCGCATACTACTATCGTGCGGCGCATATCAATACAGATTTGTACCTTGACAATCAAATGTACCGACTTCTCCACCATGCAATGACAAACGGTGTGTCCCTTGCTGCGAAAGGTGGTGACTGCAAATGATGAACGGAATCCAGTTTCAGAGTGTGCAGACGCCTAACGCTTTAAGCAGCGAACTCCGCAGCGTGATCCGTGACAATGTTCTGCAATTCTATGTGCAGGGCAACGGAATGGATGCACAGGAAGAAGGCATAACCGCCCTGTATGAACGCTTGTCGCAGGAAGATAAGTTAGACGGCGAGAGCAACAGTATTGCCAATCAGAAGAAGATTCTGGAACGCTACTGCAAAGATCACGGGTATACCGCTATCCGACACTATGACGAGGATGACGGCTATTCGGGAACGAACTTTAACCGTCCGGGCTTCCAGCGTATGCTTGCCGATATTAAGGCTGGTAAAATCAAGCGCGTCATCGTAAAGGATTATTGTGCGATAATAGGACTAAATCAGAAAGACCTTGAAAACCAAGGCATTCTGGCTTAGTCCCTTCTTTTTTTGACCGAAAACAAAGGACTTTCACAATAATCAAGCAAGCCGGAGTGTGCCGCTGCACACTTCCGGCAGAAGGAGGATATAGTGGGTGCTATCAAAGTCTTCTTGAAGGAGGTTCTGCTTCCAATCGCGCTTGCGTTCTGCCTCGCGTCATTTCTCAAGCCGATCTATATGCCTGACGGCGTATGTGACTACTTCCTTATGTGGATCTGCGTCGGCTTGCCATTTGGCATCCGGAGGATGTGCCTCTGGCTCGTTCCCAGCGGCTACGGTATCTCCGGCTCAGTCGGCATCTTCGCATTGAACTTAATCATAGGCGGTCTTATCGGAGGACTTGCCTTCTTCATCGGGCTGCTGCTCGGTGTCATTCATACCATCCGAGAAATCATCTGAACTACATCGTAAACGAAGAGGGTTTGTTTCTTCTCCAATTTGGAGTAAGAAGCAAACCCTCTTTTTTTGTTGCCCAAAAGCCGGAATATTTGCTGGCGATGCGGCGAAGGAAAGGAGTTTTTAAGCATGAAACGCATGACAGCCGGTGATCTGCAAGCACTGGAATTGCTGATGCAGACCATACCCGGCTTTGAGCATTTTGACAGCGGCGCGGATGGCATTCTCCCTGAGTGCCGAAGCTGCCGCTTTCACCGTCCTCACTGGAAATATCAGTCCTGCGTGTTTGCAGAGTGTCCCTACTGCTGCAATCCCGTTTCTACACTCAAAAATCAAAGTGGCACATCTGATGCCGGAAAGGAAACCTGTCATGGATAACAAAATCGAAGTCTTCAAGAATGAACAGTTCGGTGAGGTGAGGACGATCCTCGACGGAGAAACACTTCTGTTCTGCGGCTCAGATGTTGCAAGAGCATTGGGATATGCCAGACCCGGCAAGGCAATTATTGACCATTGCAAGGGTGTCCTAAAACGGGACACCCTTACGAGCGGCGGTACGCAGTCCCTTTCCTACATTACGGAGGGTGATGTTTACAGGCTAATTGTCCATAGCAAACTCCCCTCGGCGGAAAGATTTGAACACTGGCTGTTCGATGAGGTTGTTCCCATGATCCGCAAGACCGGCTGCTACATGACGGAATCCCTGCTGGACCGCATTCAGAAGGAACCGGCGGTCATCATAGAGCTTGCGCAGACCTTGCTCAAGGAAACGAATCGCGCCAATGCCCTTGAAGCGGAGCTGGGCATCGCAAGACCGAAAGCCGATTACTTTGACGTCTTCGTCAATCCAGATGACTGCACCAACATTCGCACCACGGCGAAGGAACTGAAAATCCCGGAGCGCAAGTTCGTCAAATTCCTGCTTAACGAAGGGTATCTGTTCCGCTCTCCCTCCGGTCAGCTTCTTCCCTACAACAAGAAGAGCAACGAAGGACTCTTCATCGTCCGGGATTTCGTGACCTTCCGCTATACCGGCTCTCAGACCTACTTCACCCCGAAGGGCAAGAACGTCATCCGCATCCGCTACTTTGGAATCTGCGGCGTTGAAGTATCTACGGAAATGGCAGGGTGATCATGTGTCAGTCTATCGCGTCAATAAAACCCGTGACTTCACGGTCATGGGCAATACCCACCTGAGAGATAAGAACCTCTCCCTCAAAGCAGTCGGTCTTCTCTCAAAGATGCTGTCCTTCAACGACGGCTGGCAGTTCTCCACCCGTGGTCTTGCAGCACTCTGCAAGGAAGGTCCCGACGCCATACTTTCGGCACTCAAGGAGCTTGAGGAAAACGGCTACCTTGTCCGTCACCGTGGCAGAGATGATAAGGGCAGAATGGTCAGCACGGAGTTCGACATCTATGAGATGCCGCAAGCCGGTTTGCCACACAGGGATAATCCACACAGGGAAAATCCCGATGTGGAGAATCCAGACGTGGAGAATCCCCATAGGGAAAATCCCGCACAAAGAAATACTATCCAAGTAATTACACAAGAAAGAAATACTCTCTCAAAGAACTATCAATCCATCAATCTTGATGTGATGGACAGGATGGATGAGCGAAGCGAGTATGGAGAGATTATCAAAGAGAATCTTGACTACAACATTCTCTGTCAGGATCCGAAGTTCGATAAAGACCGCTTCCGGGAGATCATGGACATCATGCTGGATGCCGTCTGCTCTACCGCTCCGACCATCCGTATCAATGGCGAGGATATGCCGCAGCAAGTGGTTAAGTCCCGCTTTCTCAAGCTGAATAGCAGCCACATAGAGTACGTTCTGGAAGCAATGAACAAGAACCCGTCAGACATCCGTAATATCCGGGCGTACCTGTTGACCGCTCTGTATAACGCCTCTCTGACGATAGACAATTACTACTCCGCGCTCGTCAATCATGATTTCTACGGGCAGGACAGATCGGCAGGGTCAAAGAAGCCGAAGACCTACGATTATAGCCTTTGCGAAGACACTCTTTAATGAATACCATCGTGAGCAATGCTCGGAAAGGAGGACAGTGTAAATGAAAATCATCTGTCGCCGGATTGTGCCGCCTTAGCTGAGGCAGCATTCCCTCAATCATTTCAAGGAAAGGAGGTATCACTGCAATGCAGGATGAAGTCAACACCAAAGTTGTTGCAATCATGATCAAGGGCGGCAAAATCTCAGCCGAGGTGCTGAAAAAGGCACTGGACAAGTTCGTGCAGGAGATTGAGAAGGCGCAGAAGCAGATGCAGCAGCCAAAAACCTATCGCGGCAAGCAGTCCATCAAGCATCTGATGAGCCAGAACGCCGCCATCTCCAACATCGAAGTGACGGACGGCAACATCAAGTCCTTTGAGCGAACAGCCAGTAAATACGGTCTGGACTTTGCGCTCAAGAAGGACGTTTCCGTTGAGCCGCCCAGCTATCTTGTCTTCTTCAAGGGACGAGATGTTGATGTTATGACCGCCGCGTTCAAGGAGTTCTCCGCAAAAACCGTCAAGCAGAAGGAACAGCCGTCCATCCGGCACAAGCTGGATCAGGAGAAAGCCCAGAGCAAGGCACAGCACAAAGAGAAAGTCAAGGTCAAGACCAAGGATCGGGGTGTGGAGCTGTGAACAAACCCGATATGAAGAAGCTCATTCTTCTGAACCTTCCGTATGTCTTCGCCTTCTACTTTGCGGATAAGATTGCCGCCGTATTTCGTCTCGCTCCCGGCACAGAGTTCATCGACAAGCTGACAAACGGCTTTGCCGTGTTCGGCACTGCCTTTGCAAATCCGCTTCCCAGCTTTCATCCCGTTGATCTGCTCGTCGGTCTGGTTGCCGGTGCGCTGCTCAAGCTGGCGGTCTATGTCAAGGGCAAGAACCGCAAGAAGTTCCGGCAGGGCGAAGAATACGGATCTGCACGATGGGGTAAGCCGGAGGACATCAAGCCGTACATGGACCCGGAGTTCTCCAACAATGTCATTCTGACGCAGACGGAGTTCCTGACCATGAACAGCCGTCCAAAGCAGCCGAAATACGCCCGCAACAAGAACATCCTTGTCATCGGCGGTTCCGGCTCAGGCAAGACGCGCTTTTTTGTAAAACCAAATCTTATGCAGATGCACAGTTCATACGTTGTCACCGACCCGAAGGGTACGGTGCTGGTAGAGTGCGGCAAGATGCTCGAAAAGGGCGGCTATGTCATCAAGTCGCTGAACACCATCAATTTCCGAAAATCCATGCACTACAACCCTTTCAGCTACATCCGCAGTGAGAAGGACATCCTCAAGCTGGTCAATACGATCATCGTCAACACGAAGGGAGATGGCGATAAGTCCGGCGAAGATTTCTGGGTCAAGGCGGAAAAGCTCTACTACACAGCTCTCATCGGCTACATCTGGTATGAGGCACCCGACCACGAGAAAAACTTTACTACCCTGCTCGAAATGATCAATGCCTCAGAAGCCAGAGAGGACGATGAGACCTTCAAGAACCCCGTGGATGTCATGTTCGATGAGCTGGAAGCCCGCGACCCTGACCACTTTGCGGTCAAGCAATATCGCAAATACAAGCTGGCGGCGGGCAAAACCGCGAAGTCGATCCTGATTTCCTGCGGTGCAAGGCTTGCGCCCTTCGACATCGCAGAGCTGCGGGAGCTGATGAGCTACGATGAGATGGAGCTGGACACCATCGGAGACCGGAAGACGGCGCTGTTCGTCATCATTTCTGATACCGACGACACCTTCAATTTCGTCGTGGCAATCATGTATTCCCAACTCTTCAACCTTCTCTGCGACAAAGCAGATGACGTTTACAACGGACGGCTTCCTGTTCATGTGCGCTGTCTGCTCGATGAGTTTGCGAACATCGGTCAAATCCCGAAGTTTGATAAGCTCATCGCAACCATCCGAAGCCGGGAAATCTCGGCGTCAATCATCTTACAGTCCCAGTCTCAGCTCAAGACCATCTACAAGGATGCGGCGGACACCATCACGGGCAACTGCGACTGCACACTTTTCCTCGGCGGCAAGGAGAAATCCACGCTCAAGGAAATCAGCGAGGTGCTGGGCAAGGAAACAATCGACCTTTACAACACATCGGAAACCCGTTCCAACAACAACTCTTATGGCTTGAACTATCAGAAGACCGGCAAGGAATTGATGTCTCAGGATGAGATCGCCGTCATGGACGGAGGCAAGTGTATTTTACAGCTTCGAGGCGTGAGACCTTTTCTCAGTAACAAATACGACATCACGAAGCATCCAAAGTATAGGCAGCTCTCCGACTTCGATAAACGAAACGCCTTTGACATTGAAAAGTACCGGACGCATAAGCTGGTAGTCAAGCCCGATGACACGTTCGACCTCTATGATATGGGCGAGGTCGAAGATGATTAAAGCCCCGTCGCTGCACTGCGCAGTGGGTAAAGCCTGATGGCTCATCCCAAAGCAGAACAGCGACGGGGCTTCTTTTTTTATGCCCATTTTCGGAAATACACAATCAATCTTTTTCAAATCAAGGAGGAAAATCTATGGCTTTCATCAATCAGGCTGTCACGGTTCTTCAGACGCTCGTTATCGCTCTCGGAGCCGGTCTCGCAGTGTGGGGTGTTGTCAACCTCATGGAAGGCTACGGCAACGACAACCCCGGCGCCAAGTCTCAGGGCATCAAGCAGCTCATGGCTGGCGGTGGTGTGGTGCTGATCGGCACGACCCTCATCCCTCTGCTCTCCGGTCTGTTCGGTTAATCCGGCAGCCGCGCAGAAGTAACCATCGGGGCGGGTGCTGGAAAAGGCACTCGCCCTTCACAATTCACCAACGATTTAAGGAGGAAATTCAAGTATGGCATTTATCAATCAGGCAGTTACGGTTCTCCAGACGCTTGTTATCGCCCTCGGCGCAGGTCTTGCGGTGTGGGGTGTTGTCAACCTCATGGAAGGCTACGGCAACGACAACCCCGGCGCTAAGTCTCAGGGCATCAAGCAGCTCATGGCTGGCGGCGGTGTGGTGCTGATCGGCACGACCCTCATCCCCCTGCTCTCCGGTTTGTTCGGCTAATCCACGGCAAGCCCAGCTTAACCGAAGGGTGGTGAAATATTGGGCAGCATTTTAGAAAAGATCGAACAAGCTCTCAAGGATATGCTGATCGGATGGATCGAGAGCAACCTGACCAATATGTTCACCGATGTCAACGAGAAGGTAGGAACGATTGCCGCCGAAGTTGGGCAAACACCGTCCGGCTGGAACGGCGGCGTGTACCAGATGATCCGGGGACTATCTGAAAACGTGATAGTCCCCATCGCTGGTATCATCATCACCTTCGTTTTGTGCTACGAGCTGATTTCCATGATCACCGAGAAAAACAACCTTCACGACATGGACACTTGGATGTTCTTCAAGTGGTTTTTCAAGGCGGCTGTGGCGATCTACCTCGTGACGCATACGTTTGACATCGTGATGGCAGTATTCGACATCGGGCAGAACGTGGTTTCCGGTGCAGCCGGAGTCATCCACGGCAACACCAGCATTGACATTGACGCGACGATTGCGCAGATGCGTACCGGCATGGAGAACATGGGCGTCGGAGAACTGCTCGGTCTGTCAATAGAAACGCTTCTGATCAGCCTGTGCCTCAAAATCATGGCAATCCTCATTACGGTTATTCTCTACGGGCGCATGATTGAGATTTACTGCACCGTGAGCATTGCGCCTATTCCCATCGCAACCATGAGCAACCGCGAATGGGGCAGCATCGGCACGAACTATCTGAAAGGCTTGTTCGCTCTGGCATTTCAGGGCTTTCTCATCATGGTCTGTGTCGGCATCTATGCAGTGCTGATCAACGGCATGATTATCGCAGACAACATTCACTCGGCTCTGTTCTCTGTGGCAGCGTATACGGTCATTCTGTGTTTCTCGCTGTTCAAGACCGGAAGCCTCGCAAAATCCATTTTCCACGCGCACTAAGGAGGTCGGCAGCATGAAGAAGTACAGCATCATCTACGCCGATCCCCCTTGGGCGTATCGGACTTATTCCAAGAAGGGGCAGGGACGGTCGGCAGAAAGCCACTACCCGACAATGTGTATTGAAGACATCAAGGCACTTCCGGTCGGTGAGCTTGCCGCCAAGGACTGCGCTCTGTTCCTCTGGATCACGTTCCCGTGCCTCTGTGAAGCACTCGAAGTGCTGACGGCATGGGGCTTTTCTTATAAGACCGTGGCTTTTGTATGGGTGAAGCAAAACCGCAAGAACGATGACCTCTTCACCGGCATGGGGTATTGGACAAGGGCGAACGCCGAAATCTGCATCCTTGCAACAAAGGGACATCCGAAGCGAGTTGACGCCGGTGTGCGTCAGGTCATCCTCAGCCACATCGAAGAGCATTCCAAAAAGCCGGATGAAGCGCGGGAGCGCATTGTTCGGCTCATGGGAGACCTTCCCCGCGTGGAGCTTTTTGCCCGTCAGTCCCCCGAAGGCTGGGACGTTTGGGGCAATGAGGTCGAATGCACAGCTCATCTTCCTATGGAGGAAACACCATGCTGCGGCTAAGACCCATCTCTCTTCGAGACGCCAACGAGTATGTCCGGCAGCATCACCGGCATCACAAGCCGGTTGCCGGTCACAAGTTTTCCATCGGCTGTGAAGCAGACGGTGAGCTGGTCGGCGTGATTATCGCCGGGCGTCCCGTCAGCCGGTATCTGGATGACGGCTTCACATTGGAGGTTACAAGGCTATGCACCAACGGAGAGAAGAACGCTTGCAGCTTTCTCTACGGCGCGGCGGCAAGAGCTGCTGCGGCTATGGGCTATAAGCGCATCATCACCTACACACTGGAAAGTGAAAACGGTGCAAGCCTTCGGGCTTCCGGCTGGATCTGTCAAGGCAAAGCGGGTGGGCTTCGCTGGACGGGCAAGCGTCAACCGAAGGAGGATCAATATCCCGCACAAATGAAGCTGCGCTATGAAAAGCAGCTTAGAAAGGAGGAAACAGTCAATGGCATTTGTTCCGGTCCCGAAGGATCTTAACCGCGTCAAAACGAAGGTCATGTTCAACCTGACCAAGCGGCAGCTCATTTGTTTTTCCATCGCTGCGGCAGTCGGCGTCCCGATCTTCTTTCTGGCAAAGGCGCATCTCGACTTGTCTACGGCGGCAATGCTGATGGTGGTGATCATGCTTCCGTTTATCTTCTTCGCGCTTTACGAGAAGGACGGTCAGCCCGCCGAAAAGTATCTGTACCACATCGTACAGTCCATGTTCATCCGGGACAAGGTGCGTCCCTATCGCACGAACAATCTCTACGCTGAGATTCAGCAGAAAATCAAAGAACAGGAGGAATTGCAGCTTGAACAACGGCACAGCAAAGGCAAAGCCTAAGATGACCGTCAAAAACGGTGTCGTTTACGGCGATGCCCTTTCCGCTCAGGAAAAGAAGCGGATCGTCATGCAGAAGAAAAAGGACAGGAAGGCAAAGAAAGTCCGCAAGTCCGCCCAGCAGACCATCCCCTATGTGGAGATGTGCCGTGACGGTATCTGTAAGGTGAACAGCCGCCTCTACACGAAGTCCATCGCCTTTGAGGACATCAACTACCAGCTTGCGCAGAACGAGGACAAAACTGCCATCTTTGAGAACTGGTGCGACTTTCTGAACTACTTCGACAGCTCGATCTTCGTCCAGCTCTCCTTTATCAATCAGAAGGCAAGCCTCAATGAGTTCCGCAAGCGCATCAACATTCCGGCACAGGAGGACGCCTTCAACGACATCCGCTCCGAGTATTCCGGTATGCTGCAAAGCCAGCTTACCAAGGGCAACAACGGGCTGGTCAAGAAGAAGTACATCACCTTCGGCATTGAGGCAGACTCCCTCCGCACGGCAAAGCCGAAGCTCGAACGCATTGAAACCGACATTCTCAACAACTTCAAAACCCTCGGTGTGAGAACGGAACCGCTGTCCGGCTATGAACGGCTGAAAGTGCTTCATGATGTATTCAACATGGACACCAATGAGCCGTTCCGCTTTTCCTTTGACATGGTTGCCCGGACGGGACTCAGCTCGAAGGACTTCATCGCGCCCACTTCCTTTGACTTCCGTGAAGGCAAGTGCTTCAAGATGGGCAGAACCATCGGCGCGGTGAGCTTCCTGCAAATCCTCGCGCCGGAACTCAATGACCGTATGCTTGCCGACTTCCTTGAGATGGACAGCAACATCACGGTCAATTTTCATATCCGGACGATTGACCAGGCGAAAGCAATCAAGAGCATCAAGATGAAGATCACCGACCTCGACAAGATGAAGATCGAAGAGCAGAAAAAGGCAGTCCGCTCCGGCTACGATATGGACATCATCCCGTCCGATCTTGCCACCTTCGGCGGTGAGGCAAAGCGTCTGTTGCAGGATCTCCAGACCCGCAATGAGAGACTGTTCCTCGTGACCATCCTCATCATGAATACGGCAACCAATCGCCAGAAGCTCGAAAACGCGGTATTTCAGACCGCCGCCATTGCCCAAAAGTATAACTGTGCGCTCAAGCGTCTCGACTTCCAGCAGGAAGAAGGGCTGATGTCCTCTCTGCCTATCGGCGTCAATCAGGTGGAGATCGAACGCGGACTGACCACTTCCAGCACAGCGGTTTTCGTGCCGTTTACCACGCAGGAGCTTTTTCAGGGAGGCGAAGCTCTCTACTATGGGCTGAATGCGCTGTCCAACAATATGATCATGGTTGACCGCAAGCAGCTCAAGAACCCCAACGGGCTGATCTTGGGTACCCCCGGTTCCGGTAAGTCCTTCTCCGCAAAGCGTGAAATGACGAACGCCTTCCTCATCACGGAGGATGACATCATCGTCTGCGACCCCGAAGCCGAGTATTTCCCCCTCGTGCAGAAGCTCGGCGGTCAGGTCATCCGTATCTCGCCGGTCAGCACGGATTACATCAATCCGCTGGACATCAACACGAACTACTCCGAAGAGGAAAACCCGCTGACGCTGAAATCCGACTTCATCCTCTCCATGTGTGAACTGATTGTCGGCGGCAAGGACGGCTTGCAGCCGGTTGAGAAGACCATCATTGACCGCAGTGTCCGCATGGTCTATCAGGAGTTTCTTGCAGACCCCAAGCCGGAGAAAATGCCGATCCTCGAAGACCTCTACAACATTCTGAGAAATCAGAAGGAGCCGGAGGCACAGCGCATTGCAACTGCCCTTGAAATCTATGTTCACGGCTCTCTGAACGTCTTCAATCACAGAACGAATGTGGATGTCAACAACCGCTTTGTCTGCTATGACATCCGCGAACTCGGCAAGCAGCTCAAAAAGCTCGGTATGCTGATTGTTCAGGATCAGGTGTGGAACAGAGTTACCATCAACCGCGCCCAGCACAAGGCAACGCGCTACTACATGGACGAGTTCCATCTGCTCTTGAAGGAAGAACAGACCGCCGCGTACAGCGTGGAAATCTGGAAGCGTTTCAGAAAATGGGGCGGCATTCCGACCGGAATCACGCAGAACGTCAAGGATCTGCTTGCATCCCGTGAGGTGGAGAACATCTTTGAAAACTCGGATTTTGTCTACCTTCTGAATCAGGCATCCGGCGACCGGCAGATTCTCTCGAAGGCGCTGAACATCTCGCCCAGCCAGCAGAACTACATCACCAATTCCAATGCCGGTGAGGGGCTGATCTTCTACGGCTCGACCATCGTTCCCTTCAAGGACGATTTCCCGAAGGACACCCAGCTTTACCGCATCATGACCACCCGCTTAGAAGAAACCGTACAGAACTAAGGAGGATTTTGAATATGAACAACAAGATGATTACCATTCCCTATGCGGACGCTATCGAATACGGAGAGAACACCTCCGCGCTGTTTAAGGCTCTGTGGGAGCTGACCGATCTGATCCGACTGGAAAGCGACCTCAAGAAGCATCACCGCGCCTACCTCCATGTGAGGGGGGACATCGACGAGAAGGTCAAGGAGGCGCGTCAGATTATGACCAAGGTATCTGTGGATATGATCGGTTTCTACTTCAAGGTTGATGTTCCCGAAAGCAGCAACAGCGACGAGAATACCCCTTTCGCTGACGCGGCGGATGTTGAAGCCGTATCTATCCCCAAGGATGAGTATGAGCTGATGATCGACGATCTGCTCACGATGTCCGAAATCATCCAGTGCGTCGCAGATATGCGCACGCAGGATGTGAAGGCAATCCGCGAGTTCGGCAAGTTCGTCCCCGCCTTCGCTGCCTTCGAGAAGAACCGGTTGAGCCTCTATCGTGAGGCGGCGAAGGAAGCCGAGGAAATCTTCGACCGTTGGGCGGACGAGATTGACGATCTCGACAAGGACTTCATGGAAGATGAGGACTACGAGCCGGACGAGTATTACTCCGACTGATATGCGCTCAAATCCGAAGAAAGGAGCT
This sequence comes from Vescimonas fastidiosa, assembly GCF_018326305.1. Classification (NCBI taxonomy): domain Bacteria; kingdom Bacillati; phylum Bacillota; class Clostridia; order Eubacteriales; family Oscillospiraceae; genus Vescimonas; species Vescimonas fastidiosa. Next base: position 617,079 of record NZ_AP023416.1, read on the forward strand.
GGTTTTTATAGAGCTTGACATCATTCATACCGGCGATTGCCTTAAAATCCTGAAAACTCTGCCCGATGACAGCGTTCATTGCTGTGTGACGTCCCCTCCGTATTACGCGCTCCGCGATTACGGCATGGAGGCTCAGATCGGCAGAGAGACAACGCCGAAGGAATATATCTCGCGCCTGACGGAAGTGTTTACCGAAGTCAGGCGCGTTTTGCGTCCGGATGGAACGCTCTGGCTGAACATCTCGGACACCTACGCCGGAAAAGGCAATCAGGGTGATTTCGTTGATCCGAAGAACCCCAACGGCAGAAACGGTCAGGCTGTGGCTCTCAACAACAAGGTTGAGGGCTGCAAGCAGAAAGACATGATCGGCATTCCGTGGATGCTGGCTTTTGCCCTCCGCGATACCGGCTGGTATCTGCGCAACGACATCATCTGGATGAAGGATAACCCCATGCCGGAGAGCGTGAAAGACCGCCTATCCCGCTGCTATGAGCATATTTTCCTGTTCTCAAAGTCCAAGAAGTATTTCTTTGACTACAAGGCAATCTCCGAGCCGATTGCTCCCGCGACGGCAGAACGTCTCAAGCGCGGCATGAAGGGCGGCAACAAATACGGCAAACCCGTTCCCGGTCAGCCTCAGCCGCAGTCCATCAACCGCCCCCGTGAGCATGGCGAGATCAAGGACGCAGACATCAATCCACTCCGCAACAAACGCGATGTCTGGAAGATCAACACCGTTCCCTTCAAGGGCGGTCACTATGCCGCCTACCCTCCAAAGCTGGTTGAAACCTGTCTTCTCGCCGGTTGTCCAGAAGGCGGTATTGTGCTTGACCCGTTCATGGGAAGCGGCACAACCGGCATGGTTGCCTCACAGATGGGGCGGCATTTTGTAGGCGTAGAGCTGAACCCAGAATACACCGAGCTTGCCTACAAGCGGATCGGAGGTGAAATCTGATGCCCAAGGAACCGGAACTCAAAGCCCGCGACAAGGTTGTTCTGCGGATGAAGCGGGAGGGCGCGGTTGAGGAAAACCTGACGGCTGGCACCGAGCAGCGTGTGTCAAAGCGGCTGGAAGATGCGGAGCTGGTGAAGCCCGCTGAGACAGCAGAACCTTCCGAAGCTCTTTCTGCGGAGGAACAGAAAAAGGTGCAGATGCGCCGTCAGCAGCGTCAGTTTCAGGCGGAACACGCCGAGAATAACGACACGCAGCCGCCCTCGGAAACGTCCGTCACAGAAGAGAAAAGGGCAGAAAATCCACCCCAGATTGTACCTGAACCGCTGCCCTCGGAAACGCCGTTCAAGCCTCCAACTTTAGAGCAGCACGGCGTTTCTTCTCATACCGGCACGGTGATTGCCGAAACGGTTGTCACACACAAGCTGCGCAAGACCTCTGCGGTTGAAGCAGTGGATGCGGATGCTATTCTCACTCAAGCGGCGGAAACCGCCTCTGCAAAGCCGGTCTCGGACGATGCCGCCCCGCCCACGAAGCGGATGCAGAAGCTCGAAAGGAAGTCCGAGAAGGCGCATGAGCGTCTGGATGCCGCCCGTGAGAAGCTGCCCACGCACAAGGTTCTCAAGAAAGAGCGTGTCTTCGATGAAGAGACCGGCAAGGGCAAAACCCGCCTTCATTTTGAGGATGAGCTGAAAAAGCCCAAGGGCAAAGGCAAGCTGCAATTTGAAGCAGATAAAACCGTCCGCAAGGTCGGTGACACCCTCGCTTCCGGCATTCACGGCAAAATCCATGAGGTCGAGCAGGAAAACTCGGCGGTTGAGGCGGCGCATAAAACAGAGATTGCCGCTGAGACCGCTGCGAGGCATTTCCGTCATCATCGGGAAAGCAGCGTCAACAAGCCTTATGAGAAGGTCTCCAAGCTGGAACACAAGGCGGATGCTGCCGATGCGAAGCTCCAATATGAGAGAAATCAGCAGGAGCATCCTGAGATGAAGAAGCAGAACTTGAACAAGCACTACCAGAAGCAGAACATCAAGAAGGAATATGCCGCCGCTCGAAATGCCGGTTCTCAGACTGCCGGGACTGCCACAAAGAATACCGGCAAGAAGCTCGGTGAAAAGGTGTCCGACAAGATCAAGGAGTTTTTTGAGAAAAACAAGAAGGTCTTCATCTGGATCGGCGTCGGAATTGCCCTTCTCGTTTTGCTCGGTGCCGGAATCAGCTCGTGTTCGATGCTTACTTCTACCGGTTCGTCGGTTATCGCTTCCTCCTATCTCAGCGAGGATGATGCGATGCTGGGCGCAGAAGCGCAGTATTGCCAAATGGAGCAGGAGCTGCAACGCTATCTCGACACCTACGAAAGCACTCACAACTACGATGAATACCACTTCGATCTGGACGATATTGAGCATGACCCGTATGTGCTGATCTCCATTCTCTCGGCTCTCCATGAGGGCGAGTTCACGCTGGATGAGGTGCAGGGTACGCTCCAAATGCTGTTTGAAAAGCAGTACATTCTCACCGAAGAGGTTATCGTCGAAACCAGATACCGCACGGAGACCGACACATGGACGGATGCAGACGGCAATACGCACACGGAAACCTATCGTGTCCCGTATGACTACTACATCTGCAACGTGAAGCTCGAAAACTTCAACCTCTCCCATGTCCCGGTCTACATCATGGGGCAGGAACAGCTCTCCATGTATGCGACGTATATGTCTGTGCTGGGCAACCGTGAGGATCTATTCGGTGACTCTCCCTATGTGGACAAGTACATCACCAATCCTCCCGCCGACTACGATGTCAACCCGGAATACCTGAACGATGAGAAGTTTGCAGCGCTGATTACCGAGGCGGAAAAGTATCTCGGCTATCCGTATGTGTGGGGCGGCTCCAATCCCGACACGTCCTTTGACTGCTCCGGCTTCGTCAGCTATGTTCTCACGAACAGCGGACTTGTGAACACCGGACGGCTGGGCGCACAGGGGCTTTACAACGTCTGTACGCCGGTTTCAAAGGCGAATGCACAGCCCGGTGATCTCATCTTCTTTGTCGGGACGTATGACACCCCCGGCGTGTCTCACGTCGGCATCTACGTTGGTGATGGGGTCATGATCCACTGCGGCGATCCCATTCAGTACACATCCATCAACTCTTCCTACTGGCAGCAGCATTTCTACGCCTTCGGAAGACCCGCCTATTAAAAGAAAGGAGTTTTGCATGAATCCCAAGTATCAGAAAGTCCTCTCCGACATTGAGAAGGCTGAAAAGAAGAAGTCCGAAATCGAAGGACAGCTCAAGGAGCTGTACGACAAGAAGACGGAGCTGGAAAACCTTGAAATCATCAACACCGTGCGCTCTATGGTGATGGACAAGGATCAGATCATGGCGTTCCTGTCTTCCATGAAGGGCGGCACCAAGCCCGCTGAAAATACGGAGGTAATCGACAATGCGTAAGAAGTTTCGTTTTCTGACCGTCCTTGCGGTCTGCGTCATGGTTCTGTCCTGCTTCTCTGTCACGGCGTTTGCCTACGCCGATGATACCGAGCAGAACCTTCCCGTTACGGAGGCAACTCAGCCCGAACAGCAGCCCGCAGTCACTCCCACGCCGGAAAAGCCGAAGGGTGAGCCGATTGACGATGAGGGCAACGCCTACACCCGCGACTTGCTCTATGACAGGGCAACCAACAAGCAGTTCATCACTGTCCAGACGAAAAGCGGCAACACCTTCTTCATTGTCATCGACTACGATGCGCCCATCAACGAGGATGAGGAACAGTATCAGACGTACTTCCTCAACATGGTCGATGAGAGCGACCTGCTTGCGCTGCTGGATGATGATACTGCGGCGGCTCTGACTACCTGTAACTGCAAGGAAAAATGCGCTGCCGGTCAGGTCAACACCGACTGCCCGGTCTGCAAGACCAACATGAGCGAATGCACCGGCACAGCCCCCGCTACACCTGAGCCGGATAAGGATGCAGAAACCGATGCTCCCGCCCCTAAACCCGAAAAGAAGTCCAACGTCGGCATGATCCTCGTCATCTTTGCCCTTGCCGGTGCTGCGGGTGCAGCTTATTACTACATCAAGTTCGTCAAGGGCAGAAAGCCCAAGGATGAGGATATGGACTTCTTTGATGATGAAGGCTACGAGGAAGAGCCGTACATCAACGAGGATGATGAGCCGCAGATTGCGGAGGATGCCGAAACGGAAGGTGATGAAGATTGATCTTAGTCATTGCTGAAAAACCCAGCGTCGCCCAGTCCATCGCAAAGGTGTTGGGCGCGACGTCCCGCAAGGACGGCTACATGGAAGGCGGCAACTACATCGTTTCGTGGTGCTTCGGTCATTTGGTGGAGCTGGCAGACGCCAGCTCCTACGATGAGCGGTATGCCAAGTGGCGGTATGACGATCTGCCCATTGTTCCGGAAAACTGGATGTTCGAGGTCACAAAGGACAAAGCACAGCAGTTCAAGGTGCTGTCCGCTCTTATGAAGGACAAGCGCGTCACCGAGCTGGTCTGCGCAACCGATGCAGGACGCGAGGGTGAGTTGATCTTCCGGCTGGTCTACAACAAAGCCGGATGCACCAAGCCCTTCAAGCGTCTGTGGATCAGCTCGTTGGAGGACTCCGCCATCCGCGAAGGCTTCAACCATCTCCGGGACGGCAAGGAATATGACCGTCTCTATGAAGCGGCACTCAGCCGCTCGAAGGCAGACTGGATTGTCGGCATCAACGGCACCCGCCTTTTCACCACGCTCTATCATAAGAAGCTGGTGGTCGGGCGCGTCCAGACGCCGACCCTTGCAATGCTGGTGGAGCGTGACGGGAAAATCTCAACCTTCCAGAAGGAGAAGTATTTCAACGTCCACGTCGGCAAGGGCGATCTGACCGCCGATCTGGAAAAGGTCAAAACCGAAGAGGAAGCAAAAAGAATTGCGGCGGCTTGCGAGAAAAAGCAAGCCGTCGTTTCTTCTCTCAAGCGGGAGACGAAAACCGTCAATCCTCCGAAGCTCTATGATCTGACTACCTTGCAGCGCGAGGCTAACCGCTACTACGGCTTCACCGCCCAGCAGACGCTCGATCTCGTACAAACACTCTACGAAAAGAAGCTCCTGACCTATCCGCGCACGGACAGCCAGTTTATTACGGATGATATGGAGGACACCGCCCGTCAGGTCATTTCTATTGTCTGCCGCAAGCTTCCGCTTTTCTCCGGCGTTTCGGTTACTCCGGACATTGCCCGCGTAACCGACAACAGCAAGGTCACAGATCACCACGCTATTCTCCCGACCGTCCAGCTTGAAAAGCAGGATGTTTCGGCTCTCCCTCAGTCGGAGCAGAAAATCCTCAATCTTGTTGGGATGCGCCTTCTGTGTGCGACCGGCGAGAAGCACACCTACGCAGAGACGCAGATCTCGCTCTCCTGCGAGGGCTATGCGTTCAAAGCCAAGGGCAAGACCGTCGCTCAAAACGGATGGAAAGCCATTGAAGAGCTGTTCAAGGCTTCCGTCAAGACGAAGGAAAAGGACGATCCCATGAAGTCCCTGCCCGAAGTCCATGAGAGCGATGTTCTGGATAATGTGTCCGCCAGCGTCACCGAACACTTCACAACGCCTCCGAAGCAGTACACGGAAGACACGCTCCTGTCTGCAATGGAGACTGCCGGAAACGATCAGTTTGACGATGACACCGAGAAGAAAGGTCTTGGAACACCCGCGACCCGCGCCGGTATCATTGAAAAGCTGGTGAAGTCCGGCTTTGCAGAGCGCAAGGGTAAGTCTCTCATTCCCACGAAGGACGGCTGCAACCTTGTCTGCGTCCTGCCGGAACAGATCACGTCTCCCGCAATGACGGCGGAATGGGAAAACACGCTTATGGAGATTGAGCGCGGCAATGCGGATGCAGACGCTTTCCTCAGCGGCATTGTCCGGATGACCGGTGATCTCGTGAAAGCCTATCCGTTTCTCTCCGATGCCGAAGCCCAGCGTTTCGGCACGGGCAAGGAGGAAATCGGCAAGTGTCCCCGCTGCGGCTCTCCGGTCTATGTCGGCAAGGGCAATTTCTACTGCTCGAACAAGGAATGCTCCTTCTGCCTGTGGGAAGACAATAAGTTCTTTTCCAGCAAGAAAAAGAAGCTGACCAAGAAGATTGCAAAGGAGATGCTGGACAAGGGCTGGTGCCGAGTGACCGGGCTTTACACGCCGAAGAAGCCTCAGCTCTATGATGCGGTGATCCGGCTGGATGACAGCGGCGGCAAATACGTCAGCTTCAAGATGGAGTTTGATCGATGACCCGCCCAAAGTATGTTGCTTCATGCAGCGGAGGCAAAGACAGCGTAGCGACGCTCCTGCTGGCTGCACAGCACAATGAACCGCTGGATGAAGCCGTGTTCAGTGAGGTCATGTTCGACAAAGATACAAGCGGTGAAGTCCCGGAACACCGGGACTTCATCTATGACCGGCTCAAGCCCTTCTGTGAAAAGGAGCTGGGCATCAAGTTCACCATTCTCCATGCAGGCAAGACCTACGATGACGTATTCCATCACGTCATCACCCGCGGACCGCATAAGGGCGAGGTTCGCGGCTTCGCATGGGCTGGTATGTGCGCAGTCAATCGGGACTGCAAAATCCCGCCCGTCCGCAAGTACAACGCCACGCTCTCGCCGGACACTGTGAGCTATGTCGGCATTGCGGAGGATGAGCCAAAACGCCTTGCTCGTCTGGATGGAATAACGAAGGTCAGTCTGCTTGCCAAATACGGTATGACCGAGGCGGACGCCTACAAGCTCTGTCAGGAACACGGCCTGCTTTCCCCAATCTACGCTCACTGCCGAAGAAACGGCTGCTGGTTCTGTCCCAACGCCAGTGACTCGGAGCTGTTGCACATGGTCACAAAGCACCCGGATATGTTTGACCGGCTGATTGAATGGGAGAACGAGGATAACATCTTCCATCGTCGGATGACGCGCAGAGAAACCCCGTCTGAGGTAAAGGCTCGTTTACTGAGCAAATCCCAGACGGGGTTTTCTTCGCCCAAAAGCAAATAAGAAATGGAGGTTTGAGATGGCTGAAAACAAAAATGCACAGCAAGTCCGCGAAATCACGGACAAGCTGGAACAGGGCATCAAGGAGCTTTTTGAATCCGAGCGGTTCAAGGAATATCTCCGCACGATGTCCAAGTTCTACAACTATTCCTTCAACAACACGCTGCTCATTGCGATGCAGAAGCCAGAGGCAACCTATGTTGCTGGTTATACCTCGTGGCAGCGCAACTTTGACCGTCAGGTCATGAAAGGCGAAAAGGGCATCAAGATTCTTGCACCCGCGCCGTACAAGGCGCAGGAAGAGCGTGAGAAGATTGACCCCGCGACGCAGAAGCCGGTGATCGGCGCAGATGGGAAGGCGGTCACAGAAACAGTTGAGGTTCTGCGTCCTGCCTTCAAGGTGGTGAGTGTCTTTGATGTTTCCCAGACGGACGGCAAGGAGCTTCCGGACATCATCGTCGATGAGCTGAAAGGCACCGTCGAAAACTACGAGGCGTTCTTCGATGCGCTCAAGCAGGAATCTCCCGTCCCTATTTCCTTTGAGGACATTCCGGGCGGTGCAAAGGGATTCTTCTCTCCGGTTGAAAGCCGCATTGCCATTCAGGAGGGCATGAGCGAAATCCAGACGGTCAAGACCGCCATTCACGAGATCGCCCACGCAAAGCTCCACGCCGTCAAGCCGGATGAGAAAGCCGCGCCAGAAGATAAGAAGGATCGGCACACCAAGGAGGTTGAAGCGGAAAGCGTTGCCTACACCGTCTGCCAGCGTTACGGCATCGAAACCTCAGACTATTCCTTCGGCTATATCGCCGGTTGGTCATCCGGCAAGGAAACCAAGGAACTGAAAAGCTCTCTGGACACCATCCGCAAGACGGCGGCTGAGATGATTGAGGGCATTGACGGCAAGCTCAAGGTGCTGCTGGCAGAAAAAGCGCAGTCCGCAGAGAAGGAAGCCGAGGCTCCTGCAAAGGAAGCCATTCTGGAAGAAAAGCCGGAAGTCCCCATTTACCGCGAGACGGCGAATTATGCTTATGAAGCCGGTGAGCTGGAGTCATATCGTGCTTCTCTCGCTGCAAACGTGGAATGCCGCCGTGCGATTGAGGCGGCAATCAGTTCTAACTACGGAGACAACCGGCTGGATGCGGATGCTGCCGTGAAAAGCGTCCTTGAGCAGTTCTCTCCGGAGCGTGTCCGATATGTCCTTGCAAACACCATTCAGCAGAAAGACTTTGATGGGCGTATTCCGCAGCCCCTCAAGGAATGGGCGAAGACCGTTGATGTCTGCCCGGAGAATGCCTCCCGCTTCCTTGTGGATAAACCCAATCCCGGACTGACGGCACTTTTCGTGGATGCGTTCCGTCAGCAGACAGAACCCCAGAAGGAAGTCATGCCTGAAAAAACAGAGGAAAGAGACCCGGAGGTTGTTGCATGGGAGAATGATGAGATTACCTCTATTGAGGTAAAAACCGTGGAGGTCAAGCCTCCCTTTGCGCCCTTGCCGGAGGAAGCGGCAAAAGCACCGAAAGCGCACCGCCTGACTGCCGAAGAGAAGGAGATCAAAGCCGCCGTCATGGACACGCTCAAGGGGCAGATTGCCTATAACAACGACGGTATGCGGGCGTCCTATCGCGCCTCTAACCATTCCTTCAATCTGCTGGCACGGAACGGCATCAGGATCGAGGGCAACACGGTCACGCAGAACGGTGAGCCGCTGTTCAAAATCCATCGCCGTCATGCGGCGCGAAAAACACAGGGCTGCTACCGTGAGCTGATGCCGACGCTGGAATACGTCAGGCAGGAGCAGAAGCAGGAAAAGCCCTCCATCCGCGATCAGCTCAGGACTGCCGCAAAACAGCAGCCGGAGAAGAAGTCTCCGGTCAAATCCAAAACGCACGACATGGAGTTGTGAGAAAGGAGACGCATGAAGAAATACACAGACGTTGACATCGTTGCGGAGCTGCAGAAGCTCGTGGACAGTCATGTAGACAGCTACAAGGAAGACTTCGACATCGACAAGCGCATCATCCGCCGCGCTGCCGAAAGTCAGAATCCCGAAGACAAGACGCTGATGTGGTTCTGCCGTCCGCATGGAACGCACTGCCTCAACGAAAATCAGGTCTTTATTCAGGGAACGCGAGATCACAATACCTTCCGTTTCTATGCGGAACAGACCTACGACGAGTGCATTGCCCGCGTCATCGTCCCAAAAGCCGTCAAGCGCGGCAAGGTGTTCGGGGATGTCTTTGAGATCAACTACCGGGAACAGGCGGCAAATGTGGCGCAGAACTCGGTTGCGCCGGATCATGACCGGCTGACCTTCGCAGACGGCTTTGTGCTGGACGCCCCCTGCCGCAGCAGCTTCGATGCAGCAATGGCTCTGGTCGGTGAGCATGGAGGCGTCAAAACCCACCAGACGCTCCCGAAGGACGCGGATGCTCTGGCGGAAGTGCTGTCCAAGCAGAAAAGCCGCCGTGACAGACTGCCGGATGCAGAAAGGACAGAGGCGCTTTCGCCTCTGCCCGTTGCAGAACTCCGTAAGTACGAGGCAGTCAAAAAGGCGCATCCCGACGCGCTGGTCTGCTTTGCTCAGAACGGCTATTTTGAGCTGTACGGCAAGGACGCAGAGAAAGCCGCGCCGCTTCTCGGCACAAAACTCCTTGAAAAGAAGGTGCGCGGCAAGCCTTCTGTGCCGGTTACTGGTTTCCGTGAAAGCGCATGGGTAGCTGGTTCTCATAAGCTCTGGAAGTCCGGCATGGATGTCTTTCTCAGCAAGGACGGCGAGACCTTCAAGGAACTCAAAGCCGCAGATTACATTCCTGTCGGCGCAACGCTGAATGTGGATGGGATCAAGTGCAGAATCGACGCGGTTGATTTTGCCGCTGATGAAGTCCGGCTGACCAACATCGAGGACAAGAACCGCCCCATCCGCTTTTCTGAGAGCATCCAGTATGTCCGCGCCTATGTGGAGGATGCCGGAACTGCCATCTACGACACCATCCCGAAGAAGCCCGCTGCCCGTGAATCCATCCGTGACAAACTGAAATCCGCACAGAAGGCACAGCCGCCTCACACACCGAAGCCGCAGAAATTGAAAGGAAAGGATATGGAACTCTGATATGAAAAACTTTACCGTGGAAGAAATCAACCTGATGTGTTGCTTCAACACATCCAGCCGGAAGCGGCTGATCGACGATATGAAGAGCGTCACCCTGAACGACATGGACGGTGAGATTGCGGAGCTGATGTATAAGACCGTCCGGAAGCTCGAAGTCATGACCGACGCGGAGTTTGAGGAACTGTATATCATGCCGGACGGCATGGTGGATGACTGAAAGGAGGATGCCTATGCCCGTATTAGACGGTGATTTTGAAGCCTTCGTCACGAACCTTGGCAAGTACAACGAGGGTATGCTGATCGGTGAGTGGGTGAAGTTGCCCACCACCGAGGAAGAGATGCAGAAGGTCTTTGAGCGTATCGGGATCGGCAAGCAGGATGAGTTCGGTCAGCCCTACGAAGAGTGGTTTATCACCGACTACGAATGCCCGATCTATGGCGTTCAGAAGATGCTTGGCGAGTACGAGAGCCTTGATAAGCTCAACTACCTTGCCGCTTTGATTGACGAGCTTTCCCTGAGCGATCAGGAAAAGCTCGTTGCCATTATGGAGGCTGGCTGCGATGAGGTCAGCGACATCGACGATCTCATCAACCTGACGTTCAATCTGGACTGCTACGACATCATGCCCGGTATCAACGACGAATATGACCTCGGCTATTACTATGCCAACGAAGCCGGTATCTACTCCGAAAAGGATCTCGGTCCTCTGGCAGACTACATCGACTATGAACGCTATGGTCACGACATCGCTTATGATGAACAGGGACGCTTCACCGATGAAGGCTATGTCCGCGTCGCAAGCGAACGCTGGGACAGGCAGTTTAACGGTGAGCTGGACGATATTCCCGACGAATACCGGATCACCGGCTCAGGGGAAGACGCCGAGCGTGACAGCACCATCGCCGTTCTCGTCGTTGAGCCGGGAAAGGAGCCTTATGTGAAGGAGATTGACTCGGATCTCAAGTCCTTGCAGCATGAGGTCGGCGGCTGCATCGAGGCAATTTATCCCTACGAAGACCCGGTTGCCTTAGTCTGCAACGAGGAAGGCAAGCTGGAAGGTCTGCCCCTGAACCGCGCTCTGCGTGATGAGGACGGTGACATCTACGATGTTGTTGCCGGAACATTCATGGTGGTCGGCTTGACGGATGACAGCTTCGACTCTCTGACCGTAGAGCAGATGCAGAAGTTCGCTGACCACTTCAAAGTGCCGGAGCAGTTTGTCAAGCTGGGCGATAAGATTGTGGCGATCCCCATGATCTCGAAGGAGCAGCAGAAGCAGGAAAGCATCGAGCAGAAGGACTTCGAGATGAACGCCGACACCTCCGGGCTGACGGTTGCCGGTCACATCGGGACGTGGCACACCATTGACCAGCACGAAGTCGGCGGTCACAGCTTTTATCTGATGGAGCATGACACCTACGGCGATGAGGCGGCTTGCATCATCGTCGATGAGCGCGGCAAGCTCGTCCTTGATGATGTCTACAACGGCTTTGACGATGACACGCTCCGCCTTCTCGACCTTGAGGTCAAGGAAGTGCCGGAAATGCCCGATCCCGCGCTCTCCGTTCAGGATATGAAGGACTACGGCTACGCATGGGCTGGTGTTCTTCCCGCCGGTCAGGAGGCGGCTGAGAAGGCTTTGGAGAAGGGTTGCGAGGTTTACCGTCTCTATTCCGATAACACCGAGGGCTTGTGCGTAGATGCCAAAGAGATTGCCGATCATGCGTCAAAGGGCGGAATGCTCGGTATCAGCAAGGAAAGCTGGATGGCAGCTCTTGAGAAGGAAAACTACCTCAAGGCGGCGGAGATGTCGATGGAGGATGACTACGGCATGATTGATGGGATCATCAACAACGGTCCGAAGGAGGACAAGACCGCAGAGGTCAAAGCCCCCGAAAGGGGCGAAAAGTCCTCCATCATGGACAGACTCAAGTCTGCAAAGGCTGAAAAGCAGAAGGAATGCTGCCCTCCCAAAAAGCACAAAGGAGAGATTGAGCTGTGAGCAGAAGTCAGAAATGGCGGCAGGAGTGGTCATTCTTCATCGGGGACAGCGGACGCCGGAAGTATAACCGCTTCTGCGTCCGCTGCGTCCATAGCTGCAAGCAGAGTTTCCGCGCGGATCTCATCGCCTGTCCGCACTTCTCCCGCAAGGCATCGCAGTGTAGACAGTTAGGGGGCGAAAAAGCCTGTGATTGCAAGCCCCAGAGCGGCGCAAATTGACCAACCTAAGTGATTGTATTCCCTGCGCAATTTCTTCTTTAGCGCAGAAATAAGTGTCGATTTCGGCACTTGTTTGAATGCCCGGAAAACGAACCAAAAGCCTCTGTCGATGCCCGTTTTGGGTGTCGGCAGAGGCTCTTTTTTTACGACATATTCAAAATAGCGGACAGCAGCTCTTGAACCTGTTGCCGGTATTCCGGCTTAATATCCGAAATACGTCTGGCAAGCGCAAGGGCTTCCGCTTCTGGCGCGTCAGTCCCAAAAATAATTCGGTCTGCGCTGACGCCGAGCAAACGGCAAAGACGCTGCAAGGCTTCGAGAGAGATACCGGAAGCACCACGCTCAATAGCACTCAGGTGATTCGGCGTCATGCCAAGCATTTCTGAGAGCGTGTCCTGCGTATATCCCGCCTGTTCTCTTGCCACTTGAATATTGCCGCCGATTTCAATATTGATGTCCTTCTTCTCTCGCATAGCCTCACCACCTTTGCATTTAGTGTACCTAACGGCGGTGTCATTATCCACGGCACGCTGTCGTTGATTTTACTAACGACAATGCGTTGACTGTCCGTGATGAGGGTGATAGAATGGAGTTACCTACCAAAAGAGTGAAAGAAGGGGTGTCATGTCGCGCATTATTGAGTTTAGAAAGTCTGCTCAAAAAGCTGAAAAGCAATCCGTTCAAGGCAAGACTTGTGCGTTTACCGGTCATAGACCACAGAGTCTTCCGTTCGGCTTTGATGAATCCGATAAGCGTTGTACTTCTTTGAAGTCTGTTATGCGGGATCAGATTGTAGCACTCATCGAGAACGAGGGCGTCACGCATTTTATTACCGGCATGGCTCTTGGCGTCGATATGTACGCTGCGGAAATTGTACTCGATTTGAAATCAAAATACCCTCGCATTACTCTGGAAAGCGCAATCCCTTGTGAGACACAAGCGATCAAATGGTCTGTGGCTTCACGGGAACGGTATTATAATATCGCGGCAAAGTGTGACAAGGAGACCATGCTGCAACGGGAGTACACGCCGGACTGCATGGACAAGAGAAATCGGTACATGGTCGATCACGCCGATTATATTCTCGCAGTATGGAATGGATGCCCCAGCGGTACCGGGAATACCGTGAGATATGCCCACAAAAAGGGCAAGACCATCATCGTCATCAATCCGGTTTCCCTTGATGTCACGCGGGAATAAGGCAAAAAAATCCCTTCTGAATCAAGCGTTGTGAAAACCGTGAAGTATTTCCCGATAGCGAATACCCATTGCACTGCTCAGTGATTATTGGAAACGTGTACGGCGTATGCTGCCCAGTGAACATCTCCATGGAACACATCGAATTTTCGCGGCATCGCAAAACGGAAAGTGTCACCTTATGGACAGTCCATTGCCGAGGGAAAAATAAATCGCTGGAAACGGGAACGCCCCCGGCACTGTGCGTCTGGCACAGTGTCGGGGGCGTTTTTCCGTGTCTTAGATATGAGCCAGTTCATTTAGGAGCAGCTTTCGATAGTCCACATCCAAGATGCAGCGATGGAAGTCCATCAAACGGTGTTCGTCGAACAGCTTTTCACAGAGCTTGGTCAGCGGATGATTCATTAGCTTTGCAGAAATGCCAGTCTCGTTGAAAAACCTTGCCCATGTGAAGACCTCTTCTAAATCCTCCTGCCCAAGCGTGGCAGGAATGATAGCGTTGCAGAGACGGACAATGGGGCTGTCCGCAAATCGCTCTGCGACTTCCTCCGGTGTGCATTCATAGCGGTCACAGTCAAAGGAAAGCGCATCCTCAATTTTAAGATAATTTTCGGTTTCATCCCGCGTCAAGGTTATGGTGTAGTCTCCCATACCGGACGGCACATCAATATTCTCCATGACATCAAGCTCGAAACGGGAGCCGCCGATGATCGCTTCAAAGGAGAAGGACTGACAGATTACTGCTGGGTTTTTGTCTATCTTGTCCTCATTCAGAAATGACAGCGGATTATACTCTGTCAGTTCCCAGTCGATTTTTCCTCTCTCTGTTTGCTCGGCAATCTGCTGGATCAGATGTTGTTCTTCTTCGTGCAGATTTTCATTGTACAACATGATACACCTCCGTTTTCTGATTGTCGTTTTTTGGGGGGCTGCTCTATGTTTCCGAAGAGACTGCCGTTTGTATCATCATTCCTTGGCTGAGGGCAGACCTTCGTAAAACTTCCTAAGTTCGTCCAAACTGCTTGTCCGATTTTTGATAGGCAGGGAGTCCCATGTAATGTCATGATAGCGTTCCGGCGGCTCGTCCCGCAGTCTTCGGTCGATAATGCAGACAATGCCGGTGTCTGTGAAATTGCGGATCAATCGCCCGATACCTTGCTTGAGCTTGATAATCATTTCGGGAACGCGGACATCCATCAGGGCATCCTTTGCGACGGAACACTTATACTCGATAATTGGATCGGGGACAGGGAACGGAAGCCGGAAAATGATGACATTGGAAAGGCTTTTTCCTTCAATGCTGATTCCTTCCCAATATGCACCCGTCCCCAGAAGTACGGAGTTCGTATCTTCCTTAAACTCAAGCAGCACCTTGTCCTGCGACGATCCCGGCTGCTGCATCAGGATTTTGTACGGAAGATTTTTCTCACTGAGAATGGAGTAGACCTCTTCCATGTCGGTCTTTGCCGTAAACAGCACGAGTGCCTTTCCATTGGAAATGCTCAGGATCTCAAGCAGCCGCTCCACACCCTTTTCAATGAAGGCTTCATGTTCTCTGGTCGGGTGCGGGAGATCGTCGCAATAGTAGATCATGGCGTGTTCATCGTATGGATATGGGGAAGGCTTTGGCTCGGATAAGCAGCCGCGATCACCAGCGGGAAAGCCGGTATTGCTGATAAAGTAAGAATACTGTTCTTCCAGAGACCCGCTCGTGGCGTTCGTCAGCGTGGCAGAGGTCAAGATGGTTCTTTCATCACCATTGAAGTATAGGCGGCTCACAATTTCTTTTGTGTTTTTAGGGCAATAGACGAGTTCCGTGTTGCTGCCGTGCTGCTCAATCCAGATCAGCATATCATCTATCCGGTCAAGAAGCTCTGAAAGGGACTCGCTGACGGCATCCAGATCATCAGAGGCAGCAAAGGAACGGTTGTTTCTGAAATCCATGCTGGAATAAATCTGAATGCTGGACGAAAGGTTGTGTATGGCGGCGTTCATCTCGGTAAGCAGTTCAATCGCACTGCCGCTTTGGTCAAAGAAAAAGCGGTCAGCGTAGCGCATATCCTGATCTGCATCGTCGATCTGCTTTTGAACTTGTGCTTTCAGGCAGTTATAGAAGGCGATGATTGCGCTCTCTGCCTCTCGCTTTTCACCGGACACACTGCTTTGGTCAGAGGGTCGCAGTTCATAGAATGCGCTTTTAATCATTCCAAAGAGCATACCTTGCCCGAAACGCTCCGTTGTGGCACTCCGCACCTTATCATCCAAGTTGTGCGCTTCATCCACGACAAGCAGATCAGCGGCGGCGTTAATCAGTCCGTCCTGCCCGCGTCGTAGTTTCATGAGATGCTGGGTAAGAAAGTCCTGATTGCACAGAACAACGCCATCCGTAAACTTCAATGCTGCACGGACCTTGTAATATTTGCACTTCTTTTCACAGGAGCCGCAATTCTTCATGCTGAACCGCTGCACGTTTACCTTGTCCCAGACGCCTTGCGGCAAAACCTCCGGGAAATCCTTGCGTTCCTCATACCCTTGCTGGATTCCTTCTTTAAGCGCGTCCGGTGGAGCTGCTTTCGGATCGCACATATACTCATCTGCGCGTTTGTTGCAGAGATAGTGAGTCTGTCCTTTTGCCAGAATCACATCTCTGTTCAGCCCAAGAAGGGGCATTACCGCGTGGACATCACGCCAGAGCTGTTCTTGAAGCGCGATGGTCGAGGTTGCGATGATAACCGGCTTGTTCATGCGTTTGCTGTACAGCAGCACCGGCACAAGATAGCCAAAGGATTTGCCAATGCCCACGCCAGCTTCAATCGCAAAATGTTGATCATTTATGAGGGCGTCCACAATCTCAAAGGACATATCCTGCTGCCCCTCACGCGTTTCCAATCCATGCTGCGGGGCTTCATCCCAAAAGAAGGTGCTGACTTGCTCACTCATGGAGTACAGCTCTGCTTTTCTGCGCTTTTTCCGTTCCTCCGATGTATTGAATCCAAAATAGAATCTGTTGTCCATCCACATTCCTCCCGGAATAGAAACCAAGGTTATCCGCGTTTCAGTTCAATGCTGACGTTTCCGTTCTCGTCGATGGTCAGCGTCATGTGCCTGATGTGCTTCTCATAGAACTGCCGCCGCTCTGCGGGAGACATTTCTATCCGCGTGTTTCGCAGAGCCGCATCAAACATATCGTTGACATTCAGGTGAACGGAGTTGTCAATCCAGCGGTACATCTCCTTGAATAGTGCGTTTTTCTTGATGTCCTCGCTGTTGCCGGAGTAGAAGTCATCCAGATAGCAGTAGAATATCCCGGATTCTGCAAGTGCCGCCTTCATATCCGGTCCGCATTTTTCCCGCTCAATCATGACAAGGAATCTGGCGTCCGGCAGGGAAGAGATAAGCCCCCAGTAGTCGGAATCACTTGAGACGATGACGAAGGAATCCACTTGCTTCTGGTAGTGTTCCTGACAGGCTCTTGCGGTGAGCTTGATGTCTACCAGTGATTTGTTCTGCTTGATCCGCTCAATCATGATATGTTCAACGGGGATGCGGGTGTAGTTTTCAAGAATCCGCCACGCCGTAGCAGTATGTACGTCATCAAAGAGAATGATCGCCGTAATTTTCTGCATGACCTCATAATCAAGATTTTTGAGCGTGGCGCACAGCTTGTACGGGTCGGAGTTTTCGCAGTCCACTACCAATACGGTTTTCTCACTGTCATCTATGAAGTCGTAGATATTGTTTTTTACAAAAGCCCCTGCATCGGAGACTTTACTGTATTCCGTGAAGGCGTCGCAATGCCATTGATAAAGCAGGGTAGCAAACTTTTTATCATTATAGAGGACATTACCCTCGTCCATCGGTACCCAGTTGATATACATTTGATAGGGGTAGTAGGAGAGACTTGCGTAATAGATGTCCGCAGCATCTTTCGTTCCGTCCTCTGTCAAGCCGTTTGGCATGATGAACAGCTCTTTTATGTACGCCCAGTTAATCCAGATTGGAAAGAGGCTTTTGCAGTTGTTAATGCGGTCTGAAATCAGCCGGTTGATCTCGATAATGTGGTGGCAGAGCTTTGTACTCGCCTTTTTGATAAAGTTGATTCCGTCATTTGAAAGCTGCTGCATACTGGAAGCCGGGATGATCTCTGGCATTGAAAGCAGCCCTCGATACTCCATTCGCATGATGTCATTTATTTTCCGGTAGTTGCGCTCAATGGCGGTGCGGATGATACATAGATTACGAATGATGCGGGCATTTTTATCCTGTTCAAGCCGGCTGTATATCTCTATCTTTGGCGGCTCGTGTTCATTTTGAAAAATACGGAGCGGGACGCCGATCAGGTAG
This sequence comes from Vescimonas fastidiosa, assembly GCF_018326305.1. Classification (NCBI taxonomy): domain Bacteria; kingdom Bacillati; phylum Bacillota; class Clostridia; order Eubacteriales; family Oscillospiraceae; genus Vescimonas; species Vescimonas fastidiosa. The sequence goes on from NZ_AP023416.1 coordinate 634,958, forward strand.
GCAACCTTCGATACAATCTCGTAGGTGCTGCCTTTGTAGGCAATCTGTTCTCCGGCATATTCGATACCATTCAACATGACTGAATTGCCCATAAATTGCTCCTTTCCTGCGGAGAGTTGAGCGATTTTTATTCAACAAAAAGAGCTGTACGAAAAACCGGACTCAGTTTTTGTCCGTTCGCACAGCCTCACATATATCTCCGATGTCACAGTTCAAGTAATCACAAATGCGCAGCAAAATAGAGAGGGACACTTCTTCCCCCTTATTCAGTTTTGTCCATGTTCCGGCAGACAGCCCTACTTCATGTCGTAGAGAAGCCTTCTTTATGTCGCGTTCCAGAAGAAGCATCCATAGTTTCTTATAGCTTATGTGCACGGCAACCATCCTTTCACTTGCTTGCATTCAACATCGCTTATAATATTATACTGGATTTCATTCTCAAAAGCAATCCGTTGATGCAGAAATTAAAGAAAAAGTTTCAATTTCTCGAACCTTCTCTCAAGGATGCAGGGCACCTCCGATCAACAGGAGATGCCCTGCTTTTGACGAGATTATTCGCGCTGTGTGCTGCGCAGATGATCACGGTCATGGTCAGCAGAGGAAGCGAGAAATGTATCAACATTAGACTTGATCGTCTCTATTTGCTTTACTTCTTTTTTGAGCTTCGCACGTTCATCATAGAGCCGCTGTTGCTCTTCAAGAAGTCGCTGCTGTTCCGCTTGCAGTGTCTTCAAGCTCGGCAGTTTTTCATCGCCCTGCATGGCAAGCAGCGTACTCCGCGCCGCCTCAAAGATCACAAGTTCGGCTTCGTGCTTTGCCTTGAAGCTCGGCTTGTCTTTCGCCTTCTGGAAGGCGTCATATACGGGTTTTAGGCGCTGGTAGTTGGAGATGTTTTTGATAAGCGGTTGGACTTCCCGTAGTCGCGCTTCGACGCCTTTCAGTTCCTTGCCGGTGCGGTCATAGGAGCTGTGAACGTCCTCGACCTTCTTTTCAAGATCGGCGTATTGGAGCAAGCTGTTTTCCGTGAGATAGTTAAGCGTCCGCGCCGCTTCCTTGAGGATTGTGAGCTTGGCTTTATACTCATAACCCCTGCTGTCGATGAGCCTGATCCGCTCCTGAATATCTCTGATGAGAGAGATGCCCTTTGGCGTGGTCTGTCTCTGACTTCTTCGGGGCGTCCGTCCGGCAATCCGCTCTTTGATGCGTTCCTCGGTATAGTTCTCTCCGATGGTTTTAGACCGGGTAAACCGCTCCTGACCTTTAGCGCGGAAGGAGATGTATTTGCCGGTCTTGATTTCATAACCAGCTTCCTGCATGAGCCGCAAAAAATCATCGTAATCCTTCGCTGTAATGACAATCCGGTCGATGGTCTGCTTGAGTTTCTGCTTCCAGCTCGTGCCGCGTTTGGCTTCGGTGTACTCCTTGTAGCCCATGCCCTTGTTCTGAGAGGGAGGGATAACAGAGAGACCGTTTTCCTTACAGAGCCGGTCGCTGACCTCGCGCATATCATAGTAAATCCGCTTGTAGCTCTTATATGCGTGGTAGTCCACGAAGTCAACCGCATTGAAAATCAGGTGGTTATGAACATGGTCTTTGTCAATGTGAGTGGTCAGCACATACTCATATTTTCCTCCGAGGATTTCATCTGCAAACTGCTTGCCGATCTCGTGGGCAAGCTCCGGTGTGACCTCTCCGATTTCAAAGGACTGGATCACATGACGGGCTATGATCCTGACCGGATTCATCCCTTTTTGCTCGGCTATTTTCCGCGTCCATTCAAATTCCCGCGCTGCGGTCTCGCTGGCACAGCCGTAGGACGAGACCAGCAGCTTCTCGTCTGTCTTTTCGGGATTCAGAATGTACGCGATTGCCTTGCTCAAAGTTCCTCGGATTGCTTTGATTTTAGTAACAGCCATACCGCGTCCATCTTTTCTTTCAGCTCGTCAATATCGTCCTGATAGAATCGTCCCGTCGAGTTGATCCTGCGGCAGACGGTATTGATGTTCACGCCGATCTTGTTGATTTCGGCGGCGAGCTTTTTCTGCTCCGTGTAGTCTACAACGATGATGTAACCGTCGATCAGCATCTTCCTTGCATACGCACCGAAGTTCTCCGTGCCGATCATTTCCATCTTCTTTGCAATCGTTCGTTCTTCCTGTGGTGTCAGCCAAATCTTCTTCTGAATGTCTCGCGTTCTTCGTACCATGCTGCGCCCTCCGTCGTAAAGATTAGAAGGGTTTGGGACTATCCCAACAAGCAAAAATCTGATGTTAAGGGCAGGGTCTCCTTAACTGATTTTTCTCCGGTGGGTACTCACCGGATTTGCTTGCTAATCTCCCAAAATCGTATTCCCCGAAGATTCCTCCGTGAAATGTCCCTTCACTTTACAACGGACACAATAAGAGCGTTTGTTGAGTACCAGATTTCAGAAAAGTCAAAAATTCATTGGATTTCCCATGTGAAAGCCACGGTGTCCGATACGTCAATATCATCCGGCTCGATTTCGGGTGCAGCGCATTTGCTCATTGCCATAAGAGGCTGAATACAGTCTTCGACCTCATAGCTCGTTCTGGAATACACATTGAGTTCGCCCCAGCTATAGTCGATATTGAGTAGCTGTCCCAGCGCATTGCCAGACGCCTTGCAAAGAATCTCCGCCTTCGCTCTGGCGTTCTCCGTCGCGCTGTTCAGGAGCTCTTCGCTTACCGTTGCCGGGTTTTTCACCGTAAACGCAATGCTGAGTTCCGGCTTCGCACCGCATTCTGCAATCGCAGAAATAACCTGTGCAAGTTGCTTGCTGTCGAAGTCAAAGGCGAGTTTTAGGCGGTAGGTGCAAGCATATCCCACAAACTCCCGCTTGTAATTTCCTTGCCGATCCTTGACGTTCTCGTACCTTGTCTGGACATCAAAGCTCGTGGTTTTCAAGTCTTCTTTGCGATACCCAACGCGGACAGCAACACCCTGCAATTTTTCAATCCTCACGGAAGCTTCCAACATTGCGTGGTCATAGGTTTCGGATAAGACTTCAATGTTCAGGGAGAGGATGATGTAATCCGGTCTGGCGGAGGCATTGCCTGTCCCTTTTACAGTGATCGTTCTCATTGCTTTCTCCCGTCCTTTCTGGAATTGAAGTCCTCATCAATACGCTTTTTCCAATCCGTACCTAGCGGTACGCTGCAACGGACAGCGGAAACCGCTTCGCTCAGAACTTCATAGTTGAGCTGCGTTCCCTCGCGGTCAGAGTGGTAGTTGACCGCTCGGTCTGCTCCGATTCCAAAATGCTTTGCCGTCTCAACTGCATCAATGTTTGCGCCGAGGAATAGAAACTCCCAGCCGTACTTTTCCTTCTGCCGCTCAATCAGCTTCTTGACCTTCTCGCTATCATAACGGCGGCTTGCATTCTCCATGCCATCCGTTGTGATGACGAACAGCGTGTGTTCAGGCACATCCTCAATTCTTGCGTACTTATGGATATTTCCAATGTGATGAATTGCTCCGCCAATAGCATCCAGAAGGGCAGTACAGCCGTGAACGTAATAGTCCTTGTCGGTCATCGGCTCGACCTTCTGAACCGGTACACGGTCATGAATAACCTCGCTCACGTTGTCAAAGAGGACGGTAGAGATCAATGCCTCGCCATTCTCCCTTTTCTGCTTTTCAATCGTGGAGTTGAAGCCTCCGATGGTGTCTGCTTCCAGTCCGCTCATTGAGCCGCTGCGGTCAAGGATGAATACGATCTCCGTTAAGTTCTTTCTCATGTTCAGTACCTCCGCATATAAAAATATGACTGCTTGGTGTCTCACCTTACAGTCATATTGTACTTTGGTATTCACTTCGTTTGGTCGCATGGCAAGCGACATTATTCCAGCGATGAGAACAGCTCCCCGTCAATGCTTATAACGTCATCCATCGGAATCTTCGTGCCGTCCTGCATGGTGATTCGCCGCTCAAAATCATCGACTTTTTTGAGCGCGCCGGTTGCCATTATATATTTGCCGCCAGCCTTCCGCTCATCAGGCTGGAAGTAGGTAATGGTGACTTCCGGTGCATCATCAAGGGCGTCCATGAGAAGCTGATACTTCATGTCCAATGCAGTCAATGCTTCCTCGTCAAGCTCGATCTTATCATCGGTTAGACGCCCGGTTTCTTTGATGGCAGCATCGTAGCCGGTGAGTGCTGCGAAGGGAGCGAACTGCGCCGCACGATCTGACATTGGCATCTGTGGTCGCGTCTTGGAGACGTGGTGAGGACGCCCCATAATCTCATCATATTTGCTTTTCATGTGCATCCCACATCTCCTTTTACAGTCAAATAATAGTTACAGCGTTGCCTTTTTCCACTTCCTGATCTTCGTTCTAAATGTTCCAAAGGGAGCAACGGTATTGACGTGAATAAACTTGTAAACCTCCCATACCGCTGTTTTGGTAGCATCATCTGCCCACTTTCTCATGTGCGGTTGAAATAACTCTTCTTCACTCATAGAATCAATCATTGTCTGGATAGAAGTAACGTTTCCTTTTAACTGATCCTTCAATTCCACTAAGGATGAATGAGAGTATGTATCTGTGAACCATTGGTATAGATCGCCCAGCTGATTCCACCTAAACAGTTCTGATGGTGTTTTCACTTCAACTCCGCGCTTCTCGTCATTTTCCCATTTTAGAAGCAGCGTTGTCCAACCGATCTGATAAGCAAGATTCTCAGCCGGTGTTCTGTCCACCTCGGCTACTCTTATATCTTTTAGGGCTTCCGGAATAGAATCAAATTCAGCAATGTATTTTTCAAAGCCTTTGCTGATTTCGGCTTTTAATTCCTCTTTATCCTTGTATGTTCTCAAAATATTTTCTCCTTGAAATTGAATTGCTGTTCACGCCTTATGCCCGCCGATCTGAGCATTTCGGTCCTTTGCGGTTGCGCCTTCTTCAAGATTCATCGCCTTGAGGATCGCGTTCTTTCCGTACTTCTTCTTGATGGCGAGAGCAGCCTTCTGAATTTTTCGTTCCCGTTCCAAGGCAGCGTCTTCGGCTTTCCGCTTTTCCTCTTCGGCGGCATAGTCGGTGAAGAGGTCGAGCTGAACAGCACCGTCATTTTTCTTCGGCGCGTCCACTTCCGGCAGGACATGATTTGCCACAACATACATACGGCGGACAAGAAGATTCTTGTCCACAATCCGGTCGAAGAGTTCTGACACAGCACACATTATTTTGCGCGTGGATGATGTGTGTTCGCCAAGGTTGATAGAACTGTGCGCCTGTTTGGGAATCTCCCGACCATAGGGGTCTTTCTCCACCGCGCCGTGATACCTTGCCCGCCGCGCCGGATCGGTCAGGTTCTCAATGTCATAGCCAACGGTAAGAACCATCTGATCGGTGACAAGCCCCTTGTCCACCAAGTCCAGCACAAGCAAGTCCGTCATTTCCCGGACAACCAGCTTCGCCTTCTGCGGCTCATAGGGGCAGTGCAATACCTGACCGGAGCTGAGGCTGTTGGAGCTGGGACGGTATGCCTTGATTGCTTCAATGGTAGTTGGCTCCCAGCCCCACGCATGGTCGATGAGCAATTCCGCATTCTTGCCGAAGAGCTTGTAAAGCAAGTCCTCGTTCCGCTCGGAACAGAGGGCAACATCGCCCATGGTGAACATTCCATTCTGTTCAAGTTTCTTGGCAATGCCTCGACCTACGCGCCAGAAGTCCGTGAGGGGCTGATGCGTCCAAAGCTCACGCCGGAACTTCATCTCATCCAGCTCCGCAATGCGGACGCCGTTCTTGTCGGCGGGGATGTGCTTCGCCACAATGTCCATTGCCACTTTGCAGAGGAAAAGATTCGTACCGATCCCGGCGGTTGCTGTGATGCCGGTTGTCTCAAGTACGTCGAGGATGATCTTCATGGCGAGGTCATGTGCCGAGAGCTTGTAGGTATTCAGGTAGTCCGTCACGTCCATGAACACCTCGTCGATGGAGTAGACTACGATGTCCTCCGGCGCAATGTACTTGAGATAGACCTGATAGATGCGGGTGCTGTACTCCATGTAGTACGCCATCCGAGGCGGCGCGATGATGAAGTCAATCGCCAGAGACGGGTTTGCTTGCAGCTCCGAGAAGAAGTGCGATGTGCCGTCCAGTCTGTGTCCCGGTGCGTCGTGCTGCCGTCCGGCATTCGCTTCCTTCACCCGCTGCTTGACTTCAAACAGCCGCCCGCGTCCGGAGATGCCGTAGCTCTTGAGGGAGGGCGTGACGGCAAGGCAGATGGTCTTGTCCGTCCGGCTTTCGTCCGCGACAACAAGGTTTGTGTCCAGAGGATCTAAGCCGCGCTCCCTGCACTCCACGGAGGCATAGAAGGATTTCAGGTCGATTGCGATGTAAGTGCGTTGCTTCATCTTCTTTGCCTCCGCTTTCTTCTTAGATTAGCTCTAATGACATTTCATTAGAGTTTTTAATGTTGAATACGACACGCCATTCAATATCACCCTCCACCGGCTCAAAGTGTAGAGAGGAACAAGCCGCATGGAGTTTTTCTTTTGAGCTGCCTCCACACACGATTGCGATTGGACCGTCCGCTCCGCCGATAATGCCGATACAAGCAATATCGTTTTGTGCCTCTGGTGCATAGCGGTCAGAGCATGAGGCAATTTCTAAAGGCTTGTCTCCCTCAGCGCAATCACAGATCGAAATATCATTGTCCGGTTCAGGAGAAAGCGTATAGCTCATAGCAGTAAAATGCGTGGGATAGAACCACCGGTCGGAACCAACGAACTTTTCAGAAATTGTTTGCTGCTCCATTTCCTGAACGGTCAATGTATATTTTGTTCCGCTGACCGGATGGGAAAAAGAAAACGAATCGCCGGGAGCGTGTGTCTTGAAATGCGGTCCCGGGACACGGCGTGACTGCTGTTCCATTGTAAGGGAGAGGGCTTTTATTTCAGGACGGCGTTTGCTTGTCCATGGAAAAGCTGCCCGAAAAATCATCCATCCATAGGATGTATCCAAACCATAGTGTTCTAATGCCCACTTTGCTTCCGCTTCATTGATCATCCTGTCCGGCAAACATGGATTAAAGACCACCGAACAGCCGTGGGAGGTCAGCATTGTTTTCCCGTTCAATTCCAAACGAGGAATAAAGTCAAGGCAAAGTGGATTGTCTAAATCTATCTGCATTTGCTGCTCCTGTGTGAAGTATTCGCAGGAGTCGTTTTCGGGGTGTAAATCCCATTTAGTCATGAACTTACGAATGTCTTCATCTGGGGTGCGCATACAAAAGTCCATGACGAGTCCCTTACTGCAAGAATACGCCGCAGGAATAACCCAATGATGCCCAGCCCAGTCAAATTGCTTATTCAACCGGATTTCCGTTCCGGCACGGCCTTTTCCCGAATGTCCCCAGAAGTTTCCCTCAAAGTAGACCTTCCACTCAGGCATGGTCAGTTCTGCTTCCGGGTTCATATCAACATCATAATAGTCCTCGGTGTACTTGATCTTGCTGTAATCAAAAGATGCTTGCAGTTTTTTGATGTATGCCCACGGCTGTTCCATAGGCGTCAATTTCATTTTCTCGGCAAGCTCTAATAGCGTTCTTTGCTGATCCTGCGTTGGAGGGTTATCCCGCAAAAAGGCTTCAAATTGGGACTTATCCAACATCCACGCCTGTTCCAACGCTGCCGAATCACTGCAAGCAAGGAGCAGCCTCAAAAAGTCTTCAAAATTGTTTGCCAACGGATGAACATAATCAGGAGCCGAGTTCATGGGACTAACGGAAAAAACCACGCCGCCAAAGCCTCGAACAAAGCAGAAGTGGATGCCATCCACACCCGCCCAGCCAAAAATAGATGCACCTTTGGGCGTGCAAAAGTAGGGGTTATTATCTTCACGACGCTCCACCCCTACGGGCGAAAGGTCAATACCACTCCGCAAAAATTTCTGAAATACTTTATCCATAAGCCTTATGCTCCTATCAAGCTCTGGTCAAAGGCAAACAGAGCCTCGTTGATCTCAAAGACGTTATAGTTCCCATGCTCCACGAAATACTCCACGATGATGTCAAACTTGTTGGAGTGGGAGAGTGCAAAACCAGCCTTCATGAGCATATCCTTCATTTCCGCAAGGGGCAGCTCAAGGGCAATGGAAAACGCAATGACTGTGGGCTTGGAAGGCTTGTAGGACTTGTCCGAGCGGATCTTCGAGAAGAGTTTCCGGTCAATGTTCGCCTTCTTGTAGCACTGTGCGTCCGTCATGCCGCGTTCGTCAATCTTCTGCAGAAGCATCTCCGAAAAGCTCTCATCGATCTGTCCCAGTGCATCGTCAAGAGTTGCTGCCTTTTCAGAACTGACTGCCATAGGAGCTGCGAGCTTTTCAATAGCTTCATCACAAACGGATGACTCGCAAGGTATGGGTTCTTCCATCCGGAAGGCACTCATTCTGCGCAGACGCTCAGAACGACTATCGGTATGCTCGTCCACATAGCGGTCATCTATGTACGCTGCAATATCAGCAAATAGCTTCCCGCTGATCTGATAGGCTTTGCGGTCGAAGATGACGATGTACACCGTCATTTCGTTTTCAAGAAGGAAACTGCTGATGGTGTCAATCGCAACCTTGAGAGCTTGATCCTTCGGATAGCCAAAAATGCCGGAGGAAATCAGAGGGAACGCAACCGACTCGCATCCGTATTCCTTCGCCAGCATGAGCGATGTCCGATAGCAGGATGTCAGTAGTTCGCGCTCACCATGCCGTCCGTCATGCCAGCGCGGACCTACTGCATGAATGACATATTTGCAGGGTAGCTTATAGCCCTTCGTGATTTTTGCGCTCCCGGTTTCGCAGCCGTGGAGCGTTTCACATTCTGCCAGCAGCTCCGGTCCTGCGGCACGATGAATGCAGCCGTCCACACCGCCGCCACCCAGCAGCGACTCGTTGGCAGCGTTGACGATGGCGTCCACCTTCATTTTTGTGATGTCATTTCTGACGATTTGAAGCGGCATGATCAAGCCCTCCCATTCGGTTACTTCGCGCCGGTCAGCAGTTTGTCCAGCGGGATTCTTTCCGGGTATTTTCCTTCGGTCAGAATGTCATATAAATACCTGTTATCCAGAATCATATCATCCCGGATAAGCTGCCAGTTTGCCTTTTTCCTGAAAAACACCTTGAAGATCAGGAAATTCATGATCGCCCCAATTACCGGCGTGGTCATGCCGAAAGCCTCGGTGTGAGAGAAATGGCATCCTGTTTTGGTTCTTTTCCCTTCAAAGGTGATGAACGCCGTTTTCTTGTCGCTCCGGAATACAATGCGGAAGTGGTTCTCATCCTGTTCGCATTCCGTAATTGTGCCGGTCACATCGTAGTCCAGCCCCATGACGATCTCGCGGAAGCGGATCTTGCTTCCTGCGTTATAGTTTCCGTTATAGAGATTGCATTCGATGTGGTAGGGACTCCATTTCACAAACTCTTCCTCAAAGTTAGCAGTCCATGCCTTTAATTTTTCATAGGAAGCCGGAATCTCTATCTGCTCTGTAAGAACAATCATTGTCAGTTTCTCCTATTCTGTCAAAGCGGCATCGGTGTCCGGGCGATCAGAATGATCGCCAGAATTGCCCCTACAAATGCCGCAGCCCCTATGACAGCCAATACCTTTTTGCTGAGTTTCTTCTTCGCTGCCTTGCAGATCAGCGCGGCGCAAGCTATGCAGATAGCCGCCGCCAAAAGCGCAATGCCCAGCGTTTCCCATAGCCAAGAAAGTTCATGTAGGATTTTCATGCGTTCATCATCTCCTGTTCGTTAAACTGGAATTTGTAATTACATTCCATACATATTGGCATTTTTTACAATTACTTTATCGCCTTTTTCTAATTGTTCCTTGGAAATTCCTCGTAACCCAAGTCCAACATGCTCTGTTTTATATCCACAACCATTTGCTTTTCGTTCTTTTGTATGTACATCGACAGTAGTAATTCTGGATTCTAAGATATCTCCATTTGCTTTATAAATACACGCATTTTCCCCTTCTCTGCACATCCCTATTAATATGTTTCCTGTGGCAACTGTTCCAATCCCCATAATTGTAAATGCATCATCAATAATCAATTCAAAATTTTCTTTTAAACACGACGGAACATCTAATTTGTTCATGTATTCTTTTTCTCGTTCTTTTTTGCTTTTACCAAATAATCCCATAGTATTTCTCCTTTAAAACTTTCGATTTTTCATTCTCTGCGACTTCCCAATAAACGGGAAGTTGGTTACTTCTTGTAATTCATTTTCTTACTTAATACCCCAAACAAAGCCAATAAAAATATTCCAATTCCAAGCAATACGCCAGCCACTTTCATTAATTCATTGTTTGTATACTCTGTATCCGGAAGAATCCCATACTTGTAATAAGAATAACTAACATGGTCTGTGGTATATGCAGCTATGGAATCTCCTACATTATATTCCGAATATACAAATCCCGGTACTTGCATTCGCTTGTGATAATCATTCACTTTTCCATTGTTGTAGTAGAAGAAATAATTCTGAGATATCGTATCAGCCGAAGCATCTTCAACCCTTTTACCTGTAATCACAATATCCTCTATATAGTAATCTTCTCCCAGTACCATCTCTTCCATTTGTGTATTAAATGCTTTAGATGTCAAAAGTATATTTATCCAGACTGTAATGAACGCTATACTTAAAATAATGAAACAAATCCAAAACAAAATTTTCTTTTGATTTCCAGTTAATATTTCTTTTGATTCTTGGTGCTTAACCAATTTATTACTCATTCCATAATACCTCTAAAGTACTTTTTTCTTCTTCCTTCCCTTCGTCCAAGAAGTGTATCTCACTCAAAGAACTCGGTCAATTCCGATTGTTGCTTACATTGTACTTCGTCCATCTCTCTAAGGACAGTGGGATGTTGTGATGAAAGTGAGAGAGATCGCTTACCTGTCAGACAATTTATCTTACTATATTTTTTGCACAATAAATTTACTGATTTAATATCTCTGCAATCGTGTTTGGTGCATATTTATTGAGTTCATGTCCTGCATTTGGAACGATGTGCAAAGTAGCTTGGGGTAGCAATTCTTTTAGCCTTTTAGAAGCCTTTAGATTGGCAGTATCCTTTTTGCCACACAAAATTGTTACTGGACAACGAATATTATTTAATTGCAAAGTAAAATCCAATGACCGCATAGAGTGAGCCAATTTTATGGTGCTGCTTTTTGATAGTCCCATACTTTCAAAAACCTTGTTTGGCATACAACGGAAGATAAGATTTTGAAAATCTATCAGTAAACTTGGAACTTTATATTGTGCGCCAATCAAAACCAGCGAATCCACTTTTTCCTCATGTCGAATGGCAAAATCAATCGCAAGAAGCGCACCTAACGAAAGACCGCAGATACGAAGCGGCTCTTTTACTTCTGAATACCGCTGTTCTAAATCACCCAAAATCTGCGAATAGGATATTTCATCTTCTGTTGAAGAAAAAAGTTCTGGGCAATCGACATCAGAAATTGATAGTTGTTGGACTACTTCTTTCCAGTCCTGTGCAGTTTGTCCCAACCCATGTAAAAAAACAGTTTTCATTAAACGCCTCCTAAGCTCAAGATAACCATCAATGCACAAACAAACTGGAATTTATAGTCCTCTCAAAACCAATTTGCTTTTTCTTCTCGAAATACGGGAATATCACTATCTCGATATGGATTGTAATTATGAAGATTGCAACCAAACTCTTTTAATGATTTTATTTTGTTATCCTGTGTCCATACAATTAAAGATATTCCGTCAAATTCTTCAACATTTCCATTATTCATTTTGTCTTTAAAATACCACTCCACGATTGTTTGATTGCCTTGATGAAAAAATTGCTTAATCTCCCAGACAAGAACACTTCCACGTGTATTCCATTCGTCAAACCAGTGCTTTACCGTTTTGCGGTTTTCATATTTAGGACTCCAACTCTCAGTATATACAACATCATCTGTAAAAATATTGTCAATTCCTAAATCTGCTTTCTTAATCCACATATCAAACCATAATCGGATAATTTTTTCTCTCTCGTTCATAAAGCACCTCCACAACTCCCGATTTGTCTGCCCCTTAAAGTCCAAGTCCTTCAACCCACGCCGCAAGCTCCTGATGCCCGACGCTGCTCTTGAAGACCTTGCCGTCCATCAGCTTTGCGCCTTTGCAGCTCGGCGCAAGGCGCTCGTTCGTCTTGCCAATGCCGCTTCCGCCAGAGGTTGCAAACGGGATGATCGTCTTGCCGGTCAGGTCATAGCTCTCAAGGAACGTATTGATAATCGTCGGCGCAACGTACCACCAGATCGGAAAACCCACAAAGATTGTGTCGTAGTCCTTCATGTTGTCCCGCTTCACGGCAATCTCAGGACGGGAGGCAGGATCGTTCATCTCAATCGTGCTGCGGGCTTTCTTGTCCATCCAGTTCAGATCAGCTTCCGTGTAAGGCACCTTCGGCTCAATCTCAAAGATGTCCGCGCCGATTGCCTCTGCCAGCGTCTCAGCTACCTTCGCGGTCACGCCGGACGCAGAAAAATATGCTACAAGTTTATTGCTCATTGTGTTCTTCCTCATCAATCTTTTCATTTCCTTCATTCAGCATGAAGTATAGCAGCGCTTCCAGCAATGTTGCCATATAGTGAAGCGACCAGTTTTCTTCCGGCTCTTTTGCCATCTTATCAAGTACGGCTCGAAAAGCCGTGGCACGGTCAATCCTTGTTTCCTCATCAATGCGGTCAAGTATGCCCTTCATTTTCAGAGCGAGTTCTTTTTCCTCGTCAGAAAGCTCCGGTATGCCAAGTAGCTCAGATAGTTTCTTGTCCTGCATAATAGCATCGTATTCGATGTATGACTTGTGCTCGGCTGACATCAATTCTTCAAAGTAGTTGATAAAAATATGAACGCGGATGCCACCTTCTTCCTCCGGGGAGAAGCAGACGGTTTGCGATTTTTCTGCAATTTCTTTCAAAAATGCAAGGTCTTCTGAGTCATCGAACTCCGCAAACGGAAGAAACATATTGATTTCCGCGTGCCAACGATGATAGTCCACGATTCCCTTGATATACCCGCGGTGTTGCTTGACAAACGCATCACAGCGTTCCAGAAGATACTCGTAGTTCTTCTTGTCCTCCGGTACAATGATCTTTGGTATCTTGTCCATTGCTTCGGAGTACGCTTTCAGCATACCACAATTAACTGCGCGGTCAAACACCTCATCGCACCATTTATCGTATTCGGCAGACTCGGTTTCCCGGTAATCCTTCTCAAAGATAATATCGTCCATTGCGTTACCCCTTTATGATTTTCTCAAGCTGCATTTCGGTCGCGTTAGGCAGACGTGAATGCAGATGTTTTAGGATACGTTCTTTAGATTCCTGCGGGTCTCGCTGATAGGCAGATGTGATAAGGTCGTACCCGAAAAGTTCTTCCGGCGTCGCATACTCTGCGACACCCCAGCCATAAGGTCTTCCGTATCTGTCCTGCATATAGACGAAATCCGCGATGCAGACATAGCTCTGCATTTGCAGCCGCGTGATGCACGTCTCAAAACCGGTGTTGCCGCCCTTGCGGTAGTTCAGAGCCTCTTTCAGCCGTTTGGAAAGCATCCTGCCTTCACCGGCTATGGCTTCATAAAGCTCCTTGTCCTTGTAGGACGCCAAGCCGTCATCCCAACGGGCGTCAAAGTCATAGCCGTCACGCCGGAAGTTCGCAAAGTCCGGAATCCACTCCCGACTCACAAATCCAGCCTTCTTGTTGAAAAGTTTGCCGTAAAGACATTTGCCGCTCCGCGCAGCCGGTCCTTTCCATTCCCACGGACCATCTACATCATCCGCAAACCATAACTCAGGTGGGCAAAGTTCCTCGATGGAGAAGCCGTGAATCTCGTTCCGAAAGAAGGGCAGAAAGCCGTATTGTTCGACGGCGGCAATCAGATCATCACTGCTCCGCAGCAATGCCTTTTGTTCATTCTCTTTCATTCTGTGTACTCCAAGCCTTCCTCTGCGCACCAGCGGATCGCAAGCTCTCGATACGCCTCCGCCAGATAATCATACCAACGCTGTTCCAGCCCGTGATAGCGCACAGACTGTTTGAAGCGGCGGAATGCGCCTTTTCCCCGGATGGCATAGGCAAGTTCCTCCTGTGCCTTTCCGGGAGGGAGCCGGTCAATGAAATCCTCCATGATGCGGTATTGATGAATCTCACACTTGGTCGGAAAGCGAAGAAACCGCTCCGGCGTATTTTCCATTTCAGCAGCAAGAGCTTTGTCTTCCTCCGTCATATCAGTCATCAATGGATCGGCAAGATAAACGGTCTTGCCGGTCTTTGTGTCCCAGAAGCTCGTGAAGACTTCATTTGCTTCTTCGATTGCCTGAATGACCTGTTTTAATGGGATCGTCATTTTCCGCAGCACCTCTTGTATTTCTTGCCACTGCCGCACGGACAGGGATCATTGCGTCCGACCTTCTTCTGTTTCTCCGGCTGGGGAGCGGAGGGCTTGATGTCTGCAAGCTGTTTCAGAAGGTCAAAGCGCAATGCCTCGCTGGGCAGCTCCATTGTGAGGATCTGCTTGCGGAAGTTTTCAATGTCCATTTCGCCGGTTTGGAGGGATTTTCGGATGTTCGGACCAAGAGAGAGCGACTTGAAGCGTTCCTCCGGAGGCGTCATCTGCATCATCTCATCCGGTGTGTAGCCACGGTTGCAGGGCATCCGCGTCGTATTGCTGAATTTGCTGTAAAGTTCAACAAACCGATTCATGTCCCGATCAGACCGGAAGCGGATGTTCCTTTTATCGAAGTGACTTAGAACGCCCTCCACACTGCCCGAAACAGACCGGACGCCGTAGAGAAGATCGTCAAAGGCATCTTCCAGTTTGTCGCCGCTCAGACCAAGCCGCTCTTCCATAAAACGGCGGAGCGCAGTCTTTTCCGGAGTGTCCTCGCAGTAGAAGGGATCGTCGTATTCCAGCAGATGCTTCTTGTCAGGCACATAGTAAGGCTTTTCCCGCTGGCTGCGCTTCGTCTCTATGAAAAGGTCAATGGACTCCCCAATCAGTGTGACATCAATGATCTCGCGGTCAAGCGGCTTTGTGTGCCTGACATCTGTGTAAAGCTCATCTCCGCCCAGAATGTAGTAGTCCTCGCACTCATGACGGGCGATCTCTGCAAAGGCAAGAAATTCATCTTCCGTTACCAGCTTCGGGCTGAGGGAGAAAACAATCTCCTTTGCCTTGTGCAGCGGAATGATACCGTAGAGGTTTGCCATCGCATTGAAATATTTGCGCAGGAGGCGCGAGGTCGTGTCCTTCAGCGGGATTTCCCGATACCGGGCGTTCAGCTCCCGGCGTGTGTATTCCTCCGGAAACTCGATGTACTGTTCCTTGCTCATGCCTCTTCTTCCTCGATAATTCCGTAGTCAATCAGGACGTTCTCTTCGGCGTACTTCGGGCAGACAATACCCATCATCTCATACCGATAACGCCTCACCCGGCGAAACGACTTAACCGCCTCCGGTGCATAGGCGGCAGTCTCGCAGTGCGCATACTCCGGCATTTCCGCAAGATCATCCCGAACGGCACGGATAAGCGCGTCCGCCACATCATCAATGCTCTTGCCGGTTTCCACGGCAACCAGTTCATGCTTCCGGACTGCCTTATCCAGATCACCGGGGGAGCGAAACAGCTTGTATTTCATATCATTGCCCGTCCTTTCTCTCTATCGGTCTGTCTATTCTTCCTGAAATCTGTTCTTTAGGGACGCAATCATCGCTTGCGCGGCAATGCTCAGATACAAAACTCCAATTTCATAGATAAAGTCGCGGTCGATTACGATAAAGTATTCTCTAACGTGTGTAAAAACCAGTTCCATCAAGTCCCTGTACAGTGGATCATCAAAGGGCTTGAACCGCGTAAACTTGCTTTTGGCAGCGTCCCATGTCATAGACGCTTCGCCCTCAGCACTGGTCATTGCCTCACAGAGAATCATGCTGATGCCCATTTTCCCGTTACCGGTCAGGAGTTCTCCTTCGTAATAGCTGAGTAGGTCTTTCTTGCGCCGAAGCGGAATCATATCGCAGTTGTCATCCAGCTCAAATGCAATCAGCTCCGCAATCAGTTCCCGCCAGACTGCATAACCGGCGTTTATGGTTCCGTCCTCTTCGCGGCTGATGGTATCGTCCATGCAGTATCGCTCAAAGAAATTATCTCCGTCAATCTCGTTGCGGGTGCAGAAGATATGCGCCAGCTCATGCAGAAGAATGTGTTTCAACTCTGCCGGATGACGCGCTATGTCTGTGCGCAGAAGGATTCCGTCCGCGCCGTCTCCTGTGCCGACGAATGCAGAGGCGTGAAAGTCAAAATAGCCGTCCTCTGTATATCGGTCTTCCAGCCGGTCAGGGAAATACTGCTTGCAGAACTGCTCAAAGACTTCCTGCTGGTTTTCCGTCTGAAAGCAGCACAGCACAAGGTTGTCCTCGCTGAACTCCGTTCTCAAGCGTTCGTTAAAGATGGAAGCAGCATAGAAAAGGGCTTCTTTATAGTCGTTGTTGTTCATCTAATTACTATCCTTCATCCTCATTCAGCCCTCCGGTCTGACATTTTTCAGGAAGTCAGAGTGCGGTACATACGGCAAGTTGAGCTGCCAGCCCATGCGGTTCAGCTCGTTGAGCTTGATCAGCATCAGGTTGATGTTTGTTCCCATTGCAGCAGAAAGCTGCACCACATCGTAGTCCTGCTTCATCAGGTCAATCAGCTCATCATCGTCAATGATCAGGTGGGAGGCAAACGCATTCGCCTCATATTCGTGTTTTGTGCGCATATCGAACAGCACGAACTCCGGGAGCGGTTCGTTTCCTTTGGCAAGATCACGGTGAAAGGTATCATGCCCGATCTCGTGACCGCAAACCATTTGCATGATCAGATACTCCATGCTGGAGTTCAGAAGAATATGCCGCTCTTTATGGCGGTAGGTGTACATTCCGAGCAGATCGTTCAGATTGTCAAGAAAATGGAGATGAATGCCCAGCTCACGGGCAATCTTCAAGGTATCTCTTGTTCCACAGCTTTTGACAATGCTGTTCGCCTTTTTGTATATTTCCTCGGAGCGAATTATCACGGGACCTTCACCCCTTTCATGTTGAAAACAGTCAAAGTAAATCCGTCAAGAAACCGAGACGTAGACAGTTATTCCTCTGCGTCCGTACTGGTCTTCTTGTATTTCTTCGGCGTGTATTTCTCAACATTCCGGGCTTTGGATTCCCAATATATATCCTGCAACGCCTTCATCACCGCATCCTTGTCCTGCTCAGACAGCGTACCGCCCGCAAACAAGCCGGACATCCCTTCAATCAGGTCCTTTGCCTGTTTCATGCCACGGGAGCCGTACTGCTCGGATGCCTGAACCACAAACTCTTCGTCCTCGGTCAGCAGATAGTTCACATCCACCTTGAAGTATTCCGCGATTTTTCTGTAAGCGTCCTTGGTACGGGGAAAGGAAATGCCGTTCTCGTACCGGGTAATCATACGTCTGTTGATTCCCAGTGCATCGGCTACTTCCTGCTGGGTCAGCTTCCGCTTCTCCCGTTCAGCCTTGAATTTCTCTCCAAACGTCATTTTGGTAATCACTCCTGTTCACAAAAAGTTTGCGACATCAAATTGCGCAAGTCTATTGACAAAGGCACTTGAAGTGCGTATAATAATGACTGAGTAATCCAACTACTCATAGTATATCCTGAATTGCTCATCCTGTCAAGGGGCATGAGTAGTTGTACACGAAAAAGTTACATCTTTTGAGCAGTTCAAATGGACAGGCATTTATGCTGCCGAAGATCATCCGTACTGACATACACCGGTATAAGGGAACAGGAGTGAGAAAAACGCAAATGGCTACACAGTACAGAAAAGCATACGTCCCGGTTACGCTGGATGTGGACAAGGAGGGGGCAATCCTCCCTCGCCTTATCTGGTGGGACAACGGTGTGATCTTTCAAATCGACCAGATTCTTTACAAATGCCGCGCCACATCCAAGAAGGTTGGGGGCGGAGGCATCCGTTACACAGTTCAGATTCGCGGAAAGGAGTCATTTCTTTTTCACGAAGGAGACAAGTGGTTCGTCGAAGCAAAGGAGGACAACTGCTCATGATTTTATCCCAGCGCCAACTTGAAGAAATTGCAGCCTCAACAACAAAGGACTTCAATCGGTTCTTTTTCGGGGATGAGGCGGACAAGCCCGACCGATCAGCTTTGCCAACACCCATTGATCAGTTTGCAAAGAATTATCTCGGTCTTCGCGTATCATTCGCCCGTCTCTCGCCGGATGGAAGCATCTGCGGTGTCACTGCCTATGCCGACACTGAGTACAAGATCACGGAGCTTGGCATTACGCGCACACTGGCTTTGAAGCGTAATCAGGTCATCTTGGACGAGAGCTTCATTCGATCCGGCAACGTGCAGCGGCTCTGCGCCAAGCGCAGATTTACCCTTGCCCACGAGTGCGCCCATCAGATTCTCTTCCAACTGGAATCGGAAGATGTAAAGGCATCCTGCGAAATGAGATATTCCGCACGGACAGCCTATACGCCGCGAGAGCTGAAAACCCGCGAGGACTGGAACGAGTGGCAAGCAAATGTCTTGGGCGCGGCGATCCTGCTTCCTCAGAAAGAGGTTGACCTGGCAATGCGTCGGTTTGAAGAAACGCCGCTGATCAATTACGAGGGGAGGTATTCGTATGGTGATCACTTAACGCTGCGTCTTTTCTGCCGGTTGTTCGGTGTCTCCAAGACAACGGCGTCTATCCGCCTTCGTCAGCTCGGCTACATGGTAGATCGTCCACTCTGTGAGTATGTTGACCCATTGGAGGTATGGTAATGAAGAGAGCATCCATTCGGGTTCAGGAACCGACGCCGGAGCTGACCGAAAAAATCCGCAGGGCAAGAGTTGCCATTTCCCAGCAGAAGCCCAGATACCTGAAATGTCCGTATTGTCAGCATAATGCCATTGCTGTCTACGAGGACACGAGAGGTCATGTAGAATCCAAGTGCAAGAAATGCGGACGGATCACAGTCTTTGATGTGCTGAACATGAGAAGACTGCGCCCGCGTAACAAGTAAGAATCAGAGGACAAGCCTCTGTTCTAAAATAAAATATATGTCATAGCTGAGCTGTGGAGCCGCCTGATAGGTGAAGTCATCCTAATGCCGCATGAGACAGAGTTTAATTGCTCTGTTTTATCGGCATGGGATTCAAACCTCACCGTCATGCGGCTCTTTTTCTGTCTTCACCCTTCCCGCTGCTCCCGCGCAGCGGAAAGGATGAACAATGAAAATCCCTAAAACCCCTATCGCGTTCGATTACGACCTCTGGACTACGGAGGACGGCAAGTGCATGGTGCGCGTGAAACGAACCGGCGAAGTTTCCGAGGTTGACCGCAAGGTTATGAGAATCCTTCGCGCAGAGGAAAAGCGGATCAGACGCTCGTATGGCTCTGACAGCACCTCCGAGGATGAGGACGGCGCAGAGAAAATTTCTGATACCGTGCTGTCCCTTGACGCTATACCGGAGGACGATGTGAAGTCCGCTGCATGGCTGGCAGACTCCCGCGACTGCATGGAGGAACTGATCACCGCCCTCAAAGAGAAGGAGCTTCTTTCCATTCTGACAGAGAAGCAGCGCGAATTGTATCTTGCGATGACCCGTGAAGGGCTGACTCTTCGAGAGTTTGCCCGGAAGAAAGGCATCGGCATCAGAGCTGCATTTGACCTCAAAGCAGCGGTGCAGAAAAAATTTCAAAAAATTTTTTGAGCGGTACTCAACAAACGGCAAAAAGATGTCCGTTGTAAAGTGAAAGGGTCAATCAGACCACTTCGCTGTTCCTTGAAAACTGAATAGTTCAGTGCTGCGGATCTTTCCGCTTCTGCGAAGCAACACAGCTTCCGACGCCAAGACCTCCCAAAAGGGAGTGAGCGACCTCCGGAGAGCTATAACAGCCGTGTGGTGCGGCTGCTTGCGACGATGCAGATGCCGGGTATAATGATACTTCCGTCTTTTCTTTGAAGGGGCGGCTCGGAGCGATCCTCGGAGGGGTGAGAGTCCCATGATACCGATTAACCGTTGGTAGTCCGCAGCATTCCCGGAACTGCAAAGTTCTTCTGGCAGGGGCGCGAGCTGCAAATATGCCGGACAACGAAACAAACCCAAAAGAAACTTACTATATAGTTTCAGGATGAAAACTATGTGGCAGAGTGTCTTCACAAGATGCTCTGCCATATCCTTTTGTCCTGAATATTTCCACGAAACAGGAGGTGCTTAGAATATGATGGGCATTGAAACAATGAAAAACGTCAGCCCGAAAACGGTTGACCGAAGCACACTCGTTCAGAGAAGCAGCGTCCGGCTTGATCCTGCGGCACCGCGAGAGGACAGACTGAGGGAGTTCATCAAGCAGATCAGAAATCCTTATTGTTATCTGGACGGGAAGACAGTGGTGAAGATCAGCTTCGCCGCGACGGACACGACAATGGAAGATTGTCTGGAACACTATCTGAGAGGTCTTTGATTTATGAACAGTCTGAATCTTTTCACCCGGTTCTATGGACAAGCGATTGAGCCTGTGGTATAATGAAATCGGTCAAAAAAAGATGAATACGGATTAAGCCGCTTGCCCGGATGGTCATGTGGCGTTTTCGTGTTTCTCTTCATAAGAGTTGAAGCAAGCCTTCGTCTTTCTGATTTGATGTACCACACCAAACAGAAAAACGGAGGTTATTTTTATGCCAGATAAGGTTTACCGCACGGCGATCTACTGCCGTCTGTCCCGTGAGGATGGAGACAAAGTAGAAAGCAACTCCATCGCCAGCCAGAGAGCCATCTGCGAGGACTACATTGCAAGGCACGATGATTTAGAGCTTGTCTGTGAGCCGTTTGTGGATGACGGTTACAGCGGCGTTTCCTTCAATCGTCCTCAGTTCAAAAAGCTGGAAGAGGCAATCCGCAAGGGTGCGCTTGACTGCATCGTGGTCAAGGATCTCAGCCGCTTCTCAAGAAACTACATCGACGGCGGACGCTACATTGAAAAGATTTTCCCGCAGCTCGGCATTCGCTTCATCGCAATCAATGATGCGTATGACAGTCTGACCGGTGATCCGCAGTCCGACTCCTTTGTCATCCCGTTCAAAAACCTGATTAACGATTCTTACTGCAAGGACATCTCTATGAAAATCCGAAGCAGTCTGGAAGTCAAGCAGAAGAGCGGTGAGTTCGTCGGCTCATTCGCGCCTTACGGCTACATGAAATCGCCGGAGAACAAGAATCAGCTCATCGTGGATGAAGCGGTCAGCGAATATGTGCAGATGATCTTTTCCATGTACAAGGACGGCTTCTCCATCGGACGTATTGCAAAGCGTCTGAACCAGATGGGCGTCCTGTCTCCAATGGAATACAAGCATTCCGCCGGTGTGAAGTTCGACACCGTCTTCAAGACCGGCGATACCGCAAAATGGACATACAAAGCCGTCCAGCGTATTCTCACCAACGAGGTTTATATCGGCGTTCTGGCTCAGGGCAAGCGCGGCACTCCCAACTACAAAGTCCGCGTCGTGAAAAGCAAGGATGAATCTGAGTGGGTCAAGGTTGAAAATGCGCATGAAGCTCTTGTGTCCTACGAGGACTTCATGGCAGTCAAGGTCATGATGCAAAGGGATATGCGCTGTTCACCCGATCAGAACGAGGCGCATCTGTTTTCCGGCTTCCTGTTCTGCGGAGACTGTCAGCAGCCAATGATCCGCAAGACCGTCCCGTCGAAGACGAAAAAGTATATCTACTATGTCTGCTCCACTAATAAGCACAGCCGGACGTGCAGCCCGCACAGCATCGCCGCAAAAGAGGTTGAGGAAAAGGTCTTCCGTGCCATTCATGACCAGATCGAGCTTGTCATCAATTTGGAACACGCGCTTGCGATGATAGAGCGGCTTCCGTCTCAAAGTCGCAAGGCTTTCAATTACGAAGCCCAGATTGCCAAAATCGAGGAAGAGATTGAGCGGTATCAAAAGCTCAAGCTGGGGCTTTACGAGAACTTCATCGGCGGCGTCATTGATAAGTCGGAATACTTCGAGTTCCGCAACAGCTACACCAAAATCATTGAAGACAAGCAGGACGCGCTTCTGCGTGTCAAAAAAGAAATGAAGCAGACGGTGACAACCGGCACGACTGAACGGAACTGGGTAACGCTTTTCAAGCAGTATGAAAACGTCGAAGAGCTGAACCGCCGGGTGCTAATGTCGCTGGTTGACCGCATTCTGATTCACGAAAACCATGCAATCGAAATCGTCTTCAAATACAAGGACGAATACCAGCAGACACTTGAATACGTTCTTGGTTATGCCGACGAACTGGATATTGCCGTATAAAGGAGGGATGAGCAAATGGCAAGAAAAAGCAGAAAGCAAATTGCGGTCGAAGAGCCGGTTATCGAATCTGTTTCTTCCGAGGTCTTCTCAACAGCCATCTATGCCCGTCTTTCCGTTGAAAACAGCGGCAAGTCCGAAAAGGTGGATGTCATCGCAAATCAGATTGAGATTTGCAAGTCCTACATTGCAGAGCGTCCCTATCTGAATCTGATAGATACCTATGTGGACAACGGACGAACGGGTACGGTTTTTGATAGACCGGAGTTCAACCGTCTGATGAACGACATCCGCACCGGCAGGATCAAGTGCCTTGTAGTTCGTGATCTCAGCCGGTTCGGGCGTGACTACATCGAGGCTGGAACCTATCTGGAACGGGTCTTTCCGCAGATCGGGCTTCGGTTTATCGCCATCAAAGAGAACTACGACAACTTTGATACGGACGGCTCCGGCGAAAGCCTCATCATCCCTCTGCAAAACATGATCAACACCCTTTACTCGAAGGACATCTCCCGCAAGGTTTCTACTGCGCTCAAAGCACAGATGGAAAGTGGAGAGTTCAAGAAGCGCAATCTCCCGTATGGTTATCGCTGGGATGAAGAACACAGCAATATGGTTTTCGATGAAGAAACCGCACCGATTGTCCGGAAGATTTTCCAATGGAAAATTGAAGGATTGTCCCTTCCTGCGATTGCAGACCGGCTTGATGCAATGAACGCGCCCAATCCGGAGTTTCAGAAGTATCAGGTCGGCGTCCGCACAGGCAATGCTACGGCAAAGAAGATTTGGAACAAATCTTCACTCACTACCATTCTGGATAATCCCCATTACGTCGGAGATACCGTTCTCGGACGGACGCTGAACGCCATCTATAAGGGCGTCAAGAATCAGCATATCGACCGCGAGGAATGGATTGTTTTTCCCAATACTCACGAGGCGATTATCTCCCGTGAGGACTTCCAGAAGGTACGAGAAATGCGGAACGCTGCTGCAAGGACAAGGGTTGAGAAGATGGAGCGCACGGAGGAAATTCGCGCTACACTCGTCAATCTTTTTGAAGACAGAATCGTCTGCGCAGACTGCGGCAGGAAGCTCTATTTCCATCGCAAGCGCGTTGACAAGCGCAAGGACGGAGCATGGTACGCCTTCTATGAGTGCAGTTCATCCGTCAAGCGCGGCAATCTCTGTACGCCGCACTATACGCGGCAGGATAAACTCGAAGCCGATGTGCTTGCGGCGATCCAGCTTCAAGTCAAGGCGGCTCTCAATTACGACAAGCTGCTTGCCAAGCTGAGAAACAGCGAAGGTGAACGCAGCATCCGCGATCAACAGAATGCGCTCATTACAAGCCTGAATCTGAAACTCAGCGGCATCTCCAAGAAACGCACCCGGCTCTATGAGGACTTCACGGAAGGCATTCTCGATGAAGAGGAATACACCTTTGCCAAGAAAGCCTACGATGAGCAGTATGCCGACCTTTCCCGGCGGTTGGATGAAGCGGTTCAGCGGAAAGTAAGATTTGCCGAGGCAATGTCCGAGGACAACAAGTGGCTCACGCTGATGAAATCCGTCAGCGGTACAACGATGCTCTCTCAGGAGTTGGTTGACGAGTCCGTAGAGCTTGTGAAAGTCCATGAGGACGGATCAATCGAGCTGGTCATGAAATACGGCGATATTTATGCTCTGACCGTTCAGAGTATCAAGGAAGTACAGGAGGCGATGTAAATGAGCAAGGAATACAACATCGGCATCTACATCCGCCTCTCAATGGCTGATGAGGATACCGGCTATGGCAGCAAGGCGGAAAGTGACAGCATCGGCAACCAGCGTATGCTCATCAACCGCTTTCTTGACAATCATCCGGATCTGTCTCACTGTCAGCGGTCTGAGTTTGCGGATGACGGTTATACCGGCACGAATTTTCACCGTCCTCAGTTCACGCAGATGATGGAGAAGGTCAAGCGCGGCGAGATTAACCTGATCTGCGTCAAAGACTTTTCCCGCTTTTCTCGTGACTACATTGAAACGGGAAACTATCTGGAATGCACTTTTCCATTCATGGGCGTCCGCTTTATTTCCATCAACGACGGCTATGACAGTGACGATTACAAAGGCACAACGGGCGGTCTGGAAGTGGTTATGCGCAGCATCATCTACGCCGCATACAGCAAAGACCTTTCCGTAAAGACCACATCGGCAAAAATCCAGATGATGAAGCAGGGCAAGTATGTCGGTGGCTACGCCCCATACGGCTACGTCCTGCATCCCACCATTCGGAACAAACTTGCCGTAGACCCGGAGGCGGCTGATGTGATCCGTCGTATTTTCCGCGAGGCGCTGGAAGGCAGCAACACCTCTCAGATCGCCCGCAGCCTGAATGATGACGGCATTCCGACGCCGGGGCAATACTTCAAGAGCAAGCATCCCGACAAGAAGAAGTTCAGTAACATGAGCGAGAAAATCAGTTGGGAAACCGTGATGGTCTACAACATCCTCAAAAACCTTGTTTACACCGGAACACTGGTCAGCCGCAAAATGAAGTCCTGCGGTGTCGGCTCAAAAAAGCGTGTTGTCAATGAGCCGATTATCGTAGAAGGTACGCATGAAGCTATTATCAGCAAGGAAGACTTTGAGCTTGCTCAGAAGGTCATTCGAGGCGGAGGTCGGAATCCCACGCGCAAGCAGCATGACTATCCGCTCAAGGGACTCGTCCGCTGCGGTAACTGTAAACGTGCTATGACACGCCGAAAGAACAAGGCTGGCATTCGATACTTCCAGTGCATTCACTCGGTCAACAACGGAAACACAGACTGCCCGGTTGGCAGGAGCTTTCCGGAAATGGATATTGAGAAGGTTGTCTTCCATGCCCTTACTCAGTTTCTTGCTTTGGCACAGAAGGAAGCAATACAGAACCGCGAAGTCGGTGATCTGCGGAAATCTGCCATCAAGGAATGTGCTGATAAAATCCGCACTCTGCAAAAGCAGAACGAGCAGCACAAGGCGTCCAAGCTGAGGCTCTACGAGAAGTATGCAGCCGGAAGCATCACGAAGGAGGCGTACATTCAGCAGAAGGCGGCAGCGGATGTGAAGATTGCTGAAAACGATGGAGTAATCCAGCGCAGTTACGAGCGGATGAAGGAGCTTGACTCCGAGACCGCCTGTTCAGATGAAAAGCTGGATGCGGTCTGCGAACAGTACGCCGACTGCAAAGCTCTGACCTATGAGCTGACCCACGCATTCATTTCTGCGGTCTACATTTACGATCTTGACAACATAGAAATCGTCTGGAAGTTCAAGGACTTCCTCACTACATCAGAAGGAGAAGCCAAATGAAAGTATTTCTTTATATCCGCGTTGCCTGTGCGGATCAGCTTGCGGCAGCAGACCAGCGGGAAGAGCTGGAACGCTATGCGAAGGACAAAGGCTATGAGGTGGCTGCTGCTGTGGCGGCAGACGGCATCTCCGGCGTCCATACGGAAGGTATCATGAACTTCCTGCTGAACGAAGCAAAGCGTCAGGACATCGGTACGATCCTCACCCGCGACACCTCGCGAATCAGCCGGGACACTTCCTCTTTCATGAGGTTTGAGCGAAAGTTCCGGGAGAACGGCATCCGGTTCGAGTATCTGTCCAAGCCTGACAACGAGCTTCCGGTCACTCCGATGATGGAGGCGTTTGAAGCGGCGTATAAGAAACGTCGCACAAAGAACGGCAAAAGAGCATAGAGAAAACTCAAGCCGTTCACGGGTGGTTGTCCACCTATGAACGGCTTGTAAATTCTCAAAATTTTTTTAGTCCCTACTTGACACAAGAAGATATGAGCCGATTCGGGCGCGACTATCTGCAAGTGGGTATGTATACGGATGTTCTTTTCCCGGAGTTTGGCGTACACTTTATCGCCGTCAATGACGGTGTTGACAGTACACGCGGAGAAAACGAGTTTACCGCTATCCGCAATGTATTTAACGAAATGTACGCCCGCGATACTTCCAAGAAGATCCGCGCCACATGGCAGAGCAAAGGAAAATCCGGCGAACATCTGACTACCATTCCCCCATACGGGTATATCAAAGACCCGGAGGACAAAAAGAAATGGATTGTCGATGAAGAAGCCGCAGCCGTTGTGCAAAAGATTTTCTCCCTCTGTGTTGACGGTTTGGGACCTACTCAAATTGCCAAGTGGCTGAAACAGCATCAGATTTTGAATCCTACTGCTTATGCTTATTCCAAAGGGCTACCAGCCAGCAACAAACCTACGGCTGATCCGTACAAATGGACAAATGAAACCGTTTCCCGCATTTTGGAGCGCGTGGACTATCTGGGACACACAGTAAACTTCAAGACAACGAAGCAATCCTACAAGAGCAAAAAGAAGCTCTGGAACGATCCTGCGGATTGGGTAATCTTTGAGAACACCCAGCCCGCGATCATTGAGGAAAGCGTATTTATCATTGTCCAGAATATCCGTAAATCCCGCCGCCGTCCTACCAAGATGGGTGATATGGGTATCTTCTCCGGGCTGCTCTATTGTGCAGAGTGCGGCGGCAAGATGTATCAATGCCGCGCCACCAATTTTACGGAGGAACAGAAATACTTTATCTGTTCTACCTACCGCAAGGGAAAAGATCTTTGCACAACACATTCCATCAAGAATGTGGTGCTGCATGAAATCGTGTTGAGAAATCTGCGCGAAGCCATACAGTATGTGAGCCAGCACGAAGCCGAGTTTATGCAGGAAGCGGCAGACATCAGTATGCGAGATCGTGACGCGGAATTTGCGCGGAAACGTGATACGCTTGCGAAAGCTGATAAACGCATTGCAGAGCTTGACCATATCATTTCCAAACTGTATGAGGACAATGTAATGGGTAAACTGTCCGATGACAGATTTATCAAACTGTCCCACGACTACGAGCTGGAACAGAGCAACTTAAAATCTATGGCAGAAGTTTTGCGCAAGGAGCTGAAACAGCAGGAGCAGCAGAAAACCAATGCCAAGGCATTTGTCGCAGCGGTGAAAAAGTACACGGATATGCAGGAGCTTGACGCGGCAGTTCTCCGTGAATTTATTGACCGCATCGAAGTGTCCCACGCAGACAAGAAATCCAAGACAAGGGAGATCACCATTGTCTATAACTTCATCGGTGCATTTGACTTTACACGGGCTATCGAAGAAGCCCGCAATACAACTGAAAAACAGCAAAAGACGGCATAGCCGTCAAGCTAAACCGTCTTTTGCTTCAATGTTTTCTTAAGTCACCGCCCCGTACGGGTGTCTTTCTTTTTGGAGCAGCACTTTTGCTCCGCAAAAGTGGTCGCCTGCGGGCGGGTGATTTAACACGCAAGGGAAACCCGACTAAGGTTCCCCTTGCATACATTTCCAGTGACGGATTGATCTTTGCAACTTACGACCATTACGCCACATTTGTCGAGATCGTTTGACAGAAAGGGATTTCGTTATGAATTACTATGGTTATATACCCATTACAACTGACCCCGTTGTCCTGCACCTGGATGGCTGTAAAGACTGGGGCGCATTGCACCGGCGCATCCGCAAGACATTTGGGTTTCCGGACTATTACGGGGAAAACTGGGATGCCATGTGGGATTGCCTGACGGATGTATTCTTGCAGCCGGTACAAAGGCACATTGTGGTGGAAGGATTTGACTCCATGCCCCGGGAGCTGCGGGAGTATGCCGCTCCGATGCGGGAAATCTTCGGTGACCTTCAGGAAAAATATCCGTGGGTCTCAGTAACATACCGTTGACTGCATGCACAACAATACCTGCGGACAGCCGCAAAAAAGGACCTCAAGAAAAATCTTGAAGTCCTTTTCCTTTTGGGGCGGGCTCAGCCGCCCTTGTACTTGCGCCGGGTGGCCAGGCCGCCGCGTATGTGGCGCTGGGCCTTGTTTTCCTCTAAAATGGCCTTTACCTGCAGGTAGAGACTGCGGTTGAACAGGGGCAGACGCTGGGAAATGTCCTTATGCACCGTAGACTTGCTGATGCCGAATTTCCGGGCGGCATCCCGCACGGTCCCCCGGCTCTCTATGATGTAAACGGCCTCCTCGCAGGCACGCTGCTCCATATTTCCCTTCATCGGCAACACTCCCAAGACTGAATGATACAGTCCATCCTATGTGTTTCCGCCCGATAATATGAGAGATATGCAGCAGAAACAGAAAGGGACGAAGCGTTTGCTTCGCCTGAGACTGTCGAAAAACCCTCCGGGTTTTTCCGACAAAAGGCTTGCAGTCTGCTGCGCGCATAATTTTGAGCCCTTGGCTCAAAATTCCACACTGGCAGCCCGAGTTGTATTTTCTCTCACGCACATGTCGCGAGAGAAAATGATTTTATTTCTTTGCCGCCTGCGGGCGGCAAACTCTGCGAGGCTTTTTTGACACGCTGCGGTGAAAAACCTTCGGCCTTTATACGCGCCGGTACTCTACATATTGAAAGCGCAGGCCCGCTTCCTCCTGAGGCTTTCCCACGGAGACGATCTGCCAATGGGGGTCCTTGTCCAGATTCGGGAAAAAGGCATCCGCCGGAACATCGGCAAAAACCTTGGTGACATAGACCCGGGTGCAGTAGGGCAGGAGCCGGGTATACACCTCCTGGCCGCCGATGACAAAGGCGTCACTGTCAGCCAGGGCCAGCAGCTCCTCCGGGGAGTGGACGGTTTCCGCCCGGTCCGGGGTGAGACTTTCCTGCCGGGTCAGCACCAGGTTGCGCCGATCCGGCAGACCCCGGCCGCCGGGGAGCGTCTCCAGGGTCTTGCGGCCCATGACCACCGTGTGACCGGTGGTGAGGGCCTTGAAGCGCTGCAGGTCGGCCCGGATGCGAAAGAGCAGCTGCCCGTCCCGACCGATGCCCCAGCTCTGACTTACGGCCACAATGGCTTGCATAGGCGTACCTCCTTAGATGGCCACAGGGATCTTGTCCTCAAAGGGCTGAGGGTCGTACCCCTCCAGGGAGAAGCTGTCCCGGGTGAACCGGTAAAAGTCGGTGACGGTGGGGTCTATGACGAATTTAGGCGCCGGACGGGGCTCCTTTTCCAGCATTTTTTGGATGATGGGCACATGGCGGTCATAGATATGGGCATCGGCAATGACATGGACCAGCTCCCCGGCCTTCAGACCCGACACCTGGGCCAGCATATGGACCAGCACCGCATACTGCACCACATTCCAGTTGTTGGCGGCCAGCATATCCTGGCTGCGCTGGTTCAAAATGGCATTGAGGGTGCGGCCGGAGACATTGAAGGTCATGGAGTAGGCGCAGGGGTAGAGGGCCATCTCGTGCAGGTCCTGAAAATTGTAAATATTCGTGAGGATGCGGCGGCTGGCAGGGTTGTGCTTCAGGTCGTAGAGCACCCGATCCACCTGATCCATGTCCCCCTCGGGGTAGTGGTGCTTTACGGAGAGCTGGTAGCCGTAGGCCTTGCCGATGGAGCCGTTTTCGTCGGCCCAGCTGTCCCAAATGTGGCCACGGAGGTCGTGAATATTATTGGACTTCTGCTGCCAGATCCACAGAAGCTCGTCGATACAGGTTTTGAAATAGGTGCGGCGGAGGGTCAGAATGGGGAACTCCTCCTGCAAATTATAGCGGTTTACAAGGCCGAACTTTTTCACCGTGTGGGCGGGGGTGCCGTCCTCCCAGTGAGGGCGCACGGCCAGGTCGGTATCCCAAACGCCGTTTTCCAGAATGTCGCGGCAGTTGGCCTTAAAAATCTCGTCGGCACGGCTCACAGGCAGGCCCTCCTTTTTATCTCTCTTTTTCCAGCTCGGCCACCACGCGCTTGGCGATGACCGGGTCGGACTCATAGTGGACATAGACGCCGTTTACCCGCTGGGTATCCTCGTCGCCCTTGCCGCCCAGCACCACCACGGAGCCTGCCGGGGCCTCCCGCAGGGCGCGCTCTACGGCGATGACACGGTCCGGCTCGATGATGACCTCCGCCTTTCCGTCCGCCGCGGCATGGGCAAGGCGGGTGTCGATGTCCCGGGGGTCCTCCAGGTCCGGGTCGTCGGCGGTGAAGAACACACGGTCGGCGTACCGGCCGCAGGCCTCGCCTACACCCTGAATACGGGCGGGGGAACGCTGGCCGGCCACGCCGATGACCACGGTGACGAACTTATCCGGGTAGTCTTTTTTCAGGGCCTTCAGCACCGCCTGGCAGCTGATGCCGTTGTGCATATAGTTGATGAAGATCTTCAGGCCCGCGCCCTCCATCACATCCGCCCGGCCCGGCACCACCAGGTGCTCCAGAGCGGCGGAGATAACGGCGGGGTCGCCGCCCATGTCACGGCCCACGGCAATGGCCGTGAGGGCATTCTCAATATTGAAAAGGCCGTCCATCCCCACCTTATAAATGTCCTGGCGGCCGGTGGCCTTTTCCGTGACGGTGAAGGCATAGCCCCGGGGGAGCTTCTGCACATCCGAGGCGGTATAGTCGCTCTCGCCGTCCTCGGCCATGCCCACCAAAAGGGTGCGCCCGGCCTTTTGAGCGGCGGCAAGCACATGGTCAAAATAGTCCGTGCTGCGGACGATGATGGCGGTGTCGGAATTTTCCAGCAGGGCTTCCTTGCACTTGAGGTAGTCCTCCATGGTGGGATGCTCATGGGCGGAGATGTGGTCGGGGCCGATGTCCAGGAAAATGCCGTAGCGGAAGTGCTGGCCGTAGGTGCGGTGGACCTGGTAGGCCTGGCTGCTGATCTCGGCGGTGACCACGGGCAGCTTGCGCTCTCGGGCCTCGGCAAAGAGCTGCTGCATTTCCAGAGACTCGGGGGTGGTCAGATGGGTGTAGGTCACCTCACCGCCCAGGTCATGCTCCATGCCGGAGAGAAGGCCGGTCTTTGTACCGGTCACAGCGTCCATAACGGAGCGGGTCATATAGGTGGTGGTGGTTTTCCCCTTGGTGCCGGTGATGCCCACCAGGGTAAAGGCACGGGAGGGGTAGTCATAGAACCACTGGGCGGCCAGGCTCTGTGCCTTGCGCACATCGCGGACCAAAATGGCGGGCAGATCGCTCTCCAGCTTCTCCTGGGCCAGGTAACACACGGCTCCGGCCTCCTGGGCCTTGGCCAGGTACTCGGGCTTAAAGCCGTAGCCCTTGCAGATGAACAGGTCACCGGGCTTGACGGTGCGGGAGTCATTGCTGATACCCAGAATGTCCACATTTCGGCCAATGCCCTGCAGCAACAGGCCGTCAGCACGCAAAACAGATTCCAATGCGGTTGTTTGCTTCATCATAGGAGCCTCCTTTTTTATCATTTGTATAGGGAAAATAATCAGGAAAAATGGATGGTCCAATCCTGCAGATTGTAAAACGGATCGGTGAGGGAGGGGGTGAGCCCCTCTATGGCTCCGGAGGTGGTGAGAATGGAGCTGCGGGCGAAGCAGATGGGCGCGATGGGCGTCTGCCGGCAGAAGGCCTCGTACAGCTTGGTCGAAGCGTCGGTGTGCCCGTCGCCTGTGGCGCTGCGCTCGGCAGTGAGCAGGGCGGCGAAATCGGCGTCGTTAAAGCGGCCGTAGTTGTTGGCGCCGGAGGTCGAGAGCAGGTCCGTCAGGTCCCAGTCGGCGGTCATTTTATACTCGCCGTAGTAGAGATCGAAGCGACCGCTTTTCAGCCGGGAGACAAAGTCGCTCCAGGGCACAGCCTCCACGGTAACACGCAGGGCGGAGGTGCTGAGGGCGGCGGCGATTTTCGCGGCGGCGCTCTGCTTATGGGCGTTCTCGGAATTCACCAGCAGGGTCACGGACACGGGCTCCGAGCCGCTGCCGAAGCCGGCGGCGGTGACGGCAGAGGTGAAGCTATCCGGGGAATAGACAGTGTCCAGACTCTTGGGATAGAGGGGGGAGGCGGGGTTCACCGGGAGCTGGGTCACCGTGCCGTGGCCCATGAGGAAGGAGCTGACGCAGCCGGCGCGGTCGATACCCAGGCTCACGGCCCGGCGCAGGTCGGCATTGTTGAAGGGGGCGCGGGTGGTATTGAAGCCCAGGTAGTGCAGAACGGTGGTGTCCGCATCGGTGAAGTCAGCGGAGGACACGGTGCCGGTGGAGGCGGTATTGGACAGGTCGCAGCGCAGCAGCTGCACCTCCCGGGCGTAAAAGGCGTAGGAAACGGTGTCGCTGTTTTTGCAGGTGTAGAGATTGACCCGGTCCATGGGGAGCTTCTGCTGCTGCCACCAGGCGGTGTTTGCGGTGAGATACGCTCCCTCAGAGCCGGAGGCGGCCACATAGGTGTAGCGCCCGGTGCCGGTGGGCACCAGCTGTCCCTCGGTGCCGGACTTTACAATGGGAATATCCAGCAGGGAGAGGAAGGAGGAATTGGGGCGGCTGAGACGGATGGTAAGGGTCTGAGAGCCGCTGGCGGAAATGGAGGAGACCTGGCTCAGCCGTCCGGCGTACCGGGCCGAGGACTGGGCCCGGCGCAGAGTGGCCACCGCATCCGAGGCGGTGAAGGCCGACCCGTCGGAAAAGGTGACACCGCTGCGCAGGGAAATGGTCCAGGTATAGCTGGCGGCGTCATAGCTCCAGGACTCGGCCAGAACCGGCTCCGGCTCCAGGGTCAGGCTCAGGCGCACCAGACCCTCGTAGAGAAGCTGGCCGATGTCCTGCTGGGTACCGTCCGCGCAGGTGACGGGGTCCAGGGTCAGGCCCTGGAGATAGGGCAGGGAAAAGGAGGAGATGGTGGTGCTTTTATTCTTCTCCTTTTGCTTATAGTAGTCGGCAAGCTCGTTATAAATTTCGTTGGAATCGGCATTGGCGTCGGTTCCGCTGCACCCCAGCAGGGACAGCAGCATACCCAGAGCCAGCAGCAGGGAAAGCAGGCGTTTTATCTTCATAGCGGGTCCTCCAGCGCCAGCAGGGCGATCTGCGCGCCCCGGGCATTGCCCACCTTGCGGTGGGACCAGTACAGGTCTTGGCGGCAGGCGGTGCAGTGGGAGCAAATGTCAATGTGACGCACGCCCAGGCTCTTCAGCCAGTGGGCGTTGATAGCCTTGAGGTCAATGTGCCACTTGGCACCCCGGCGGGTCAGGAAGGGATCGGCCTGGGCGCCCAGGGCGTCGTGCATGGCGGCGGGAACATCGTCGTCCGTTTCAAAGCAGCACGGGCCGATGGCCGGGCCCAAGGCACAGAGCAGGTCTCCCGGCTCCGTGCCGAAGGTATCGTGCATTTTCAAGGCAGTTTTGGCGACCAAGCCTGCTGCCACGCCCCGCCAGCCTGCGTGGACGGCCCCAATAGCCCGATGCACCGGGTCATAGAGCAGGATGGTGCCGCAGTCGGCGGAAAAGACCACCAGGGAAAGGCCGGGGGTGTCGGTGATGAGGGCGTCCACCTCCGTGTAGTCCCGAGGGCGGAGCAAGCCCTTTCCGGCGTCCTGCGCCGTGACAAGACGGATGTTTTCCGAGTGGGTCTGCTGGGTGAAAACAGTGCTCTCTACCGTCACCCCCACAGCGGCGCAGAACCGGCGATAGTTCTCCCGCACATTTTCGTCGCTGTCGCCCCGGCTGATGCCCAAGTTCAGACTGTCCCAGGGGGCGGGGCTGACGCCGCCTAACCGGGTGGAGAAGCCGTGACGCACCGGCGCACCGTCCAGCAGAGAGCTGGACAGCCACAGCAGGTCGTTATTTTGATGGGTGAGAAAGGACATGACGGGACTCCTTAAAAGGGGGAAGATGAGTGGGGGTACGGATTGCCACGGGCGCAGAGCGCCCTCGCAATGACACAGTAAGAAATGCGGTACAGGGTCCGGCGGGCGGACAGAGTCGTCCGCCCCTACGGATGGGCTGCAAGGGGTGCCTGCGGGGCGGGCCGATGCCTACATCGGCCCCTACGAATTATTGCTTATGCATTTCTGCCGCAGCAGTTCTTATACTTCTTGCCGCTGCCGCAGGGGTACGGATTGCCACAGCCAGTGTGCGCACTGGCTTCGCAATGACAGGGTATAGGCGAGATGGAATTTTTACGCGTTCCGTCCGCAGCAGTTCTTATATTTTTTGCCGGAGCCGCAGGGGCAGGGGTCGTTCCGCCCGATCTTCTGCACCCGGCGGGGCTGCTTTTTCACGGTGCCGTCGCCGCCGACGCTCTCGCCGGTGGCCTTGGCCACCCGCTCGCGTTTGATTTCCTCGTCCTTCTTGATGCGCACGGAGTAGAGCCGACGCACGGTTTCGGACTGGATGGCGGAGATCATCTCCTCGAACATATCCAGGGATTCCTTCTTGTAGGCGATGATGGGATCGGTCTGGGCATAGGCCCGCAGGCGGATGCCCTGGCGCAGGTCGGCCATGGCGTCGATGTGGTCCATCCAGTATTCATCCACCACCCGCAGCAGCACCACACGCTCCACCTCGCGCATGACGGGGGAGGTGAACGCCTGCTCCTTCTGCTCGTAGTAGGCGGCGGCCGCGGCGGTAAAGGCCTCGGTGACATCGGCGGCGGTCTTTTCCTTCAGCTCCTCTTCGGTAAAGCGGACGGTGAACTTGGGGAAGTACAGGCCCTCTACCTGACGCAGCAGCTCCCGGCAGGAGGCGGCATCCAGATGGTCGTTTCCGGCGAAATGCTCCGCCACCAGGTGGGAGATGGAGGTATTCATCATGTTCATGATGATGTTCTTCACATCCAGGCCGTCCAGCACCTGCTTGCGCTGGTCATAGATGATCTCCCGCTGCTTATTCATCACATCGTCGTATTCCAGCACGGACTTACGGGCCTGGAAGTTCCGGGACTCCACGGTGGTCTGAGCCTGCTCGATGGCCCGGGTGAGGAACTTCTGCTCGATGGGGGTATCCTCGTCAATATTCAGCCGCTCCATCATGTTGGTGACCCGCTCGCCGCCAAACAGACGCATGAGGTCATCCTCCAGGGAGATGTAAAACCGGGTCTCGCCGGGGTCCCCCTGACGGCCTGCACGGCCACGGAGCTGATTGTCGATACGGCGGGAGTCGTGGCGCTCGGTGCCGATGATGAACAGGCCGCCGGCCTGGCGCACCCGGTCCGCTTCGCCCGCGATCTCCTCCTTGTGCTGGCGGAGCTTCTCGGCAAAGAGCTTCCGGGCATTGAGAATTTCCTCGTCCTCGGTCTCGGCGTAGCCGGTGGCCTCGGCGATGAGCTCATCGGACATACCCGCCTTGCGCAGGTCCGTCTTGGCCAGGTACTCGGCGTTACCGCCCAGCATAATATCCGTACCACGGCCTGCCATGTTGGTGGCCACGGTGACGGCGCCGAATTTACCGGCCTGGGCCACGATCTCCGCTTCCTTCTCGTGGTTCTTGGCGTTCAAAAGATTGTGCTTGATGCCCTCCCGGGTCAGGAGCTTGCCCAGCAGTTCGTTTTTCTCGATGGAAACCGTACCCACCAGCACCGGCTGCCCCTTCTCGTGGCACGCCTTGATCTGCCGGATCACGGCCCGATACTTGCCGTTTTCGGTCTTATACACCGAGTCCTCATTATCGATACGGATAACGGGGCGGTTGGTGGGGATCTCCACGATGTCCAGCTTGTAGATGGTGGAGAATTCCTCCTCCTCCGTCAGGGCCGTACCGGTCATGCCGGAGAGCTTGTTATACAGGCGGAAATAGTTCTGGAAGGTGATGGTGGCCAGGGTCTTGCTCTCCCGCTGGACGGACACATGCTCCTTGGCCTCAATGGCCTGGTGCAGACCCTCGGAGTAGCGGCGGCCAAACATCAGGCGGCCCGTGAACTCGTCCACGATGATGATTTCCCCGTCCTTGACCACATAGTCCACATCCCGCTTCATGGTGCCGTGGGCCTTGATGGCCTGATTGATGTGGTGGGCAATGGTGCTGTTTTCGGGGTCGGAGAGGTTCTCCAGGCCGAAGAATTCCTCGGCCTTGGCGATGCCCCGGGCGGTGAGGGTGGCGGTTTTGGCCTTTTCATCAACCACATAGTCCGCGTCGATGGCAGGGTCCTCCTCGGCCTTGTCGTCGGTCTCGGTGACCACATATTTCTTGAGGCGGGCGGCAAACTGCTCAGCCTGGTCATAGAGCTGGGTGGACTTTTCCCCCATGCCGGAAATAATAAGGGGGGTACGGGCTTCATCGATGAGGATGGAGTCCACCTCGTCCACGATGGCGAAGTGGTGGCCCCGCTGGACCTGCTCGCTGGCGTAGAGGGCCATATTGTCACGCAGATAGTCAAAACCCATCTCGTTGTTGGTGCCGTAGGTGATGTCGGCGGCGTAGGCGGCCTGGCGCTGGGCCTTGGTCAGGTCGTGGATGATAAGGCCCACGGAAAGACCCAGGAAGCGGTGGACCTTGCCCATCCACTCCGAGTCACGCTTGGCCAGATAGTCGTTGACGGTGACGATGTGTACCCCCTGGCCGGTAAG
Source organism: Vescimonas fastidiosa (assembly GCF_018326305.1). Classification (NCBI taxonomy): domain Bacteria; kingdom Bacillati; phylum Bacillota; class Clostridia; order Eubacteriales; family Oscillospiraceae; genus Vescimonas; species Vescimonas fastidiosa. The sequence continues at coordinate 671,706 of NZ_AP023416.1, forward strand.
GGCGTTGAGGTAGGCGGGGAGGGTGGCCACCAGGGTTTTACCTTCGCCGGTCTTCATCTCGGCGATGCGGCCCTGATGCAGCACAATGCCGCCGATAAGCTGCACCCGGTAGGGACGCAGCCCCAGCACCCGGTCCGCTGCCTCCCGGACGGTGGCGAAGGCCTCGGGGAGAATGTCGTCGGTGGTCTCCCCGTTTTGCAGCCGCTCCTTAAACTCGGCGGTCTTTGCCTGAAGCTGGGCATCGGTGAGGGCTTTATACTCCTCCTCCAGTGCCTCGATCTTGTCGGCAATGGGATAGATTTTTTTCAGCTCGTGGTCGCTGTATGTACCGAAAATCTTGGTAAGCAGGCCCATATCTAAAAACTTCCTTTCTATGCAGTAAGTGTTTGCAAATAGATACTAAAGTATACCACACTTTTATTCTATATGCAAACAATTATCCCGTTTTGGACGGATAATATAGAAGCCGGCACTGGTCTGCCTCACCGAAGCCCCGGCGGAGGGGGAGATGTTAATAAACCGTAAAAAATATTCAAATCGGGATGTAACTATTGTGTTTTGAATATTTTAATGTTATATTAAATAAAAAAAGAGATGCGGAGGGGCAGTCATGCAAAAGAAGATCTGCTACAAAAAGCTCTTTAAGCTGATGATCGACCGGGACCTGAAGGGCCACGACCTGCGGGAGAAGGCGGGCATCAGCCAGTCCACCTACTTCAAGCTCCAGCACGACCAGCCGGTATCTACCCAAATGCTGGTGCGCATCTGCTGCGCGCTGGACTGTCAGCTCTGGGACATTGCGGACCTGGTGGATAAAACGGACGATGTATAATAATTTATAATTAAAGGAAGGCGAGGAATCAAATTGTTGAGTAGATCCAAAGCAAAGCGAAAAGCACACATGGAAAAAACCCGCACCCTCCTTACGGAGAAAATAAGGGAGTCTCTGGTGTCGGTGCTGCCCATTATCATCATCGTGACGCTGCTGTGCCTGTTTTTGGTGCCCATGCAGCCCACGCTGCTGCTGACCTTCCTCATCGGCGCGCTGATGATCGTGGTGGGTATGGGCCTTTTCTCCCTGGGCGCGGAGCGGTCCATGACCATTATCGGAAACAAGATCGGTACGGCCCTGACCAAGACCAATAAGCTGCCGGTCATCCTGCTGGTGGCCTTTGCTCTGGGGGTGGCGGTGACGGTGGCGGAGCCGGACCTGCAGGTTCTGGCGGACACCGTGCCCAACATCGACAAGTCCGTTCTCCTGGCGGCGGTGGGCATCGGCGTGGGTTTTTTCATGGCGGTGTGCGTGGTGCGTATCCTCTACGGCATCAACCTGCGGTGGGTGCTGCTGGGGTGTTACATAGCCGTGTTTGCCCTGGCGACCTTTACGGACAGGGAATTCCTGTGCATTGCCTTTGACTCCGGCGGTGTGACCACGGGGCCCATGACGGTGCCGTTCATCCTGGCCCTGGGCGTAGGTATCTCCCATGTGCGAAGCGACCGTAAGGCGGAGGCCGACAGCTTCGGCCTGGTGGCCCTGTGCTCTATCGGGCCCATCCTCTCCGTGCTGCTGCTGGGCTTTTTCAGCAGCGGCAGCGGCGAGGCGGCGGCCATTACGCCGGTGCATTTTGACAGCACCACCGGCATCGGCACGGCCTTTATGCAGGAGCTGCCGGTGTATATGAAGGAGATGGCCATAGCCATGCTGCCCATTGTGGGCATCTTCCTGCTGTTCCAGCTGTTTGTGTTCCGCATGAATACGCGCAGCTTCGGCAAAATTTTCGTGGGTATCGTGTATACCTATGTGGGGCTGGTGCTGTTCCTTACGGGCGTGAATGTGGGCTTTTCCAACCTGGGTGCGGAGCTGGGCGCGGCACTGGTCAGCAGCTCTCTGGAGTGGCTGCTGATTCCCTTGGCGGCGCTGCTGGGCTGGTTCATCATCTCGGCAGAGCCTGCGGTGGCGGTGCTGGAAAAGCAGATCGAGGAGGTCAGCGCCGGCGCTATCCCCGGCAAGGCAATCAAGGTGAGCCTGTCGGTGGCCATTGCCCTGGCTATGGGCCTGGCCATGCTGCGGGTGGTGACGGGCGTCTCGCTGCTGTGGTTCCTGGTGCCGGGCTATACCATCGCCCTGGGCCTGTCGTTCTTCGTGCCGGATATTTACACGGCCATCGCCTTTGACTCCGGCGGCGTGGCCTCCGGCCCCATGACGGCGACCTTTATGCTGCAATTTATGATGGGCGTGAGCATCGCCCTGGGCGGCAATGTGCTCACCGATGCCTTCGGCATTGTGGCAATGGTGGCAATGATGCCGCTGCTGTCCATTCAGGTGGTGGGCTTTTACTACCAGCGCAAGGCCCGGAAGGTCACCCGGGAGCTGGAGAGCTATGGTGACTGCGATATTATTGAGCTGTGGGAGGAACCGGCATGAATTATGTAATTTCCATCGTTACGCCGGAGGCGCTGCCCCGGCTGGAGGAGCTGACGGAGGAGCTGGCGTTGCCGCTGAATGTCACGCTCCTGGGATATGGCACGGCCATCCAGAGTATGCTGGACTTCCTGGGCATTGAGTCCAACGAAAAGCGGGTGATGCTCTCGGCGGCCACAGAGGAAAAAACCAAGGCCTTTATTGAGGGCCAGCGGGAGCGCCTGCACCTGGGCGTGCCCGGCCACGGCATTGTCATTGCCGTACCCATGAAAAGCGTAGGAGGAGGTAAAACCATGGAATTTTTGAAAGGCGCGGAGGTCGGCTCGGGGAAATATAAGCCGGAGCTGAATTTTGCCTATGAGCTGATCGTGGTCATCGCCAGCCAGGGCCAGAGCGACCTGGTTATGGACGCAGCCCGGGCCGCCGGAGCCCGGGGCGGCACGGTGCTCCACGGAAAGGGCACCGGCGATGAGCAGGTGAAGAAGTTTTATAACATCACCATCGCCCAGGAGAAGGAAGTGGTGCTTATCGTGGCCCGGGCGGAGCAGAAGGCGGAGATCATGCGCTCCATTCTGGAAAAGGCCGGACCCGATTCCCCGGCCCAGTCCATTGCCTTTTCCCTGCCCACCACGGAGGTGGCCGGCTTCGGCTTCCGCCGGGAGACGGGGGACTGAGGTTGCGGAAAACCTCCGGGCTTTTCCGACAAAAGGCGCACAGTCTGCTGCGCGCATAATTTGTCCGTCTATGACGGACAAATTATGCACTGGCAGCCTGAGAGACATTTTGATATACTAAGAAACCCCGGAAACCATGTGTTTCCGGGGTTTTGAGCTTTTGAGTTGTAAATTTGCGTCCAATCAGCGCTTGCTGAACTGAGGTGCGCGACGGGCTGCTTTGAGGCCGTATTGAACCAGTTTTTTCTCCTTTTCTCTGTATTTTCAAGGGTTTCTGCGTTCTGTCTTGCTGTTTTCCCCTACGAGTTAACCCATCAATTAAGCCGATTCTTTTTCGCTATTTATGCTGAAAACTTGGTTTATTACCGGTGCCAGTTCCCAAGGCTTATTGTACTTCACCTTGGCGTAAATGTCCATACACATTGCGATGTCCTCCCGCATCGTGTATTCGTAGGTATGCTCAAGAATTTCAGACGGCTCCTGATGCAGTAGCCAGTCCCGGTATTTGTCCTGTTCGGCTTTCATTTTCTCGTAAAGTCGAGCATTGTGATCTGTTTCGCTCATAGCGAACACCTCCTTCAAAATAGAAATAGCCGCCTGATTTCTTTTGAAAACCAAGCGGCTATGTATGTGGTTTATTCTGCTGTTAAAACAAGGCGCAGGATGCAAAGCAGCGGGATCAATTCATATCGTTATTATCTTTAATGCCTTCGTTCATTTTTTTGATCTTCCTTTTCCACACAGAATACTGAGTTACCCAAGCAGCGAGGAAGATCGCTACGAATATACCTACATAAGACAGAATTCCACCGGTCGAATGGGGCATCCAGTTGGCAAAATAAGAGATGGGGAACATAATCACGCAAGCAATTGCAAAATAAACCCCGCTTTGCTTTGCAAGACTCCACGAATCGATCTCCCAAATAACCGAAGCCATTGCAAAGCCTGTGCCCATTATTCCGCTCAGGCCGGTTTGAATGAGAATCGCATTTAATTCGCTCCCCATTTTATTCACAAGCTCTGGATTGACCGGGTGGAAGAAACCATCCCCAATGCAGATTGAGATAATCACCGTAATGACATATCCGATTGCAATGCCAACAGGGAAACCAATTACACCTCGTCCAATCAGTTTTTTCTTCATTTTTGCCACCTCACATTCCTAACAGTTGTTTGATTTTGGCGACGGATCGCCGTGAAACATAAGTAACCGTACCGTTTGAAAGCGTGATGCAAATTGTCCCGACAAAGCTCAAATCAAAGCTCTTGACCTTTCTCAGATTGATAATATCCGAGTTTGATATTCGGACAAAAGTCTTGCTGTCAAGCCGTTGTTCCGCCTCGTATAGCCTCAGGCGGAGCGCATACTCGCCGTGATTCGTCTCGGCAAACACCTTACCTGATTCGGCAAAAACGCGGTAGATTTCAGACGCTTCCAGAACCTCGACCACATCCTCCCTGAATCCGGCAATGACCTGCGGTTGCTCGTCTGATAGTCTTTTTATGATTGCATTGACTTCATCGGTCATTTTGTCCGTTATCACGATGATTTTTGGCTCTTTGCATTTTTCGTCTATCTTGATTTCAATTTGCATCGATTCACCTCCTCGCTACGGTTACAGTATAGGAAAATCAAGAACCGATTTCTACTGATTCTCGATAGGTGGTTGTTTTAAGAACATAGGTGGTAATTTTTACGGGAATCTCATACCGGTCTGGATGGGCGGCTGATAAGTATCTGCGGTACGGGGTTGCTCCCATACCGCAGACGGATCATCTTTCCGGCTCGTTTTTGCGCTTTGTACTTCTCTGAACCGGAATGGAGAGCAGCTCTCTTGTGCGCTCGACCAGCTGCTTTTCAATGGCTGTCAGCCGCTGCTCCGGCAAATTGAGGGACGGATGACGGGTGAACTTGAAGTCCACCATTCGCCGCAGCTGCGCTTTCTGCTTTGCACCCATTACCTCTTTACACACATCCTCATAGGAAATGCGGTAGGGATTGGAACGGGTCTTTGCATACGCACGCAGGTTCTTGAAATCATCCGGCATTGCATAGTTGAACAGCGACAAGCCGTTATCGAAGATCGGTGCAGGGGCGATAATTTCGCCCGTGTGATTGTTCCGCAGCAAGCCAAAGTTGCCGAAGTGTCTGTCCTCGTTGTAAATCAGGGCGTCGAAAACCAGCATACTGCAAAGCTGCTCGTAGAACTCGTCGCCCAAGGTCTTGTAATAATCCAGGCAGGCTTTCAGCGTCGTCTTGCGGAGAATACGCCCGATAGGGACGAAAGAGGTATCAATATCTGTGAACAGCCGACACTTGGAAGCAAGGATACCTTTCCAGGTTTCCAAGTCGTACTGTACGCAGCCGATGCCCATTTTGTCTGCGATCTGACAGGCATAATACTCGCTGTACGGCTCGTTTCCGGTGTTCGCAGCGCCCTCCGTGCCGCCCTTATACAGATAGATGCCGTCACCCTCCACGAACCTCCAAGCCTTCCGCAGCATACCGTTGGTCGTCAGCTCCGGCGAGGTGGAGAATGCCTCCCGACTGCCGCCCACGCCGGTATAAGCCACCAGCGACAGCGCTTCGGAGAAGCGGTTTTTATAGAGGTTATAATCGGCATACTTGCCGTCAAAGTCGGTGGGGACGACCCAATAGCTGTCGTTGAGGGACAGCCCCATACAGACATCAATGATGCCCTTCGTGTTGTTGACACTCAGCCTCAGCGTCTTTAAGATCTCGTCTACAAACTGCCGGTTCTTCGGAATCACCCGCCGTTCCAGCCACTTCACAACGCCCTCGTTTGTCAGCTCCAAGTCGAGGGGAAACAGCTTTTGCTTTGCCGTTTCGGTGTGAAGAATTGTCGCCTGCAAGCCTTCCAAGCCTCTTTCCTCCAGCGTGAAGGTCAGCAGTGTTTCATCATAAAGGCGCAGGCTATATACTTTTTCCATTGTGCTGCTCCTTTCCTCAAGCATTACGGACACATCCTTGTCAAGTGCCTCTGCGATCTTGAGCATCAGGTCAAGGGAGAGGTTTTGCGTTCCTTTTTCAATGCGGCAGATGTTGGAACGCTGGGTTCCGATGCGCTTTGCAAGTTGCTCCTGCGACAATCCTTTTTCCAGTCTTGCCTGCGTCAGCTTCTGCACGATGCTCTGCCTTGCTGTCAATAGTTCCTTTTCGGTCATACAAAACCCTCCCTTCCGATCCACTATAATGTTATCATATATGATAACGATTGTCAAGAGGTTCGGCTATCTTTCCAAGTCCCTCGGTTTCTTTTCGGGCGGCTTATCACCCTCATCGGGTTCACCGCCGACGATTTCGTTCTCGCGCTTATTGGACACATCGAAAGATGTGCCCAATCCGGGGCTCTACGCAATTTCCAAAATAGGCTAATTAGCCTATTTTGGAATAAAATTTTTGTCTACGCATGTGTACCAGATGTGATAAATTTCTGCTGCTGTCTACAAATGCGAAAGCCCCGGAAACCATAGGGTTTCCGAGGCTTTTTGATAGTTTTTCCAGTAAACTCAGCGCTTGCTGAACTGAGGCGCGCGACGGGCGGCCTTGAGGCCGTACTTCTTACGCTCCTTCATGCGAGGATCGCGGGTCAGGAAGCCGGCCTTCTTCAGAATGGGACGGAAGTCGGGATTCACCTGCAGCAGAGCCCGGGAGATGCCGTGACGCAGAGCGCCGGCCTGGCCGGACACGCCGCCGCCCTCGACGGTGGCAACGATGTCCACCTTGCCCAGGGTGGAGGTGGTATTCAGGGGCTGACGAACGACCATCTTCAGGGTCTCCAGGCCGAAATAATCGTCGATATCGCGGCCATTGATGGTGATGGCGCCGGTGCCGTTCTCAAACAGGTGGACGCGGGCCACGGAGGACTTACGACGGCCAGTACCGTACTTATAGGGATTCTTGGACTGATACATTCTTCTTTTCCTCCTTACTTGACCAGCTCGGGCTTCTGAGCCTGATGCTCATGCTGCTCACCGGCATAAATGTGAAGACGCTTCAGGGAGTCCTTGGTGACGATGTTGCGGGGCATCATGCCGCGCACGGCCACACGGACGGCCACCTCGGGCTTTTCCTGCATGAGAATGCGGTACTTGGTCTCCTTCAGGCCGCCCACCCAGCCGGAGTGGGTGCGGTAATACTTCTGCTCCATCTTGTTGCCGGTGAGGATGGCCTTGCCGGCGTTGATGACGATGACATTGTCGCCGCAGTCGGCGTGGGGGGTATAGGTGGGCTTGCCCTTGCCGCGCAGCAGGTCAGCCACGATGACGGCGGTCTTGCCCAGGGGCTTGCCGGCGGCATCAACGACATACCACTTGCGGACGATATTGCCCTTGTTTGCCATAAAAGTGGACATGGTGTTTTTCCTCCAGTATAATAATGTATTGCTTTACTTTTTCATGCTCCCTTGGTAAAATCGGGGGAGAGAGAAAACAAAAATCAATGCGCTCAACGCGCAAAAATATTTATACCATGTTCGCGCCCGATTGTCAAGATGAATTTAATTTACGGCGGAAACATCTGCGATTATCTCATGATTTCTTTGATTTTCTCTTAATTTCTTATATCGTAATTTACATTTTTCGGAGGGAAAATTTATGCAGCATATTTTGGGACGGGTGCGCCGGTGCGTGGAGGACTACCACATGATCGAGCCCGGGGAAACCGTGGCGGTGGGGGTGTCCGGCGGCAAGGACAGCCTCTTGACCCTTGTGGCCCTGGCCCGGCTGCGGGCATTCTACCCGGTGGCGTTTCAGGTACACGCTATCACCCTGGAGACGGGGACACCGGGGATGTGCTTTGACGCGGTGGCGGATCTGTGCCGGGAGCTGGAGGTGCCTTACACCCGCATCTCCGTACCGGTTTATCAGATCGTCTTTGAGGAGCGGAAGGAGAAAAATCCCTGCTCCCTGTGCGCCAAGCTCCGCCGGGGAAGCCTGAACACGGCTCTGGGGGAGCTGGGCATATCCAAGATCGCCCTGGGCCATCACTTCGACGACGCGGTGGAGACCATGCTCATGAACCTGCTCTTTGAGGGTCGCATCGGGTGCTTTCAGCCGGTGACTTACCTGGACCGCAGCGGTATCACCCAGATACGCCCCCTGCTCTACTGCCACGAGGACGAGGTGCGCCGGGCGGCGGAGCGGCTGAGACTGCCGGTGGTGCAGAATCCGTGCCCCGCCAACGGCTCCACCCGGCGCCAGGAGGTGAAGGAGCTGCTGGTGCAGCTGGAGCAGCGGTATCCGAACCTGCGGCAGAAGATTTTCGGCGCGGTGCAGCGGTATCCCCTGTATGGGTGGAATCTGGAGGAGATGGAGAAGTGATCCCGGGAGGGTAAAAAAGGGAAATACGGATTGCCACGACCAGCGTTCGCGCTGGTCTCGCAATGACATGACTTTTTACAAGGGGTGCGGTGGGACGGGCCGATGTGGGGAGCGAACTGAGCGCTGCCAGTGGCAGAGGGAGCGAAGTGAGCGAGTGGCCGCGGTCAAAATTTCCAGCGTCCGCCGTAAGGCAGCGCAGAAATTTTGGGCACCGCAACAGGATCATCGGCCCCTACGGATGCGTTACAAGGAGTGCGGTACAGTGGGCCGTCGGGGACGCCGGCCCCTACGGAACGGTTTGTAGGGGCGGACGACCCTGTCCGCCCGGCCTGATAACGCAGCGCTTTGTAGGGCAGGGCCCGCGTGCCCTGTCGGTGCGGTGGAAAAAAGAATCCCCAAGTCACGGCTTTGCCGTGACTTGGGGGACGGGGGATGCGGATTGCCACGGGCGCACTGCACCCTGGCAGTGACATATTTACAAGCACTTTGCACACACCATATACACTATATTATGTAAGCACCCACTGCACCAGGAGCAGCAGGCCGAAGCCGGGCAGGCCCAGGATGCCGATGAGGAGGGCGTTGAACCAGTTTAGCCCCAGGGAAAGCCCCGTGACAGAGGTGGTGAGATTCAGCAGCCACACCGCCCCGAAGCCCAGGGCGGAGTTGAACGCCACCTTCAGCGCCAGCTTCAGCGGCGCGGCGAACAGCCGCAGGCACACCACCACCAGAAACAGCAGCGTGAGGCCCAGGGCGATTTTTTCTACGACGGACATGAGGGCCCTCCCTTCACATTTCCGGCGGGCATACAGGCGGGCTCTGCCGCCGGCGGCTCCGGGCACCGGGACGGCACGGCCTGGCCCTGTGCCAGCTTCATTTTGCGCAGCAGGAAGTCATAGCGGGATTTCAGGGCGTTGATGTCGTAGATACCGGCCTCGATGAGACCGGGGTCGGTGACATAGTTGAAGCGGTCGTAGGCGAAGTGCAGCTCCCGGGCCGTGTCCCGGAGCTCCCGGCGCAGCTCCAGCAGGCGCAGATCGTGTTCGGCGTTTACAGGTTGTTTTTTCATATGCTTCCTCCCGGCACAAGCCTTGGTTTTATTTTACTGTCAGTTTGGCCAATTATGCCGGGGTTTAGTCGGCGGCGAAGATTTTTTTAGAAAAGGAGAGCTTATATGGACCACGAAGGGTATATGCGCCAGGCGTTGGACCTGGCCCGGGAGGCAGCGGAGTGCGGCGAGGTGCCCGTGGGCTGCGTTATCGTGCAGGGAGACCGAGTGGTGGGCCGGGGACGCAACCGCCGGGAGGAAAAGCAGCACACCCAGTCCCACGCGGAGATGGAGGCCATTCGGCAGGCCAATGAGGCGCTGGGCTCCTGGCGGCTGGACGAGTGTACCCTGTATGTGACATTGGAGCCGTGCCCCATGTGCGCCGGGGCTATTCTCAATGCCCGGATCCCCAGGGTGTATTACGGCGCCCGGGACCGGGAGATGGGCGCCTGCGGAGGCGTGCTGAACCTGTTTATGGAGGACTTTCCCCAGCGGCCCGCCCTGGTGGGGGGCATACTGGAGGAGCAGTGCCGGGGTGTGCTGACGGATTTTTTCCGGCGGCTGCGGAAGATTTAATACTTTTTTAATAACTTGCTGCGAACTTTTTTAATATCCTCTCGGTATGATGGGTACAGTCAAGCAAGACTTTTTCATCATTCTTCCTTTTGACCAAGATAGGCAGAGGACCCGACCTCGGGTACTCTGCCGTTTGGTTTTTTAGGGACACCGCAAGGGGCGGGGAGATTATCGGGCGGCGGCACACATGGGTGCCGCCCTACATTATTTTTGTAGGGCAGGGCCCGCGTGCCCTGCCGGGTAGGTGCGGTGGTTGACGGGCGGCGGGGTGAGGGCACCCCGCCCTACGGAAGCGTATCAAGGGGTGCGGTAAACGGGTCGTCGGGGACGCCGACCCCTACGGATGTGTTGCAAGGGATGCGGTAAGGCGGGCCGATGTGGGGAGCGAACTGAGCGCTGCCAGTGGCAGAGGAAGCGAAGTGAGCGAGTGGCCGCGGTCAAAATTTTAAGCGTTCGCCGTAAGGCAGCGCAAAAATTTTGGGCACCGCAACAGGATCATCGTCCCCTACGAGTGGGTTGTAATTTGCGCGGTGGCGTGCGGGGCATTTTTTCTCCTTTGGGCGCATAGAGATAGCACCGAAGGAGATGATACCGATGAAACAAGCCTTGGCGGTGGGAGCGCTGTGGGTCGTGCTGCTGTTTGGAGGCGCATGGCTCCTGGCGCCCCGGCTGGCGGCAGAGGCAGAGGAGCCCGGGCCGTCGGCGCAGTCGGGCGGGGAGACGCTGGCGGACAGCCGGTCTGTTTTACAGGTGTATGACGGGGAGAAAACCGTGGAGATGACCATGGCAGAGTATCTTCCCGGGGTGGTGCGGGGTGAGATGCCCGCCACCTTTGCCCTGGAGGCCCTGAAGGCCCAGGCGGTGGCGGAGCGGACCTTCATTTATTACCACATGCAGGGCGGGCGCAAGGCGGCCCACCCGGACGCAGATGTGTGTATGGATTACCGCTGCTGCAACGCCTGGGTGTCCCGGGAGCAGGCAAAAAGCAACTGGGGCGATAACTTTGAGGAATATGATCGAAAAATATTACAATCTGTAGAAGAAACGGACGGCCAGGTGATGCTCTATGCGGGCAAGCCCATCCTGGCGGCCTTTCACTCCTCCTCGGCAGGGATCACGGCCAAGAGCGGGGATGCGTGGGTGTCGGACCTGCCGTATCTGGTGAGCGTAAAGAGCCCGGAGACGGCGGAGAGCGTACCCAACTATTACAGCGTGAACACATTTACGGCGGAGCAGTTCCGGGAGAAGATCTTAGCCGAGGAGCCGGAGGCGGTGCTGGAGGGCTCAGCCAAGGGCTGGGTCACGGACCTGCAAAAAAACAGCTCCGGTCGGGTGGAGTCTGCCACGGTGGGAGGCGTTCCCATCCGGGGGACGCGGCTGCGGAGCATCCTGGGGCTGCGGTCAGCGTGCTTTACGGTGGAGTGCGGGGAGGAGGACATCACCTTCCGTGTCACAGGCTTCGGACACGGGGTGGGCATGAGCCAGTACGGGGCCGATGCCCTGGCCCGGGAGGGTAAGAGCTGGCAGGAAATTTTGCGGTGGTATTACCGGGGCGTGTCTATTGAAACCTGGAAATAGTTATGCTATAATACACTAATTAAAGTAAGTATTCACAAAATGTTCAGGAAAGCAGGGGCTTTCCCGGTATAATAGAAAAAAAGACCGCCCCCGGCGGAAACAAAGGAGGAGCCTCCATGGCACGCAATATTTTGGTGGTTGAGGACGACCGCAACATATCCGATCTGATCCGGATGTACATGGAAAAGGAGGGCTTTGAGGTTCGCAGCGCTTATGACGGCGGCAAGGCCATTGAGGAGTTTGAAAAGCAGGCGCCGGACCTGGTGCTGCTGGACATCATGCTCCCGGTGATGGACGGCTGGGCCGTCTGCAGTAAGATACGCGAGACCAGCAAGGTGCCCATCATCATGCTCACCGCCAAAAGCGAGGTGAACGACCGCATCACTGGCCTTGAAATGGGCGCGGACGACTATATCGTCAAGCCCTTTGAGATGAAGGAGCTGATGGCCCGTATCAACGCCGTGCTGCGCCGCAGCGAGATCCCCGACGACACCAAGAAAAAGCTGGTGTTCGACAAGCTCATTATCAATCTGGACAGCTATGAGCTGATCGTGGACGGGAAAAAGGTGGACACGCCCCCCAAGGAGCTGGAGCTGCTGTATCACCTGGCCTCCACGCCCAACCGGGTCTACACCCGCAACCAGCTTCTGGACGAGGTGTGGGGCTTTGACTACTTCGGCGACAGCCGCACCGTGGATGTACACATCAAGCGCCTGCGGGAAAAGGTAGAAAATGTGTCTGACCAGTGGGCGCTGAAAACCGTGTGGGGCGTGGGCTACAAGTTTGAAGTGAAGTAACGATGAAGGAACTGAAAAAACGCTTTCGCAGTCTGTACTGGCAGCAGTTCAGCCTCATTGCGGGCATCCTGCTGCTGACGCTGCTGCTGCTGGGGGCGTCCTTTTACGCCTTGAGCTACAACTATCTGGTGAGGGAAAAGCGAGAGGAGATGCAGACCCGGGCCCAGGTCATTGCCCAAATGACCGCAGACTACCTGGCCGCCAGTGAGGCGGACCAGGAGGTGGACAGCAGCCTCAGCCGCATGGCGGGGGTGGCCAGCATGATGACGGAGGTAAACTTCCTCATCTGCGATGAAAACGGACAGGCCATGCTCACCACCGACAATGCCTTGGCCGGAAAGAGCATCCGCCTGCCGGAGGAGATACGGACGCAGATCCTGGAAAACGAAAACGGCTTCGAGGGCAACACCACCCTGTCGGGGCTTTATAAGCTGCGGCAATTTGCGGTGGGTCTGCCGGTTAGGTCGGCAGAGGGCCAGGTGGTGGGCATGGTGCTGGCCATGATCGACGCCAGCCAGCTCATGCGGCTGTGGCGGTCGTTTACGGGGCTGTTCTTTATGATCTCCGCCGTGGTGCTGCTCATTGCCTTTGTGGCCAGCTCCTTTATGTCCATGCGGCAAATTCAGCCCATCAAGGAGATGGTCCGGGGTACCCGGGCCTACGCCGCCGGGAACTTTGACATACGCATTGAGGACGAGGGCCGGGGCGACGAAATAGGCGAGCTGGCCCGCTCCTTTAACATGATGGCCGACTCCCTCTCCGAGACGGAGCGCCAGCGCCGGGACTTTATCGCCAATATTTCCCACGAGCTGAAAACGCCTATGACCTCCATTGCCGGCTACACCGACGGCATCCTGGACGGGACCATTCCCCAGAAGGATGAGCGGCGGTACCTGCAGATCATTTCCGATGAGAGCCACCGGCTCAGCCGCCTGGTGCGGCGGATGCTGGACATCTCACAGATCCAGTCCCAGGAGATGCACAAGGAGGACTTCGACCTGTGCGAGAGTATGCGCATCGCGCTGCTGAGCATGGAGCAGAAGATCAACGACCGGGGCCTGGATGTGGAGGCGGACATCCCGGAGGACTCGGTGATGGTCCGGGGGGATAACGAGCTGATTACCCAGGTGGTGTACAATTTGCTGGAAAACGCCACCAAGTTCGCCGCACCCGGGTCCACCCTGTACCTGGGCCTGGCTTGCCGGGGGGAGAAGGCGGTGGTCACCGTGCGCAACACCGGCAACACCATTCCTGCCCAGGAGATACCGCTGCTTTTCGAGCGGTTCCATAAGTCGGATAAGTCCCGGAGCGTGGACAAGGACGGCTACGGACTGGGGCTATATGTGGTGAAAACCATTCTCAATCAACACAAAGAAAAAATCACCGTGACCAGTGAAAACGGCGTAACGGCCTTTAGCTTTACCGTGCAGATGGCCGACGGCGCCCGCGCCTACGGGGAGGAGCAGGAGCAATGATGGATGAAAACAACTTGACGCACCGGGAGCAGGAGGGCCGAGAGGTCGTGTCCTGGTATGTGCCCCCGGAAAAGGGGGAGGAAGTGGTGCGCTACTATGTGCAGCCCCGGCCCCTGCCGGAGAGTGTGCGCCCCCGGGCGGAGGCTGCACCGGTGAAAAAGAAGAAAAAGGGACGGACCATTTTCGTAATTTTGGCGGCGGTTTTGGCGGTTATCATCGGCGTGACGGCGCTGCTGGTGAATCTGCTGGGCTCCGACGATACGGGTGCGGACGACAATCACGCCGGGAGCATCGTGGATATTTCCAGCGATGACGGGTGCCATATCCCCGCTGCGGACCCGGCCCCGGAGGTGCGGCTGAACCTGGTGGCCCCCGGGGAGCAGGCCTTGACGGCGGTGGATGTATTTCAAAAAATGAGTCCCTCTACGGTGACGGTGCTGGCCACCGACGCCACAGGCAAGAACTTTATGGGCACCGGCGTCCTGCTCACCGCCGACGGATATTTCCTCACCAATGCCCATGTGGTGTCGGGCACCACCTCCTGCATTATGGCCCTGGACACCGGCGATACCTATGAGGCGAAGCTGGTGGGCTATGACGCGGGCCAGGACATCGCCGTTTTGAAGGCGGTGGACGCAGAGGGCCTGACCCCGGCGGAATTCTGCGACTCGGACTACTGCATGGTGGGCGAGACGGTGTATGCCATCGGCAATCCCCTGAACCTGAGCCTGCGGGGGACCTTCACCTCGGGGATCCTCTCGGGCCTGGAGCGGCAGATGGAGATGGACGGCAAGACCCTGACCATGCTCCAGACCAACGCCGCCGTGAATAACGGCAACTCCGGCGGGCCCCTTATAAACGCCTATGGCCAGGTCATCGGCATCGTGACCATGAAAATGAGCCAGTCCGGGACCGGGGCCGAGGCCACGGTGGAGGGGCTGGGCTTTGCGCTGCCCACCTCCCAGGTGTCCTATGTGGTCAACGACATTTTGGCCACCGGCGAGTATGCGGGGATGCCTACCTTTGGCTTCACCATTATGACCGAGTATGACGAGAGCGGAGAGTCCTATGTGTCCATTCACTCCGTGGAGGAGGGCCTGCCCGCCCAGGCGGCCGGGGTGCAGCCCGGGGACATACTGGTGGCGGCGGACGACTGCGCCATTCACAACAACTGGGATCTGATGGACTACCGGCGGCAGCTTCGGGTGGGGGACACCGTGGACCTGACCCTGCTGCGAAACGGGGAGGAGATCCACTGCCAGGTGACCCTGACGGCAACGAAGTGACGAAACCGGTTGGAAACCGGTTATGTAAAAAAGGACGGACCGCCTGGTCCGTCCTTTTTGCGTTGTGCGGCGTGCAACCGCAAGGGTCGCCCCTACGCACCGATGAATGATAGAATTTCGTAGGGGGCGATGCCCACATCGCCCCGCCTGTTGCGGATTTGTAGGGGCGGACGACTCTGCCCGCCCGGGCCCGATAACACAACACCTTGTAGGGCAGGGCCCGTGTGCCCTGCCGTGGGTGCGGGAAAAAACCGGTCGGGCCGATGTAGGCATCGGCCCCTACGGAGGGGTTGCAAGGGGGGGCGGCGGGTTCTTGATGGCGCGTAGGGGCGGACGACTCTGTCCGCCCGGGGATCATTTGCTTTTCGGCGGCTTACTGAAAACGGTATAAAGCCCGGACACCAGAAGAAATACGCCGAAAGGCTTTTTCAGCGCCTCCACATCCACGGCGGTGGCGGCCCAGGCGGCGAGGGCGGTGACGGGCAAGGCCCAGGGAATGGCGCTGCGGAGCAGGGACGGCTCCAACAGGCCGTTTTTCTTATGCTCCGCCAAGGCCATGGCCGCCGTGGGAAGAAAATAAAGCAGGTTGATGCCCTGGGCGGAGAGCTGGTCTACCCCCAGAAACAGGGTCATCACCAGCAGCAAAAGGGTGCCGCCGCCGATGCCCCAGGCGGAGAGAATGCCCGTAAAAAATCCGACCAGGGCGGGAAGAAAAAAGTCCCTCACAGCAGATACCGCACCCCGCCGTAGACCAAAAATACGCCGAAAATCCGCCGCAGCCAGGGGGCGGATACCTTGCCGAAGAGCTTGCCGCCCACAAAGCCACCGGCCAGGCCGCCCACCAGGTACGGCAGGGCCGTGACCAGCCGCAGGCCCGTGCGCAGCAGGTAGATCACCGCCGACAGGGCACACAGAGGAAAGATCACCGCCACGCAGTTGGCAAAGGCCCGCTTCTGCTCCATTTTGCACCAGCCGGTCAGCAGGGGCACCAGCACCGTGCCGCCGCCTCCGCCAAACAGACCGCTCACCAGCCCCGCCGCCGCGCCGCTGAGACCGTATTTCCACCTTTTATTCATGCTCCTGCCCCCTTTATGTAGCCCCTCACGGCCCTAAAGCTGTGAGGGGATGCGCCTTTACAGCTTCTGGAAGCTCTTGCAGTCGGTGCACTGATCCATGGAGGGATGGCTCTCGTGGGTGCCGATCTGAATGGAGCGCAGGCCGCAGTTATTCACCTCGCTGCAGTGATGGGCGCAGCTGGTGACGGTACACTTGATGGCGGAGTTGGGGGTGCAGGCGCACCCGTCGTTGGTACAATTGGACATGGTGTTCTTCCTCCAAAAAAATAAACTCAGGCACGAAGCCTGAGCTTATTTTGCATCGTATGGGGGAAAATATGCGAAGAAAATTTTGATAGATGGATACGGGACGGGGTTACGGATTGCGAACCTGCGACATCAGTCACTGATTCGCAATGACAGGCTTTTGCCGGCAAGTTACATAGTGTGCAGTGCGGGGATAAACGCCGACGCCAGGGCAAAATAGATCAGCAAGCTGGTGGCGTCTACAATGGTACTGATGAAGGGAGAGGCCATCACAGCCGGGTCCAGGCCCACCTTTTCCGCCAGCAGGGGCAGGGCGCAGCCCACACATTTGGCGAAGATAACCACGAACAAAATCGTCAGGCACACCACTGTGCAGACGGTGATGGTCACGGCGTCATTACCCAAAAGCATACGGTCCACCAGCAGCATTTTCACAAAATTGGCCGACGCCAGACATACGCCGCACAAAAACGACACCCGCAGCTCCTTCCACAGCACCTGCAGCAGGTCGGAGAAGTCCACCTCGTCCAGGCTCAGGGCGCGGATCACCGCCACGCTGGCCTGGGTGCCGGAGTTACCGCCGGTGCCGGAGAGCATAGGGATATAGGCGTTGAGCACCAGGCAGGCCGCCAGCTTGCTCTCGTAATGGTTGAGAATGAGGCCGGTGAAGGTGGCCGAGAGCATCAGCACCATCAGCCAGGGGATACGGGCCTTCCAGGTGGAGTAAATGGAGGTTTTCAGATACGGCTTGTCCGAGGGCAGCATAGCCGCCATCTTCTCGAAGTCCTCTGTGGTCTCCTCTTCCATAACATCCATGGCATCGTCTACGGTAACGATACCGATGAGGCGGTTTTCCTGGTCCACCACAGGCATGGCAAGATAGTCGTACTTGCTCATGGCCTGGGCCACATCTTCCTTGTCGTCCAGGGTGGTGACGGAGACCACATTGGGGTCCATGATCTCCTCAATGCGGTCATCCTCGTCGGCCAGAAGCAGGTCCCGGACAGACAGCACGCCCTGCAGGTGGCGGGTGGGATCGGTGACATACAGGATGTTGATGGTCTCCAGCTCGCCGCCGATACGGCGAATGCGCTTGAAGGCGTCCGCCACGGTCATATCCTTTTTCAGACTCAGGTACTCCACATTCATAATGGAGCCGGCGGAGTCCTCGGGATACTGCAGCATTTCGTTGATGGACTTGCGCATTTCCGGGGTGGCCTTATCCAGAATACGGATGACAACGCTGGCGGGCATCTCCTCCACAATGTCCACGGCATCGTCCAGGTACAGCTCGTCCAGCACTTCCTTCAGCTCCGTGTTGGAGAAGCCGTTGATGAGCATTTCCTGGCTGTCGGACTCCAGCTCCACGAACACCTCTGCCGCCAGCTCCTTGGGCAGCAGCCGGTACAGCAGGGGCATGAACTCCTCACCGGCTTCCTCCAAAAGCATGGCGATGTCCGGCGGCTCCAAGGGGAGGAGCAGGTCTCGGACGGCGGCGTATTGCTTTCGTCGCAGCATGTCCTTAATTTCATCCAAATAGCGGTCCAATTCTTCTTCGCGGTCGAACATGGTTAGCTCCTCCTTTTCTGCAAAAAATAAAAGCCGCAGCCGGGCTCCGGGTGAGGCGGGCCGCTGCGGAAAAGTGCGCCATACAGAGTGTGACGCGGGCTATTGTCCACCGTAACAAGCTTTAGCATCGCGGGGCAATGAAACTGCATTAGATGATACCTTGGTTTCGATATCGCCTGTTCAAACCATCTTATGGTGTCTCCACCACTTCGCGGCAGCAGTCCGTATCCCTGCGGTAGCCTTACCTACCGGAATATTATAACTGGCGAAAAAACTTCGTTTTTTCTGCCAAAAGGCATGCAGCCTGCTGCGCGCATAATTTTTACGCAGAGCGCAAAAATTCCACACTTGCAGTCTGAGAGGTATTTTTCCCCACGCGCATGTCGCGGTGAAAAATGATCTCAATTTTTGCCGCCTGCGGGCGGCAAACTCTGCGAGGCCTTTAATGTGTTAATAGTATGCCAAAAAAATGCCGCTGTCAACCCTTTTTGTGAGGCGAGTCAGGGGAAAAGTTGCAGGGGCGATTGTAGGGGGGTGTAGGGGCGGACGACTCTGCCCGAGCGGTGCGTTGGGGTATTGATCGTGCGTCCGGGCGGGGCAGAGCCCCGCCCGGACAGGCGGATGGATTATTTCCGGGAGAGAACGGTGCCGTCGTTTTTGTGAATGCTGTTTTCGGCCAGCACGCCCCGGACGCAGGAGGTGGGATAGATGATGCTGTGGCGGCCGATAACGGAACCGGGGTTCAGGACGCTGTTGCAGCCCACCTCCACAAAGTCGCCCAGCATGGCGCCCACCTTTTTGCGGCCGGTGTCTATGCGCTCATCGCCGCAGCGGACCACCACCGGCAGCTTGTCGCTCTTTACATTGGAGGTGATGGACCCGGCGCCCATGTGAGACTTATAGCCCAGGATGGAATCGCCTACATAGTTATAATGGGGGGTCTGTACACCGTCGAAGAGGATGACATTTTTCAGCTCCACGGAGTTGCCCACCACGCAGCCGGCCCCCACCAGGGCGCTGCCCCGGATGAAGGCACAGTGGCGCACCTCCGTCTCCGGGCCGATGATGCAGGGGCCGCCCAGGAAGGCGGTGGGGGCCACGGTGGCGGTTTTATGCACCCAGACCTGGGGGGAAACCTCGTCGTAGTCCTCCAGAGTGGGGCCCACGGAGAGGATGAAGTCCTTTATGCCCGCCAGGGCCTCCCAGGGGTAGGTGAATTGGGCGAGATAGTCCTTGGCGATGGTGTGATCCAGGTCGAACAGGTCTTTTATAGTCAGCATGATGTTCTCCTTGTATTATTATAGTGTATGTTTGGATAAAACGGATTGCCGCGGGTGCGCTGCGCCCGCACAATGCCATGGGATTTTGCATGGTGCCATTGTAGCACCCCCGCCGGCTTTTGTAAATATGTTCAAAAATTGTTTACAGGGTGGGCATTTACATTTGAAATTTGATGCGTTACAATATGGTCAATAATAGTCAAGTGAGATGCGTGGGCATCTCTTTTTACACGAAGGGAGCGTTTTTCATGCGCAAAAAGCAATTCAAGGCCGAGTCCAAGCGGCTGCTGGACCTGATGGTGAACTCCATCTACACCCATAAGGAGATCTTCCTGCGGGAGATCATTTCCAACGCCTCGGACGCCATTGATAAGCTCTGCTATCTGTCCCTGACAGACGATAAGGTGGGGCTGAACCGGGGTGACTTTGCCATTACCATTTCGGTGGACAAGGATGCCCGTACCCTCACCGTCAGCGACAACGGCATCGGCATGAGCGCGGACGAGCTGGAGAACAACCTGGGCGTCATCGCCTCCAGCGGCAGCTATAAGTTCCGCCGGGAGCAGAGCGAGGACGCGGATACCGACATCATCGGCCAGTTCGGCGTGGGCTTTTACTCGGCCTTCATGGTGGCCGACCACATCACCGTGGTGACGAAGAAATACGGCGAGACCCAGGCCTGGAAGTGGGAGTCCTCCGGCGCGGAGGGCTACACCGTTACCGAGGCGGAGCGGGACGCCGTAGGCACGGACATCATCATGCACATCAAAGAGGACGGCGAGGAGGCCGGGGAATTCAGCCGCTATTTGGAGGACTGGACCATTAAGAGCCTGGTGAAAAAATACTCCGACTACATCCGCTTCCCCATTAAAATGCTCCTGCCCCATTCGGTGAAAAAGCCCGACAGCCCCGACGATAAGCCTGAGTATGAGACGGTGTATGAGTGGGAGACCCTCAACAGCATGGTGCCCCTGTGGCAGCGGAAAAAGAGCGAGGTCACCAAGGAGGAGTACGACGAATTTTACCAGCAGCGCTTCGGCGAGATGGCCCCGCCCCAGAGCGTTATCTCCGTGTCCGCCGAGGGCGCGGTGACCTACAAGGCCCTGCTGTTCCTCCCCTCTAAGGTGCCGAATCTGTACTACACCCAGGACTTTAAGCCGGGCCTGCAGCTCTACTCCGCGGGGGTCATGATCATGGACCACTGTCAGGAGCTGCTGCCGGAGTATTTCAGCTTCGTCCGGGGCGTGGTAGACTCTCCGGACCTGAGCCTGAATATCTCCCGAGAGCTTTTGCAGCACGACAGACAGCTGAAGATCATCTCCTCCAACCTGGAAAAGAAGATCATTTCTGAGCTGAAGAAGATGCTCTCCGACGACCGGGCGGGCTACGAGAAGTTCTATGAGAACTTTGGCCGGGCCCTGAAGGTGGGCGTGCTGAACCAGTTCGGCGAAAAGCGGGAGAGCCTCCAGGAGCTGCTGCTGTTCTACTCCTCTACGGAGAAGAAGCTCGTAACCCTCCGGGAGTATGCAGACCGTATGCCCGAGAGCCAGAAGTATATTTATTATGCCGCCGGGGACACCCTGGAGGCAATCGACAGCCTGCCCCAGACGGAGCTTTTGAAGGAGCGGGGCACGGAGATCCTCTACTGCACCGACCGGGCGGACGAGTTCCTGGCGGACAGCCTGCGCACCTACGACGGCAAGGAGTTCCGCTCCGCCGTGGACGGCGACCTGGGCCTGGAGGACGAGCCCAAGCCCCAGGAGAGCGAGAGCGACAAGGAGTGCCTGGCGTTCATCAAGGAGACCCTG
This sequence comes from Vescimonas fastidiosa, assembly GCF_018326305.1. Classification (NCBI taxonomy): domain Bacteria; kingdom Bacillati; phylum Bacillota; class Clostridia; order Eubacteriales; family Oscillospiraceae; genus Vescimonas; species Vescimonas fastidiosa. The sequence continues at coordinate 692,884 of NZ_AP023416.1, forward strand.
GGGGACCGGGTGGACGAGGTGAAGGCATCGCAGAAGCTCAAGAGCCACCCGGTGTGCATGACCAGCGGCGACGGCCTGACCTTTGAAATGGAGAAGTATTTCCAGGCGGTGCAGCCGGAGCTGTCCATGAAGGCCAAGCGCATTTTGGAGGTGAATGTGGCCCACCCGGCCTTTCTGAAGCTGGAGAGCGTCCGGGCTACCGATCCGGAGCTTGCCAAGAAGTACGCGGAGGTGCTGTATAACCAGGCGCTGCTCATTGCGGGCCTGCCCCTGGCGGACCCGTCCGGGTATACAGACCTGGTATGCTCCCTGTGGAGCTGAGCGGGTCGGCGAAAAGATTTTTTCGGCACGCAGGCGTTTTAACACCCGGTGTCCCGAGGTCGCAGGACCTCGGGCCTGAGACTGTCGAAAAACCCTCCGGGTTTTTCCGACAAAAGGCTTGCGGTCTGCTGCGCGCATAATTTGTCCGTCTGTGACGGACAAATTCCACACTGGCAGCCCGAGAGGTATTTTCTCTCACGCACATGTCGCGAGAGAAAATGATTTTATTTCTTTGCCGCCTGCGGGCGGCAAACTCTGCGAGGCTTTTTTAACACACGGTGTCCCGAGGTCACAGGACCTCGGGACTTTTTCCGCATCGGGGGCTGCGGAGAGGCCTTTTGCCAATTTCACCGGAAACGGTCAAGAAATTTCAGTGAAATATACAAAAAAATCCGCCGATTGCTCTTGACGCATTTTCAAGGCTATGCTATAATTCTAACTTGCGTGGGTAGCATCCTGCGGATTTTGTTATGCACAAACAGGAGGGACCTGCGTGGAGGAAGCACACAGCCCGGGGCGAAGGGTCACCGGCCTGCGCCAAACCCAGAAGGCCGTGCTGGCCGGTCGGGCGGAGCGTGTGTTTTTGGCCAAGGACGCCGATCCTGCGCGCACCGAGCCGATCCTGCAGCTATGCCGGCAGTCCGGCATTCCCGTGGATCGGGAGCTCACCATGGCCCGGCTGGGCCGCGCCTGCCGCATTGAGGTGGGCTGCGCCGCCGCGGCGGAATTAAAGAGTCCCTAATGGGTTTCCGGTCGGAATAATTTTCCGTTATTCCGTGGAAAATAAAGGGAGCTATGCTCCCAAACCTATTCTATAGAAAGGAGAAATATAGTATGCCTACCTTTAATCAGCTGGTCAAGCAGGGCAGAAAGCAGACGACCTACAAGTCCAATTCTCCCGCTATGCAGAAGGGCCTGAACACTCTGAAGAACAAGGAAACCGATCTTTCCGCTCCTCAGAAGCGTGGCGTCTGCACCGCCGTGAGAACTGCTACCCCCAAGAAGCCTAACTCCGCTCTGCGGAAGATCGCCCGTGTGCGTCTGACCAACGGCTACGAGGTCACCGCTTACATTCCCGGCGTGGGTCACTCTCTGCAGGAGCACTCCGTGGTCATGATCCGCGGCGGCCGTGTAAAGGACCTGCCCGGCGTCCGTTACCACATCATCCGTGGTACGCTGGATACCCAGGGTGTCAATGGCCGTATGCAGGCTCGCTCCAAGTACGGCGCCAAGCGTCCCAAGAGCAAGTAAGCACATCTGAATTGAGCTTTGCCGAAAAGGTTTTTATATATGTATTACCTCTTTGGCAGGCCGTACAGCGGTGAAAGCGCCGCTGAGTACCTATGAAATCATATTCTTATGAAGGAGGGAAGCAAAGTGCCCAGAAGAGGTAATGTTCCCAAGAGAGAAATTTTGCCCGATCCTATGTACGGCTCCGTGCTGGTGACCAAGCTTGTCAACAGCATCATGCTGGACGGTAAGAAGGGCGTGGCTCAGAAGGTCGTGTATGGTGCCTTTGACATCATCAAGGAAAAGACCGATAAGGAGCCCCTGGAAGTTTTCACCGAGGCTATGGAAAACATTATGCCCAGCCTCGAGGTTAAGGCCCGCCGTGTGGGCGGTGCCACCTATCAGGTCCCCATGGAGGTGCGTCCCGCCCGTCGTCAGACCCTGGGTCTGCGCTGGCTGACCGCATATTCCCGCGCCCGCAGCGAGCGCACCATGGCTGAGCGCCTGGCAGGCGAGATTATGGATGCTGCCAACAATACCGGCAGCGCAGTCAAGAAACGCGAAGATACCCACAAGATGGCCGAATCCAACAAGGCATTCGCCCACTTCCGTTGGTAATCGGAGCAGAATCGTTAGAAAAAGGAGAACGGTATGCCGAGAAAGGTTACACTGGACAATACAAGAAATATCGGCATCATGGCCCACATTGATGCAGGAAAGACCACCACTACTGAGCGTATCTTGTACTACACGGGCGTCAATTACAAAATTGGCGAGACCCATGAGGGTACGGCCACCATGGACTGGATGGAGCAGGAGCAGGAGCGTGGTATCACCATCACCTCCGCTGCAACCACCTGCTATTGGAAGGGCTCCAAGGATCAGTTCCCCCAGACCCGTATCAACATCATCGACACGCCGGGCCATGTGGACTTCACTGTGGAGGTGGAGCGTTCTCTGCGTGTGCTGGACGGCTCTGTTACGGTTATGTGCGCCAAGGGCGGCGTGGAGCCCCAGTCTGAGACCGTGTGGCGTCAGGCTGACCACTACCATGTGCCCCGGATGATCTATGTGAACAAAATGGACATCACCGGCGCGGACTTCTACCATGTCCTGGACATGGTGCATGACCGTCTCAAGTGCAACGCCGTGCCCATTCAGCTTCCCATAGGGAAGGAGGATACCTTCAAGGGTATCATCGACCTGGTGGAAATGAATGCCGATATGTATTACGATCAGCTGGGCAAGGATATGCGCGTGGAGCCCATCCCCGAGGACATGATGGATCTGGCCACCCAGTATCGGGAAAAGCTGCTGGATGCCGTGTCCATGTTCGATGATGAGATCATGGAGATGTATCTGGAGGGTCAGGAGATCCCCACGGATAAGATCCGCAAGGCCATCCGCCAGGCCACCGTGGCCGTGGAGATGGTGCCTGTGGTCTGCGGCTCTTCCTACCGCAATAAGGGCGTTCAGAAGCTGCTGGATGCCATTGTGGACTATATGCCCGCCCCCACCGATGTCCCTGCTATTAAGGGCACCAACCCCAAGACCGACGAGGAGGAGGACCGTCATCCCTCCGATGATGAACCCTTCTCCGCCCTGGCCTTTAAGATCATGACCGATCCCTATGTGGGCCGGCTCTGCTTCTTCCGTGTCTACTCCGGCACGCTGAACACCGGCTCCGCCGTGCTCAACGCCACCAAGGGTAAGCGCGAGCGTGTGGGCCGTCTGCTGCAGATGCACGCCAACCACCGTGAGGATCTGGAAACGGTCTATTCCGGCGACATCGCCGCCGTGGTAGGTCTGAAGAACACCACCACCGGCGATACCCTGTGCGATGAAAAGCACCCCATTATCCTGGAGTCTATGGAGTTCCCCGAGCCCGTGATCCGCGTGGCCATCGAGCCCAAGACCAAGGCCGGTCAGGAGAAGATGGGCATTGCCCTGGCAAAGCTTGCCGAGGAGGACCCCACCTTCCGCACCTACACCGACGAGGAAACGGGTCAGACCATCATCGCCGGCATGGGTGAGCTGCACCTGGAGATCATCGTGGACCGTCTGCTCCGTGAGTTCAAGGTGGAGGCCAATGTAGGCGCTCCCCAGGTGGCTTACAAGGAGACGGTGCGCAAGAAGGTCAACCACGAGACCAAGTACAAGCGTCAGAGCGGCGGCTCCGGCCAGTACGGTCATGTGAAGATCACCCTGGAGCCCAACGAGTCCGGCAAGGGCTACGAGTTTGTCAACGCCGTGGTAGGCGGCGCTATTCCCAAGGAGTTTATCCCCGCTGTGGACGCCGGTATCCAGGGCGCCATGCAGGCCGGCGTGTTGGCCGGCTACCCCGTCGTGGATGTGAAGGTCACTCTGTACGATGGCTCCTATCACGAGGTGGACTCCTCCGAAATGGCCTTTAAGATCGCCGGTTCCATGGCGTTCAAGGAGGCTATGCGCGAGGCTGACCCCGTGCTGCTGGAGCCCATTATGAAGGTGTGCGTCATCGTACCCGACGAGTACATGGGCGATGTCATCGGCGATCTCAATGCCCGCCGCGGCCAGATCCAGGGCTATGAGATGCGCTCCGGCGCCCAGCAGATCGACGCCTTCGTGCCCCTGTCCGAGATGTTCGGCTATGCCACCAACCTGCGCTCCCGCACCCAGGGCCGCGGTCAGTACACCATGGAGCCCAGCCACTATGTGGAGCTGCCCAAGAGCCTGCAGGAGAAGCTGGTGAGCAAGCACACCGGCAAAAGCGAATAATTCTAATTAAGGATTGCTTTTCTGCCGAAAATACTGTAAAATAGCAATGTTAGTGTCAGACATTGCAAAATAAAAATCAATACACAAATTGTTAAGGAGGATTTTTTCAAATGGCTAAGCAGAAATTTGAGAGAACTAAGCCCCATGTTAACATCGGCACCATCGGTCACATCGACCACGGCAAGACCACTCTGACCGCTGCCATCACCAAGTACCTGGCTATGCAGGGCGGCGCTGAGTACACCGACTACTCTTCCATCGACAAGGCTCCCGAAGAGCGCGAGCGTGGTATCACCATCAACACCGCCCATGTGGAGTATGAGACCGCTAAGCGTCACTATGCCCATGTGGACTGCCCGGGCCACGCCGACTATATCAAGAACATGATCACCGGTGCTGCTCAGATGGACGGCGCTATCCTGGTCATCGCTGCCTCCGACGGCCCCATGGCTCAGACTCGTGAGCACCTGCTGCTGGCCCGTCAGGTGAACGTGCCCTCCGTGCTGGTGTTCCTGAACAAGTGCGATCAGGTTGACGACGAGGAGCTGCTGGAGCTGGTTGAGATGGAAGTTCGCGAGCTGCTGGACTTCTATGGCTTCCCCGGCGATGACACCCCCATCATCCGCGGCAGCGCTCTGAACGCCCTGGTTTCCGAGTCCACCGATCCCAACGCTCCCGAGTATGCCTGCATCAAGGAGCTCATGGACGCTGTTGATACCTGGATCCCCACCCCCGACCGCAAGGAGGATATGCCCTTCCTGATGCCCGTGGAGGATGTGTTCACCATCTCCGGCCGCGGCACCGTGGCTACCGGCCGTGTGGAGCGTGGCGTGCTGAAGCTGAACGAGAAGGTCGAGATCGTCGGCCTGCAGGACGAGAAGCGCGAGACCGTCGTTACCGGTATCGAGATGTTCCACAAGCTGCTGGACTACGCTGAGGCCGGCGACAACATCGGCGCTCTGCTGCGTGGTGTTGCTAAGACCGAGATCGAGCGCGGCCAGGTTCTGTCCGCTCCCGGCTCCATTCATCCCCACACCAAGTTCACCGGCCAGGTCTATGTTCTGACCAAGGACGAGGGTGGCCGTCACACCCCCTTCTTCAATAACTATCGTCCCCAGTTCTACTTCCGTACCACCGATGTTACCGGCGTCATCACCCTGCCCGAGGGCACCGAGATGTGCATGCCCGGCGACAATGTGGACATGAAGGTTGAGCTGATCACCCCCATCGCCATTGAGAACGGTCTGCGTTTCGCTATCCGTGAGGGTGGCCGTACCGTGGGTTCCGGCGTTGTTATCGACATCGAGGAGTAATTTCCCCCAATTTCAAAAAGGCTGTCCTTCGGGACAGCCTTTTTTAATTTAACGGAAAAATTGAAAATTTTTCCGTTAAGGGGCTTGCAGTCTGCTGCGCGCATAATTTTGGCGCAGGGCGCCAAAATTCCACACTGGCAGCCTGAGCGGTATTTTTCCCCACGCGCATGTCGCGGTGAAAAATGATCTCAATTTTTGCCGCCTGCGGGCGGCAAACTCTGCGAGGCTTTTTGTGGGGGGGCGCCTCGCTTATTGTCGGTGTCATTGCGAAGCCAGTGCGCACACTGGCTGTGGCAATCCGTAACCCTCGTCCTTAGCGCATAAATTCTGCTCCTCCGCGCAACCTAACCTCGGAGGCGATGATTTATGAGCGAAAAACGCAAGCTGCCCCATGATGCCACCCCGGATGTCCATGCCTTTCACGCACCCCCGGAGACTATCCGCGATATCATCAATGGCTGGGGCACCTACAATATCCAGGCCACTGCCGACACGGAAAACCTCTTTCCCCTCATCGGCCCGGGTCTGCCTGCCCAGTGGAAAAACCGCAAGCTCACCAAGGACGATTTGGAAAAAGATTCCTGACGCTCGGGCCGCATCTTCGAGTGCGGCCCTTTTGCACTTCGGCCCGCCTGTATGGGCCTTCGGAGGGCTTGCCAAGGGGGAAAATATGTGCTATAAATAAGGGCATAAGAATACGCCGCAGCGGCTTTGCCGCGCATAAAAACAGGAGGAACCCGACTATGAAGAAGATCATCGACACCCCCAACGCTCCCGCGGCCATTGGCCCCTACGCCCAGGCTGTGGACGGCGGCAGCGTACTTATTACCTCCGGCCAGCTGGGCCTGGACCCCACCACCGGTGAGCTGGCCCAGGGCATCGAGGCCCAGACCCGCTGTGCCCTGGAGAATGTGAAGGCAATTCTGGCCCAGGCCGGACTGACCATGGACAGCGTCATCAAGACCACTGTGTTTTTGCAGCACATGAGCGACTTTGCCGCCATGAACGCCGTCTACGCCGAGTTTTTCACCCAGGGCAGTTACCCCGCCCGTTCCGCCGTGGAGGTGGGCGCTCTGCCCAAGGGCGGCCTGGTGGAGATCGAGTGCATCTGCGTTAAGTGATGAAAAAGGAAAACGGAGGGAGCCCTGCAGCCCCCTCCGTTTTTTATAAATAAATATGGGGGAGAGGGAGGATAACATGAAAAAGTTGACTCTGGCTATGCGCATCGGGCTGGTCGTTTTGGCGCTGGCAGTGGGGGCGGTGGCCAGCCGCGAGATCGCGGCAAAAAGAGAGGTCCAGTTCATCACTGAGTCCGTAGCCCACGCAGAGAAAATGGAGGTCAGCCTGTATATTTTTGGAGACGCAGAGAGCATTACAGTGACGGACCCGGCGGAGCTGGAGAAAATTATCACGGCCCTGTCGGCCATCCAGTATAAGGGTCTGTACAAGGGCAGAAACTACATAGAGCCCAGCGATCGGGCCTGCTCTATCCATGTTGTCGCCCAGGGGACCCATGCGACCATGACCCTCTACCCCTCGGGCCAGGACCAGGCTTCTTATATCACCGAGGAACCCTTGGAGCCCGGCCTGGTGATAAAGGGCGCCTATGCGGTGATCACCCTCTACCCCTCGGACCATGCGCAGTCCTCTTACATCACCGGCGAACCCCTGGACACCGCCCTGAAAAACACCGACGCCCTTTATGAAACGATATGGTCGTTTTTTGAATGAGGCGGGAGATAATTTATAAAAAAGAGCAAAAGCGGAGCCGCTTCCTTCCGAAACGGCTCCGCTTTTGCTTTGGGATTTGAAATTAAAATGGCAATTAGATTCCAAAATGAATGACCCATTTGCTTTCACGGGCTGCTTTCTTAAGCAGCTCTGCCAACTCGCGCAGTTGGGGAATGTCGGTAACGACATCTGCAAATACTTTCAGTGAATCGGGGGGAATCAGCGTAATGCCGCAGTATGCAAGCCCCCGGCCCCTGACGGACAGGGTGTGCCAATAAAAATCAATGGCGATGAGCCTATCGGTGACCTCCTGCAAATAGGCGTCGTCCACAGAAATGCAGTCATATTTCTGCGGCTCGTATTTGTCATACCTTTTGCCCGGTTTAGGAGCTTTCGGCATGATCCCAAACTCGTGTTTTAGCATATAGAACACCTCTGCAAAATTTTTCAGCAATGACAGGGAGCCGGAAGGCTCCCTTATTTTTTATGCGGATATGCTGCGCGTCAAAAGTTGAAGTGGGGCAGATACTTGTATTCTTCGGGCGGGGTCATGGAAGAAAGGGCCGCCACCAGCGTGGACTGCTCCTGGTAAACATACTGGTTGAGGTAGTCGATGAAATCACTTTCGTCAAAGCAAATGATGGGTCCGGCGCTTGTATCTCGCACATAAGCCTCCGCATCCGGGCTATAGTGGAGCCAATCTATAAACTCCAGGCAGTATTCCCACAAACTATCCGCCACATCATCGGGGACGGAGTAGACGGAAAGGGGGCCGTCGGCGCTCAGCAGTACATTTTTCATTCTGAATCCTCCTCAGTTTGTTATCTCTCGTTCCTCACACCATTACCGGTGTTTTTCTCCAGTCACTGCCGCAGGGGAGGGGAGAGGCGGCCAGGGTGTAAACATCCGTCCGCCGGGCCTCCCGGGTGAAAAGGGCCTGGGCGGCGGGGCCTAAGCGCCCTACATCCGCCGCCTTGGTCAGCACGGGCACACCGCTATCCTGCATTTGCCGCAGGAGCTTGCGGCCTGCCTCCGTGGCGGCCAGAACCCGGATATAGGGGACCTCCGCCGAGGGCGGCTCCAGGTTTAGAAACGCCGCCCACAGCATCCGCCGCACCCGGGCGGTGGGGTAGCGCTTGGTGGTGGCCCGGGTGAGAATGTCCCCCAGACTGACCCCCGCCTGCACCGCCCGATACACCCGACGGTAAAGCCCTTCACTGCCGCCGTCATAGGGGGCGAAGTCGGTTTCACTCATCAGCCGCAGCCGGGCAAGCATAGCCGCCTCCAGCCGGGCCGGGTCCGCCGGGGCCAGGCCCTTTTTTATCTCCCGGTCCAGGATGTCCGCCGCTGCCGGTGGCATCAGGGCGAAAGCGTCCGCCGCCTGTCCCGCTGCCAGCAGCGCCCGAATTCGGGAGGCCGAGGCAGCCCCGTGGTGGCCGCCGTCCTCCCGGCGCACCGTAATTGCATCTGCGGCAAGGCCCCGGCGGCGTATGGCCTTGAGATATTCCACGGCCAGGGTGTTGTTGGGCTGGGCCAGGAGCCCGCCGCATCCGGCCTCCCGCTCCAGCACCCCTTGCCGGGCGGCGGCGTAAGAAAGGCCCTCGTTCATTTCTGCCCGGATGGCCCGGTGTATATCCTCCCGCAGCAGGACCTCCGCCGCCGTCCACAGGGCGTCTATGTCCCCGCACTCGCTGCCGAAACAGAGGGTTTTCACGCCGCAGAGAGAGAGCAGGCCTACACCGCCGTCGGCAAATTTTTCCGCCGTGGCCATGGCCCAAGGGGTGGGCAGCTCCGCCACCAGGTCGGCTCCGCATCGGACGGCCATCTCCGCCCGGACGAATTTTTCCGCGCAGGCCGGGCTGCCTCGCTGGGTGAAGTTGCCGCTCATGGCGCACACCACCGGCCGCCCCGACGCACCGACCCGGCGCAGCAGCGCCTCATGTCCCCGGTGCAGGGGGTCAAATTCACAAACAACGCCCACTGCGTCCATGGCCGTCCCTCCTTTGCATACTTATTTTCATTCCATTTTACCCTATTTTTCTGCTTTGGGCAACGGCCTGTTGCAATCCGACACAAAAAAAGGTACAATACAATTAAATTTGCAACCGAAAGGAGTTCCCCTCCATGAAAATAGGCATGATGTACGCTATGGATGGCGAAATTGAGAGCCTGCTGAAAAACGAAAACGCCCACCTTATAGAAAAGGTATCCGGTGCCTCCTTTTATCAGATTCGGGAAAATGTGGTGGCCTGCGCCGGAGGCGTGGGCAAGGTGAACGCCGCCATGTCCACCCAGCTGCTCCTCAGCCGCTACGCCCCGGATGTGGTGCTGAATGTGGGCGTGGCCGGGTGCTTTGAAAATGTGCCCATTGGCACCCTGGTGCTGGCCACGGGCTTCGTGCAGCACGACTCCGACACCTCCGCCCTGGGCGACCCTGTGGGCCTGGTGTCCACGGTGAATAAGGTGGAGTTCCCCACCGCCTGGCCCGAGAAGGCCCGGGCCGCCATGGATAAGACGGGCCTGCCCTATCGCACGGGGCTGGTGGCCACCGGCGACTGGTTCGCCACCGACACCCCCCGCAGCCACTGGATCTACGACACCTTCCACCCCTTGCTGTGCGAGATGGAGGGGGGCGCCGTGGCCCAGGTGTGTTACCGAAACGGCGTGCCGTTCCTCTCCCTGAAGTCCGTCAGCGACTGTGTGCTGGAGCACCACGACTTCTTCTTTAACTTCCCCGAGGCCATCCGGGAATTAAACGGCGTGGCCATGAAATTCATCGACAATCTGGAGGCGGAGTGATGGAGCGTATAGCCAGCTTTACCGTGGACCACACCGTGCTGGAGCCGGGGCTGTATCTCTCCCGGCGGGACGGGAATGTGGTGACCTTTGACCTGCGCTTTAAGAAGCCCAACACCGGCGACCTGCTTTCAAACAGCCAAATGCACTCCGTGGAGCATCTCATCGCCACCCTCCTGCGCAACTCCCAAAGCCGGGATGCGGTGGTCTACTTCGGCCCCATGGGCTGCCAGACGGGCTTTTACTTCCTCTTTGACGGGGATAAGCTTACGAATAGTCAGGCCATCGCCCTATTGCAGGCGGTTTTTGCCCGGGCCGCGGAATATGACGGGCCTATGCCCGGCTGCTCCGCCGCCGAGTGTGGAAACTACCGGAACCTCAGTGTGGAGGAGGGTCGGGCCTGCTGCGCCCGGTATCGTGACCTGATTGCCTCCTGGACGGAGGAAATGCTGGTTTATCCCGCAAAATAATACCGAAAAAGTTCCCAAAATCGGTTGACAGACTACCAAAAGTTTGCTAAACTATATAAGCCGCTTTGAATGGGTTATAAGCGTCTGCCCCGTGCAGGCCGCCCCCGACAGCGAGTCCGTAATAAAGGAAAGGTAGGTGCAACAAGTATGCAGGCAATCATCGTGACCGGTGGCAAGCAGTACAATGTTTCTGAGGGTGACACTCTGTTCATTGAGAAGCTGGATGTCAACGCCGGCGACGCCGTGGTCTTCGATCAGGTTCTGGCCATCGTAGATGGGGAGAACACCAAGTTCGGCACTCCCGTGGTGGAGGGCGCTAAGGTGGACGCCACCGTCGTGAAGAACGGCAAGGGCAAGAAGATCCGTATCTTCAAGTACACCCCCAAAAAGGGTTATCGCAAACGCCAGGGCCATCGTCAGCCTTACACCAAGGTTGAGATCGGCAAAATCACTTTCTAAGAGCGTATGACCACCGTTTCATTCCTTGTGGAGCAGTCCCGCATCGTGGGCTTTGATGTCCAGGGGCACAGCGGCTGGGGAGACGAGGGCGCGGACATCGTCTGTGCCGCCGTAACCAGCGCCATCCGTCTGGTGGAGAGCACCGTCAATGATGTGATGGGCCTGTGCGCCTCGGTTAAGGTCCGGGAAAAGGACGCCAAGATCATCTTTCGTCTGCCCGGCGGCCTGTCCGCCCCGGCGGAGAGTACCTGCCAAAATCTGCTGACGGGGCTCATGGTGTATCTTACTCAGCTTCACGACGAATACCCCGAAAACATCGAAGTAATGGAGGAGTGACCTCCTGTTCTCCGCAATCATCTTATAGAAAGGATGGTACTGAATTATGCTGTATATCGGTCTGCAATTCTTCGCTCATAAAAAAGGTATGGGCTCCACCAAGAATGGCCGTGATTCCGAGTCCAAGCGCCTGGGCCCCAAGCGTGCTGACGGTCAGTTCGTTCTGTCCGGCAACATCCTGGTGCGTCAGCGCGGCACGCACATTCACCCCGGCAAGAATGTGGGCATCGGCACCGACGATACCCTCTTTGCCAAGGCTGACGGTGTTGTCCGTTTCGAGCGTCTGGGCAAGGATCGTAAGCAGGTCTCTGTTTACCCCGCCGAGTAATTTGCTTATAAAAACTCCTCCGGCAGTAGTCGGAGGAGTTTTTTTATCGGATGTCGGCGGGCGCCCGGTGTAGGTGTGCGTAGGGGAGGGGCTCTGCCCCTCCCGCGGGCGGGGTAGAACCCCGCCCCTACGGATATGTTGCAAGGAGTGCGGTGGGCGGGCCGATGTAAGCATCGGCCCCTACGGAGAGGCGTGTGCAACTGGGCGGCGGGACACATAGGGCCCGCCCTACATTGTATGATTTGATTTTGTAGGGCAGGGCCCGCGTGTCCTGCCGCTGATTCCGTTTTCCATTCTATCGAAAAAACCGGCCCTCCGGCGTTCACCGGAGGGCCGCTCTTATGCAGCTTGCAATGAGGTTACTGTGCGTCATTCTCCTGCGGAGCCGCCGGGGCTGCCTGGACGGGGGCTTCCTTCTTTCCGAAGGCGTCCTTGAGGTTGCTCATATCGGGGGAGAAGATGTCCGGAGCCGCTGCATCCCCGTTTTGGTTGCGGAGCTTGTTGTTGATGGAGATGATGTTCTTCACCGCCAGCACCGCCATCATCAGCAGCTCATAGGTCACCCGTACGCCAATGGGGCCCAGGATCATGAGCAGGATGCCCTTGCCGCCCATCCAGCCGTTCCAGTCAGTGCAGAAGAGCATGAAGAAGCCGATGAGAATGGTCAGTGCCGTGGCGAAAATATACAGAGCCTGCAAAATTTTCTCGATGATAAGATACTTGAAGTTGCAGGTGTCATGGAGAAATTTACCAAATTTCCCCATCTGGTCCCGACGCTTGGCGGGAACGATAAAAATGAAGGCCAGCACCGTGGCCACGATGGCCAGCACCAGTGCGATAAGGCCCAGGGTCCCCAGGGTGTTTAGGGAGGAGCCGTAAAGAGCGTAGTCGTACATAGTGTTCTCCTTTCAAAAAATGCCTCAGTCTGCAGGGCGACGGATTTCGACCCTTACTCCCTCATTGTATCGGGAAAGCCCCGGCCCGTCAAGACTATTTTATTTTATGTGTATTTTACTTGACAACGGAGTATGAATTGGATATTATAATGGGAGCAAATCGAATTTCCGCTTTGAGGGAGTAATTCCATCCTGCTTTGTGGGATGAGACAGACCCGTCAGTACGGTCCTGTGCGGCCCGGGCTGCCTTGAAAGAATGAGACTCATACATAGGTCAGTGCCTGTGTGGGAGTCTTTTTGTTTTGCCCGGTTGGGCGGAAAAGGAGGATAAAAATGAAACCGGAATATTTACAGTCAGCGGAGGAGGTCCTGTGCAGTCAGGGCAGCCAGCGGGGTGGGCTCACCTCACAGGAGGCTGCCGCTCGCCTGGAGAAGCACGGCCCCAACCGCCTGCAGGAGGCCAAGAAGATCACCAACCTCCAGCGTTTTTTGCAGCAGCTGAAGGATCCTATGCTGCTGATTTTGATGGCCGCCGCCGCGGTGTCCGCCGTTACCAGTATTCTCTCCGGGGAGAAGCTGACGGAGGTTATCATCATCCTGGCGGTGGTGCTGCTGAACGCCGTTTTGGGCGTGGTGCAGGAGAGTAAGGCTGAGGCCGCCATTGAGGCCCTGCAAACCATGACCGCCGCCACCAGCAAGGTGCTGCGGGACGGCAAGATCACCGTGCTGCACAGCGCCGACCTGGTGCCCGGAGATGTGGTGCTGTTGGAGGCCGGAGACGCCGTGCCCGCCGATGGTCGGCTGCTGGAGTCCGCTTCCCTGAAAATCGAGGAGGCCGCCCTCACCGGCGAGAGCGTTCCGGTGAATAAGACCGCCGAGACCATCAGCGCCGAGGGGGATGTGCCCCTGGGCGACCGGAAAAATATGTGCTATATGGGCTCCACCGTGGTCTATGGCCGGGGTAGCGCCGTCATCACCGCCACCGGCATGGACACCGAAATGGGCAAGATCGCCGGGGTTCTGGCCCGGACGGAGCAGGAGGAGACCCCCCTCCAGCGCAAGCTGACCCAGCTGGGCAAGACCCTTTCCTACCTGGTGCTGGCCATCTGTGTGTTTATCTTTGTGTTTGACCTGCTGGTGGAGGGTGACTACTCCCTGGAGGCCATTCTGAAAACCTTCATGGTGGCCGTTTCCCTGGCTGTGGCCGCCATTCCCGAGGGCCTGGCTACGGTGGTGACGGTGGTATTGTCCATCGGCGTTACCAACATGAGTAAGCGCGGGGCGGTGATCCGCCGTCTGACGGCGGTGGAGACCTTGGGCTGCACCCAGGTCATTTGCTCCGATAAGACCGGCACCCTTACCCAGAATAAGATGACCGTGGTGGACCACACAGGCCCCCAGCGGCTCCTGGCCACGGCCATGGCTCTGTGCAGCGACGCTGCCTGGACAGAGGAGGGAGCCCAGGGCGAGCCTACGGAGGCGGCTCTGGTGAATTTCGCCGCCGAGGCGGGGCTGAAAAAACCCCTGCTGGAGGAGCAGCAGCCCCGGGTGGCCGAGGCCCCCTTTGACTCCTCCCGAAAGATGATGTCCACCGTCCACCAGATCGACGGCGGCTTTATCCAGTATACCAAGGGCGCCCCGGATGAGGTGCTGCGCCTTTGCACCTGCTATATAGAGAGCGGCGAAATGCGCCCCATGACCGAGGAAAAGCGCCGGGCTATTCTGCTGGAGAATAAGGCTATGGCCGACCGGGCCCTCCGGGTCCTGGCCGCCGCCCAGCGCAGCTGGGGCGACAAGCTGCCCGAGGATATAAGCCCCGAGACCCTGGAGCAGGATCTGTGCTTCATAGGTCTGGCGGGCATGATCGACCCCGTGCGTCCGGAGGTGAAGGACGCCATCCACCAGTGCCGTAAGGCGGGCATCCGCCCGGTGATGATCACCGGTGACCATAAGGACACCGCCGTGGCCATCGCCAAGGAGCTGGATATTCTCGACAGCGCCGACCAGGCCATCACCGGCAGCGCCCTTAACGACCTGACGGATGAGGAGCTTGCGGAGGCTGTGCCCAGGTACAGCGTCTATGCCCGGGTCCAGCCGGAGCATAAGGTGCGCATCGTCAGTGCCTGGAAAAAGCGCGGAGCCATTACCGCCATGACCGGCGACGGCGTCAACGATGCCCCCAGCATCAAGACCGCCGACATCGGTGTGGGTATGGGCATCACCGGCACCGATGTCACCAAGAATGTGGCGGACATGGTCCTCTCCGATGATAACTTTGCCACCATCGTGGGCGCGGTGGGCGAGGGCCGCCGCATTTACGACAATATCCGCAAGACCATCCAGTTCCTCCTGGCCTCCAATATGAGCGAGGTGCTGGGCGTGTTCACCGCCACCCTCCTGGGCTTCACCCTGCTGGGGCCGGTGCATCTGCTGTTTATCAATCTTATTACCGACTGCTTCCCGGCCCTGGCCCTGGGCCTGGAGAAGGCGGAGCCGGATGTGATGGATCGGCCGCCCCGGGACAGCCACGACGGCATCTTTGCCGGCGGCCTGGGCCTGGATATTCTGTATCAGGGCGTGCTTATCACCGTCATTACCCTGGCCTCCTATATCATCGGCCACTGCGTGGAGGTGGGGTATTTCGAGATGCCCTCCGGCGTCTCTCCCCACGGCATGACCATGGCCTTTTTGACCATGAGCATGTGCGAGATATTCCACAGCTTCAATATGCGCTTCCAGCGCCGCAGCATCTTCTCCGGCCACAGCCATAATAAAGTCCTGTGGGCGGCCATGCTGGGCAGCCTCCTTATAACCACCCTGGTCCTGGAGGTGGGGCCCATTGCCGATGCCTTCGGCTTCACCCCTGTGGGCTGGGCCGAGTACGGTATCGCCCTGGCCCTGGCCGTGCTGGTGATCCCGGTGGTGGAGCTGGTGAAGTTCTTCCAGCGCCGTGCCGCAAAGAAAAAGCACAAATAATCATAATAGATATATGCAGGAAAAAGACCGCCTCTCGGCGGTCTTTTTTCGTGGCGCGGATATTCGGTTGTAGGGACCGATGCCTACATCGGCCCGAACCGGGTTTGCACAAATTTCCTTGTCATCCGTAGGCCCGGACGCCCCTGTCCACCCGTCCGGGCTTGCACCGCATTTCTTATAATGTGTCATTGCGAAGCCGGTGCGCACACCGGCTGTGGCAATCCGTAACTCCCGTCCTTACAGGCCCCCTTGCCTAAAGGGGGCTGGCACGGCGAAGCCGTGACTGGGGGATTCCAAGCAGGCACTTTCTTGCCAAACCTCCGTAGGGGCCGATGGTCCTGTTGCGGTGCCCAAAATTTTTGCGCTGCCTTACGGCGAACGCTTAAAATTTTGACCGCGGCCACTCGCTCACTTCGCTTTCTCTGCCACCGGCAGCGCTCAGTTCGCTCCCCACATCGGCCCGCACACCGCACTTCTTGTAACCCACCCTACGCAAGCATTCCAGCATTTTCGTAGGGGCGACCCTTGCGGTCGCCCGCCCCCGTCTCATTCCGATTTAATCAAATTCAATGGGCGTTCTTACGCAGACCTCCCGGATCTTTTCCTGCAGGGCCTTTAGATC
Source organism: Vescimonas fastidiosa (assembly GCF_018326305.1). NCBI lineage: Bacteria > Bacillati > Bacillota > Clostridia > Eubacteriales > Oscillospiraceae > Vescimonas > Vescimonas fastidiosa. The sequence continues at coordinate 709,119 of NZ_AP023416.1, forward strand.
CACGAAAGCCTCCGGCTTCTTGCTTCCGTCCCGGAGCAGGGCTGCCGGGTGGTACATGGCTGTCATCAGCACACCGTTTTTCTCACAGAACTGCCCATGCTCCCGGGTGATCTTGAAATTCTCCCGTATCAGCTCCATGGCCGCAATGCGCCCCAGGCACACAATGATCTTGGGCCGCAGAAGCGCCACCTGCCGCCGCAGATAGCCGATGCAGGCGTCCTTTTCCACATTCAGCGGGTCCCGGTTCTGGGGCGGACGGCACTTGACGATGTTGGCGATGTATACCGCCTCCCGCTTCAGACCGATCATTTCCAGCATATCATCCAGCAGCTTCCCGGCGGCGCCCACGAAGGGTACGCCCTCTGCGTCCTCGTTGGCCCCGGGCCCCTCACCGATGAACAGGACCTCCGCCTCTCGGCTTCCCACGCCGAACACCACATTTTTCCGGGTCCGGCTCAGGGCGCAGGCCTGGCAGCTTCTGCATTCGTTTTCCAATTTCTCCCATTCGGACATAGCTTTTCCTCCCCCTATTTTCAAAATCGGGCATAACACCGCCGCCTGGGTGAAAAACTGAAAGGCGAGGTGATCATATGATCTGGTTTTGGACCTTTATTTTTTACAGCCTGGCGGGCTATGGCCTGGAAAAGCTCTACGCCTTCGCCGTCCGAGCCCGGCATCGGGTGCGCAAGTGCTTTCTGCTGCTGCCTCTGTGCCCGGTGTACGGCCTGGCCATGGTGGCGGTGCTTCGCCTGGCGGGGGACACGGAGAGCTTTTGGCAGCTGGCCCTGTATGGAGGGATCCTCTGCACCGCCGTGGAGTACGCCGTGCATTTTCTCTATGAAAAATGCCTGGGCGTCCTGTTTTGGGATTACAGCGGCACCCACTTAGACCTCCACCGGCGCATCTGCTTCCCCTTTGCCGTGGCCTGGGGACTGCTCTCGGCCCTGGCGGTGCGCCTGGTGCAGCCGCGTATTGCCCCGGTGCTGGCGAGTATCTCTCCGGAGGCGACCTTAGCTGCGGTGCTGCTGCTCATGGCCGACAGCTTCTTTACCGTCCGTCTCCTGCGCCGCAGCCATAATATAGACCTCTTAGGCCTTAAAAACCTCTGGGCGGAATTGCATCAGATATAACGGGAAAGCCAATTCAAAATGTCGTTATACACCGTCTCCTGCATGGCCTTTTCATTGAGGATCTCGTGCCGCAGGCCGGGGTAGAGCTGAATGGAAACATCCTGCATCCCGGCGGCCCGGAAGGCATCATATGACCGCCGCACGCCCTTTCCCATGTTGCCCACCGGGTCATCCTGCCCGGCGATGAACAGCACCGGCATAGAGGTGTCCATCCTTGCCAGGTTCCCCCGCTTCTGATTGAAGCGGATACCCCCCAGCATATCCCGGAACAGGCCCACCGTAGCGTCCGCTCCGCACAGGGGGTCGGCGATGTAGCGGTCCACATTCTCCGTGTCTGCCGAGAGCCAGTCCACGCCCGTGCGGTTGGGGGCAAAGGCCCGGTTATACCCGCCGAAGGCCATCTCGGTGACAAAGGGACTGGTGGAGTCCGGTCCGTTTTTATAGAGGAAGCGCTTGGCGACCAAGGTGCCGCCTGTGAGCATATAGCCCGGCTGCCAGCCGGTGCCCATGATGACGGCGGCCTTTTTCTCCCCGGGATAGCGGATGAGATACGACCGGGTGAGAAATGACCCCATGCTGTGCCCCAGGATAAGCTGAGGCAGACGCTTATAGCGCTTGGCCAAAATCAGGTGCAGGCCGTGGATGTCGTCCACCGCGTGCTTCCATCCGTCCTTTTCCCCGAAATATACCGGCGTGCCTCCCTGGGGCAGGGACTTGCCGTGGCCCAGGTGGTCGTGCCCGGCCACCACGATGCCCTGGCTATTCAGAAACCGGGCAAAGTCGTCGTACCGCTCAATGTGTTCTGCCACACCGTGGGCGATCTGCAAAACACCCCGGAACTTGATTTTTTCCTCCGGGGTCCAGATGCACCCGTGCAGCTGGGTCTTTCCGTCGGAGGAGAGGAAACGGAAATGTTCACAATTTGTCATAGAATCGGCGCTCCTTCCGTGGTATACTATCAGCGTAGTATTATATCACATCGGTGTGAAAAAGAAAAGAGGAGAAGCCAATGGAGCAGTATATTCTGGCGCTGGACCAGGGAACCACCAGCTCCCGCGCCATTCTGTTTGACCGCCGCGGTCAGATCGCCTCGGTGGGCCAATACGACTTTCCCCAGATCTATCCCCAGGCCGGCTGGGTGGAGCACGACCCGGCAGACATTTGGGGGTCTGAGAGCCGGGCGGCGGCAGAGGCTCTGCGCGCCGTAAAGCCGGGCCAGGTGCTGGGCATCGGCGTCACCAACCAGCGGGAGACCACCCTGCTGTGGGACAAAAAAACCGGCGAGCCGGTGTATAACGCCATTGTCTGGCAGTGCCGCCGCACGGCGGAGATGTGCGAGGAGCTGAAAAAGCGGGGCCTTACGGAGCGGATTCAGGCCACCACCGGCCTCCTGCTGGATGCCTATTTTTCGGCCACGAAAATCTGCTGGATATTGGATAATGTCCCCGGGGCCCGGGATCGGGCGGAGCGTGGCGAGCTGCTCTTCGGCACCGTGGAGAGCTACCTCATCTGGAAGCTCACCGGCAGCCATGTGACGGACTACTCCAATGCCTCCCGTACCATGCTCTTCGATATTCATAACCTCCGCTGGGACGAGGAGCTGTGCGACATTTTGCATATTCCCATGTCCGCCCTGCCCCGGCCCGTGTCCAACAGCGAGATCTACGGCACCGTGAAGCCCGATATTCCCGGCTTTGAAAAGGTGGCGGGGGTTCCGGTGTGCGGTGCGGCGGGGGACCAGCAGGCGGCCCTCTTCGGCCAGGGGTGCTTTGCTCCCGGCCAGGCTAAAAATACATACGGCACCGGCTGCTTTACCCTGATAAATGTAGGCACGGACCCGGTGCGCAGCCGGGCGGGCCTGGTCACCTCCGTTGCCTGGCAGGTAAAAGGTAAAACCTGCTACGCCCTGGAGGGCAGCGTTTTTAACGGCGGCAGCACCATCCAGTGGCTGCGGGACGAGCTGGGTATCATAAGCTCCGCCCCGGAGATCAATACCCTGGCGGCCACGGTCCCTTCCTCCGGCGGCGTGGTGGTGGTGCCCGCCTTCACAGGCCTGGGCGCTCCCTATTGGGATATGTATGCCCGGGGCGCCATCCTGGGTCTGACCCGGGGCACGGGCCGGGCCCATATTGCCCGGGCGGTGCTGGAGTGCATCGCCTACCAGGTCACGGACCTGATGCTGGCCATGCGCCAGGACGCCGGGTGCGACATTGCCTGCCTGCGGGTGGACGGCGGCGCCAGCGTCAGCGACCTGCTGATGCAGCTCCAGGCCGACGGTCTGCGCATCCCCGTGGATCGTCCCGCCATGGTGGAGACCACCGCCTTCGGCGCGGCGGCTCTGGCGGGTCTGGCCTGCGGTATGTGGAGCAGCCTGGAGGAGCTGGAGACCCTCCGCCGCAGCGACCGGGTGTTCCTGCCCCAGAGGGTCCAGAGCGAATGCGACGAGGAATACCGTCTCTGGAAGCGGGCCGTAGCCCGGGCCGCCGACTGGATCGAGCATTAAAAACAGCAATAGATAACACCCCCCCGTAGGGGCCGATGCCTACATCGGCCCGCCTACTGTACCCCTTGTACCCCTCCGTAGGGGCCGATGCCTACATCGGCCCGCCTACCGTACCCCTTGTAACCCTCCGTAGGGGCCGATGCCTACATCGGCCCGCCCACCGCACCCCTTGTACCCCCCCGTAGGGGCGGACGCCTCTGTCCGCCCGCCCGGGCTTGCACCGCAGCTCTTGCGAAAATAGTGTCATTGCGCGTCCCCCACCCCCATCTTTCTCTTGCAAACCCTAAAAAAATTTTGTATAATAACCAAAACCGCAAAATGTGAAAGGAGATTATAATATGGCATTTTTTGATGAATTGACCAAGAAGGCGCAGACCTATGCAGGCGTAGCCGTGGATAAGGCAAAGGATCTGGCAGGTGCCGCCAGCGAGAAGGCCAAGGAAGTGGCCGACTCCGCCAAGATCAATATGGCCATCCTGTCTGAGCAGCGGGAGCTGGATAAGAATTACAAGGCCATCGGCGAGTGGTTTGTAGCCGAGTACGGCGAAGATATTCCGGATGCTGTGAAGGATGTGGTGGAGGCTGTGAACGCCTCCAAGGCCAAGATCGCCGAGCTGGAGGCCTCCAAGCCCCAGAAGGACGAGGAGGAAGAGCCCGCCGAGCGTACCTGCCCTGTCTGCGGCACCACCGCCGACAGCAAGTTCTGCCCCGAGTGCGGCGCCCCCATGGGCGAGGCCAAGGATACCCAGGAGTAATGAACCCCGAAATCAAAAAGGGCGGCGCATCGCGCCGCCCTTTTTAGAGCAAAAGCCACCCGGCAGCGGAGGCCCCTACGAAATTGCTTGTAGGGGCGTCCGCCTCTGTCCGCCCATGGCGATTTGCCTTACCATAACTATTATAATATACGATTATTTCGGAAATTCCAGGCCAAACACCCCGCCGTCCTCTCCCAGCAGCACCACATCTCCGGCCACCACCGCGCCGTCGCATTGCAGCAGGTTCACCTGGGCGTCCCTGCGCCCACCGGGGTAGTTGGTCACCCGGTAGGTGTAGCGGCACACCACCTTCCCCCCGCAGTCCGCAAAGGGCAGCCCCTGCTCCGTTTGCAGGGCCAGGTAGTCCTCGTAGCCCTTGAGGTCCGCCGGCAGCTTTATTTGCAGCGTCTCCACCGGCTCCGGCTCCACCTGCCAGCCCAGCTTTTCCAGGTAGGTGACGCGGCCCTCGTTGCCGCCCGGATATACCCTTTCGGCCCCTTTTCCTCTCCCCCGGGAGAGCAGCAGCACGGCCCCCACCGCAATAACCAGGACTATCGCCGCCGCCGGCAGCAGCTTTCGGCGGGAAAAGCATAGCATTTTCATCTCGATCACCCCGGACCAGCCTATGCGCGCTGCGCCCGGGATATGCACACAGGAGAAAAAACATGGAACGATTGGATAAGCTCCTCGCCGCCACGGGCCGCTGGTCCCGGCGGGAGGTGAAGGACCTGGTGCGCCAGGGCCGTGTGGAGCTGGATGGTCAGCCTGCCGCCGCCGCAGATGTGAAAATAGACCCCACCGCCGCAGATATTCGGGTGGATGGCGAAGCCCTGTCTTACAGCCGCTTTACCTATCTGATGCTCCACAAGCCCGCCGGCGTTCTCTCCGCCGCCCGGGACAGCCGGCAGAAAACGGTGCTGGACCTGCTGCCCCCGGAGCTGCGGCGCCGGGGCCTTTCGCCGGTGGGCCGTCTGGATAAGGACACCGAGGGGCTCTTGCTCCTCACCAACGACGGCGCCCTGGCCCACCGCCTGCTCTCTCCCAAGAGCCATGTGGATAAGGTGTACTATGCCCGCACCCGGGGCACCCCTACGGCGGCGGACACCGCCCGCCTTGCCGCCGGTCTCACCCTTTCGGACGGCCTGGTCTGCCTGCCCGCCCACCTGCGCGTCACCGGGGACGGGGAGGTGCTGCTGACCCTGCAGGAGGGAAAGTTTCATCAGGCCAAGCGTATGCTGGCCGCCTGCGGCACCCCCGTTACCTATCTCAAACGCCTGTCCATGGGCCCTCTCAGCCTGGATGAGACCCTGCGCCCGGGTGAATTTCGTCATCTTACCCAGGAAGAAATTGCCATCTTAGGCCAATGCGTTGGGTTTACAGAGACAGATTGCCAAAAAAATGACAACAATTTTTGTGAGAAATATAAAAAAACTCTTGCAAAACCGTGATTCTGACGGTATAATACAAAAAAGGCCTAAACAGATTGCACAAATTCATTCCTAAGGGAATGGCCGGGAGGATTATCATGTCGGGACGGATTTTTCAAAATGTAGTGCTGCAATTCAAGGAGACAACGGACCGTGTCATCGGCGTTTTGGACGCTGACGGCTGCGTTATTGCCTGCAGCGAACTTACCGGGATCGGCAAAAAGTGGACCAAGTATGTGGACGCCATTGAAGGGGCCGACGGCAACTGTGTCTGCGTGGAGGGCAAGACCTTCAAGGCTTTGCCCGGTTGGGGCAGCCACTTCGACTATGCCGTGTTTGCCAGCGGCGACGACAGCGTGGGCCGCACGGTCTGCGCCATGGCCTGCGTGGCACTGAACTCGGCCAAGGCCTATTATGAGGAGAAGCACGACAAGGGCTCCTTCATTAAGAACATCATTTCCGACAATATCCTTATCAGCGACATTTATATGCGTGCTAAGGAGCTTCATGTACCCGTGGAGGTAAACCGGGGTGTGTTTGTCATCCGGCCTATCGACGAGCGCATGGAGAGCGTACCCATGGATGTGGTCCAGGGCCTGTTCCCCGACCGGCAGAACGACTTCGTCCTCAGTGTGGGCGAGGCGGATGTGGCTCTCATTCACCAGCTGCCCGACGGCGCCGATGGCCGTGACCTGGACCGGGTGGCCCAGCAGATCGGCGAGGCCTTGAAGGTAGACGGGGAGAACACCGTGTTCGTGGGCGTGGGCACCATTGCCACCCATCTGCGGGATCTGGCCAAGTCCTACAAGGAGGCCCAGATCGCCATTGAGGTGGGCAAGGTGTTCGACACCGAGCGTTACATTGTCAACTATGAGAACCTGGGCATCGGGCGTCTGATTTATCAGCTCCCCACCACCCTGTGCGAGATGTTCCTGCAGGAAGTGTTCAAGAAGAATCCCATCGATGCCTTGGATCAGGAGACGCTGTTCACCATCTACAAGTTCTTTGAAAACAACCTCAATGTGTCCGAGACCGCCCGGAAGCTCTTTGTTCACCGCAATACCCTGGTCTATCGTCTGGAGAAGATCAAAAAGCTCACAGGCCTGGACCTGCGGGAATTCGACGACGCTATCACCTTCAAGGTAGCCCTGATGGTGAAAAAGTATCTCACCAGCCGCGGTATCGAAGCGTAAAGAATCAATCGACCCCCAGGGAGGCACCCTCGTCGGTGCCTCCCTGTTTTCACGCCACTGGCCATTGGCAATTATCAATAGAGGTATCCGTAGGGGCGGACGCCTCTGTCCGCCCGCCCGGCCTTGCCCCGCACTCCTTGCAAAAATCCCTGTCATTGCGAACCAGTGACCGATTCACTGCTGTGGCAATCCGCAACCCCCGTCCCCCTGGCCCCCTTGCCTAAAGGGGGCTGGCACGGCGAAGCCGTGACTGAGGGATTCCTCCCTGCACCGCACCTCTTGTAACGCATCCGTAGGGGCGGACGCCTCTGTCCGCCCCTTGCACCCCTTGTATCGCATTCGTAGGGGACGATGCCCACATCGTCCCGCCCCATCGCACTCCTTGTAGCCCCTCCGTAGGGGCGGGGTTCTACCCCGCCCGCTGCAAGGCACCCCTTGTAACTCTCCGTAGGGGCGACCCTCGCGGTCGCCCGCCCGGCCTTGCCCCGCACTCTTTGCAAAAATCCCTGTCATTGCGAACCGGTGACCGATTCACTGCTGTGGCAATCCGCATCCCCGTCCCCTTGGCCCCCTTGCCTAAAGGGGGCTGGCACGGCGAAGCCGTGACTGGGGGATTCCTCTCTGCACCGCACCTCTTGTAGCCCCTCCCCTACGCACCTCAAGATACGCTTCCGTAGGGGACGATGCCCACATCGTCCCGCCCCACCGCACCCCATGTAAAACCCCTGTCATTGCGAACCGGTGACCGATTCACTGCTGTGGCAATCCGCATCCCCCGTCCCCAAACCCGCTGCGCATTTCATTTTCCCCTATTCCCTCAAATCCCCCTTCCTTCCCCACAGTTCACACTTTTTTCATATTTTTCCTGTTGCAAAATACTGCCCCACCCCTTATAATAAATTATGTAACCGTTTTGTTACTTTTCCACACAAGAAACCTGTGTTTTTGATTGAGAGGAACCTATGATTCGTCTGATAGATGTTAAAAAAGTATACGACAATGGGACAGAGGCCCTGAAGGGCATTTCTTTTTCCATTGAGGACGGGGAGTTTGCCTTCCTGGTGGGCCCCTCCGGCTCCGGCAAATCCACCGTTATCAAGCTGCTCACCGGGGAGATCGTGCCCACCTCCGGCCGGGTCATGGTCAATGGCTTTTCCATGGGCCGCATCTCCGACAAGCAGATCCCCTATATGCGCCGCACCATCGGCGTGATTTTCCAGGACTTTCGGCTCATTACCAATAAGACCGTGTGGGACAATCTGAGCCTTGCTATGCGCGCCGTGGGGGCCAGCCCCCGGGAGATCAAGGCCCGCATCCCCTATGTGCTGGAGCTGGTGGGCCTCAAGGGTAAGGAGCAGAGCCTGCCCGATCAGCTCTCCGGCGGCGAGCAGCAGCGGGTGGCCATTGCCCGGGCTTTGGTGAATAACCCCAGCACCATCGTGGCCGACGAGCCCACCGGCAACTTAGACCCCGCCCGCTCCCTGGAAATTATGACCCTCTTAGAGCGCATCAATGCTCTGGGCACCACCGTGGTGGTGGTCACCCATGAAAAGGGCCTGGTGAATCATTTTGACAAGCGCGTCATCACCATCAATGCCGGCATGGTGGCCGGGGATGCTATGGGACGGTACGAGGTGGCCAGATGAAAGGTAATTTCAGATATTTCTTCCGGGAAGGAAGCCGCAATATGTTCTCCCACGGCTTCATGTCCTTTGCGGCCATCGGCATCACCGTGGCCTGCCTGCTCATTATGGGCACCTTTTCCCTGGTGGCCTACAACGCGGATTATAACCTGAAAAACCTGCAAAAGGAGAACGCCGTCCTGGCCTTTATCGACGAGAGCCTTACCGAAGACCAGGCCCGGGCCCTGCAGGGGAAGGTAGAGGCTGTGCCCAATGTGGCCGATGCCACCTTCGTCTCCCGGGAGCAGGCCCGTGACAGCTATGTGGCCCAGTACGATGAAAACGATCTCTATGCGGACCTGGACCCCAGCATCTTCCGCCACCGCTTTGTCGTTCATTTGCAGGATGAGACCCAGCTTTCCCAGACCGTGGAAGCCCTGCGCGGGGTGGAGCATATTGCCAAGGTCCGGGCGGACGAGGCGGTTTCCGCCGGGTTCATCACCGCCCGGAATGTGGCCGGTGTCATCAGCATCGCCCTCATTGCCATCTTGCTGGTGGTGTCCGTATTCATCATTTCCAACACCATCAAGCTCACCACCTTTGACCGGCGGGACGAAATTGCCATCATGAAAATGGTGGGAGCCACCGACAGCTTCATCCGCTGGCCCTTTGTGTTCGAGGGTTTGCTTCTGGGCCTGTTCGGCGCGGTCATCGCGTTCTTTCTCCAGTGGCTGCTGTATAACGCCATTGCCAGCGGCATCGCCGGGTCCGACAGCCTGCAGATCCTCCGGGTGGTCAGCTTCCAAAAGATCGGCTGGCCCGTGGGCGGCGTGTTCCTGCTGGCGGGCATCCTGGTGGGTGTAGGCGGCAGCCTTACCGCCATCCGTAAATTCCTGCGTGTGTAAAGGAGGCAGCAATGTTCAGTCGTAAACGAGCCCTATCCCTTTTGTGCGCCGCCTGCATGGCAGCATCCCTTCTGTGCATGGCCAAGCCCGTTCCCACCTATGCCAGCAGCCTGTCCGACCAGCTTCAGGAGGCCCGGGACGCCCAGGCGGAGCTGGAAAAGCAGATCGAGGCCATTCAGTCCGATAAGAGCAAGGCTCTGGAGGAAAAGGCCCTGCTGGATAGGCAGAATGATAAGCTCCGCTCGGAGATCAGCCTCCTGCAGCAGCAGTCCGACGAGACCCAGACCCGCATCACGGAGCTGACCCAAAAGGAGCAGGAGCAGTACGAGCTGTTCTGCCGCCAGGTGCGGGAGGAGGAGGAGCGGGGCACCGTGTCCTACTGGTCGGTGCTTTTTAAGGCCAGCAGCTTCACGGACCTTTTGGCCCGGATGGATTTTGTAAACGAGGTCATGGACTATGACCGTCAGGTGATCTCCGACCTCCAGACCACCCGCCGGCAGCTCACAGAGGATAAGGCCGCCTTAGAGCAACAAAAGTCGGAGATGGAAAGCTCCCAGACCAAGCTCCAGCAGCAGGTAGATGCCGCCTCTACCCTGATTCGGGAATATGAGGAGACGGAGGCGGGCCACCAGGCCATGCTGGACGAGGCCGCGGAGGATGAGGCCCGTATCCAGGCGCTGATCCGTCAGCAGCAGAGCGGCGGCAGCTCCGGCGGCAGTGGCAGCAGCGGCAGCAATAGCGGCGTGGACGGCTATATCTGGCCCACGAATAATACCCGGGTGGTCACCAGTCCCTATGGGGAGCGCTGGTGCCCCTTCCACGGCTACGAGAGCCATAACGGCGCAGATATTGACGCCGCCCGGGGCTCTGCGGTGCTGGCAGCCAAGTCCGGCCGGGTCATCCAGGCCGGCTGGAACGGCGGCTACGGCATCAGCGTTATGATCGCCCACGACGACGGCATCACCACCCTCTATGGACACATGGATGGCTGCAGCGTTTCCGTGGGCCAAACGGTGTCCCAGGGCGAGACCATCGGGATCTGCGGCAATACCGGCAATTCCTCCGGCGCCCATATCCATTACACCATGTATAAAAACGGCGGCACCATCGACCCGCTGCCCTACCTTCCCGGTTACATTGCCTGGGATTGGTAATTATAGTTGCGCCTCTGAGGGCGGACACAATGTGTCCGCCCTTTTCCCATGACAAAAACCCCAAGCATAATATGAAAACTGGTGCATACGGGGCGTCGAGGACGCCGCCCCCTACGAAGTTCTATCGGTAAACGGTGCGTAGGGGCGGACGCCTCTGTCCGCCCGTCAGCCTTGCACCGCGCCTCTTGTAAAAACCGTGTCATTGCGAAGCCGGTGCGCACACCGGCTTCGCAATCCGTAATCCCCACCCTACCGCTTTCCTCTCCCCGCATATTCCCCCTTCTCCCTCCATACACTTCCATGGGAGGGGATCATCATGCTTGCCTGGATCACATATCAGCCCCGGGGCCTGCCCCGGGTGCGTCATCACATACAGCTTCTCTGCGGCCTGCCTCTGTGCCGGGTGGAAATCGGCGGCCATCCCTCGGTGCTGCTGCGGCTGCTTCTGCGCCGGGAGGGTCACGCTCTCCGTGAGGCGGGCATTCGGGAGGGCGCCTGGGCGGAGGATTTGCCCTCCTGGGGTCAAATGGATCTCCGCCCGGTGGACATTGCCCCCTTGCGCCGGGCCGTGCTGCCGTCCCTGCTTGCCTGCGCCTTTCACCAAAAACACCTCTCACCCGGCAGCGCCTCCGTCCGCCTCACCGCTCCGGGGACGAGCCTGCCGGTCTATTGGGCGGCCCAGCTTCTGGCGGAGCGGGTACGCTACCTGCACCTGGCTGCCGGCTGCGGTCAGCAGGCTCTGGAGGACTGGCTCCTCCGGCGCTACGGCCTGGCCTGCGGCGGCGCAGCCCCGTCCCTGGAGGTGTCCCTCAGCCCGGACGCCCCACCCTCCGCCCTGCTGCTGGGGGAGGGGTGCCGCTGCCAGCCGGTAGAGTACATACTCCCCCCGACTCTCCGGGACGCGGTGCCTCCCGGCATCGAGGGGGAGTGTCTGCTGGCGGCCCTGCACCGACAGGGCCGGCTCCCCGCATCGGAGCTGGCGGTAAAAAGAATTCATTTCGGTGCTTGACACCGGGTGGGAAACTCACTATAATGCAGTATGACTTATTATAAAATCGGTGTAGTATTGTATAGATAAGGGGCCACACCGGATCATAGAAAGGAAGCGTTACCATGGTTAAAGAGTTCAAAATGAGCCAGGAGCGGTACGACGAGCTGAAGGCGGAGCTGGATTACAGTAAAACCACCCGGGCCGACGAGATCGCCGAGCTTATCAAGGAGGCCCGGGGCTTCGGCGACCTGAGTGAAAACAGCGAATACGACGAGGCCAAAAACGAGCAGGGCAAGCTCTATTCCCGCATTGCCGAGCTGGAGGAGATCCTGCTTCACGCCAAGATCGTCAGCGAGTCCGAAACCGATTCCGATAAGATTTCCATCGGCTGCAAGGTCACGGTCACCAACCTTTCCACCGGCAAAAAGCTGCCCGTGTACAAGATCGTCGGCTCCCAGGAGGCGGATGTCATGAACTTCGCCGTCTCTGAGGACTCCCCCTTCGGCAAGGCTCTCATGGGCCGCAAGGCAGGGGAGGAGATCACCGTAGAGGCTCCCCGGGGGGCCATTCGCTACCGCATCGACTCCATCGAGAGATGAGTTTATAAACCAAAATTTTTACAAAGGAGGATATCCGCCATGGCAGAGCAGGAAACCCGTAACATTCAACAGGAGCAGGATCTCAAGCAGATTCTCAAGGTGCGCCGCGATAAACTCAAGGCCCTGCAGGATATGGGGATGGATCCTTTCACCATCACCAAGTATGATGTTACCCACCATGCCCGGGAAATTAAGGATAATTTTGACGCCCTGGAGGGTCAGACCGTCTCCGTAGGCGGCCGCCTGATGTCCAAGCGCGGTATGGGCAAGGTCTCCTTCTGCGACCTGCAGGATAAGTCCGGCCGCATCCAGCTTTACGCCCGCCGGGACGAGATGGACCCCGAGGAGTATAACCGCTTCAAGAAGTATGACATCGGCGACATCGTGGGTGTGGAGGGCACTGTGTTCCGCACGGAAAAGGGCGAGATGAGTGTCCGGGCCAAGCACATCACCCTGCTGAGTAAGTCCCTCCAGCCCCTGCCCGAGAAGTTCCACGGCCTTACGGATAAGGAGCTGCGCTACCGCCAGCGCTATGTGGACCTCATTATGAATCCCGAGAGCAAGCGCAATTTTGAGATCCGCAGCAAGTTTGTGGCCTTCCTGCGCCGCTACCTGGATAATCTGGGCTTTATGGAGGTGGAGACTCCCGTTCTCAGCCCCATTGCCGGCGGCGCCAACGCCCGTCCCTTCATCACCCATCACAATGCCCAGGATATTGATATGTATATGCGCATCGCCACGGAGCTGCACCTGAAGCGGCTTATCGTCGGCGGCATGGAGCGGGTGTACGAGGTGGGCCGCATCTTCCGCAACGAGGGCATGGACACCAAGCATAACCCGGAGTTCACCACCTGTGAGCTCTATCAGGCCTTCACCAATTTGGACGGCATGATGGACATTCTGGAGGGCATTCTCTCCGGTGCTGCCCGGGAAATTCTGGGCACCTACAAGGTCACCTGGCTGGGCCATGAAGTTGACCTGACCCCCTCCTGGAAGCGCGTCACCATGGCCGACGCGGTGAAGACTGTCACCGGCGCCGACTTCATGGCCATTGAGGGCGATGCCGACAAGGCTGTGGAGCTGGCGGAGAGCGTAGGCGTGGATATGGACGGCGTGGCCCACACCTGGGGCAATGCCCTCTATGAGACCTTCGATCAGAAGGTGGAGGAGACCCTGGTCCAGCCCACCTTCATCACCATGTACCCCGTGGAGGTCAGCCCCTTGGCTAAGCGCAGCCCCGCCGACCCCTACCTCACCGAGCGCTATGAGATGTTCATCTGCGGCTGCGAGATGGGCAACGCCTTCTCCGAGCTCAATGACCCCATCGACCAGTACCAGCGCTTCAAGGCCCAGGCGGAAAAGCGCGCCCAGGGCGACGAGGAGGCCGACATGATGGACGAGGACTTCGTCCTGGCTCTGGAATACGGTATGCCCCCCACCGGCGGCCTGGGCTTCGGTATCGACCGCTGCGCCATGATGCTCTGCGGCACCGACTCCATCCGGGATGTGATCCTGTTCCCCACAATGAAACCTTTGGACTCTGACAAGAAGGTTTCCAAGGAAGTTTCGGCTCCTGCGGAGGCTGCTCAGGCGGCTCCGGTCGTGGAGGAAAAAATCGATTTTTCCAATGTGGAGATCGAGCCGCTGTTCCAGGATCAGGTCGATTTCGACACCTTCTCCAAGAGCGATTTCCGTGCCGTAAAGGTCAAGGAATGCGAAGCTGTGAAGAAGTCCAAAAAGCTCTTAAAGTTCGTTTTGGACGACGGAACCGGCACAGATAGGGTCATTTTGAGCGGTATTCACGAATATTATGAGCCGGAAGAGCTGGTTGGAAAGACCTGCATCGCCATCACGAACCTGCCGCCCAGACCCATGATGGGCATTGATTCCTGCGGTATGCTCATCTCTGCCGTGCATCACGAAAACGGCGAGGAAAAGCTCCATTTGCTGATGGTGGATCCTCACATCCCCGCCGGCGCAAAGCTCTATTGATTGCCCCTAAATTGTCGGTGCTTACGCCAATTTACGCCAGGCTTACGCCAAATGCGAATCAGACAAATTCAAGTTCACATGAAAAAAGCCCGCTGATTTCGGTCAGCGGGCTTTTGAGACTGTCGGCGATGTTATAGCGCTGCTGCAGCAGATCCCCTAAAATCATGGGAACGGCAAACAGCAGCATGGATTTGGTAACAGGACCCTTCGTTAAATCCTGATTCATAGCGTGCCTCCGAAATGCAAGAAAAAACCTGCATTTTGAAAGCATTGCAGGTCTATTAAAGCATTCTGTCAATATTCTATTTACATTTTGTGGGAGCGGTGCTATTATAAGGCGTTAAAGATCATGGAAGGGCATGGCCTGCGGAGGATGCAATATGTATTTGGACGGACTGGACGGGTTGGATCAAAAGATTGTGCAGCTGCCACATGATCCTCTCGCGCATCAAGGACATCAAGGGCCTGCGGCTGTAAGCCCTTGCCCCCTGGCCAAACTAAAAACCCCGGGTCTATAGCCCGGGAATCAAATTTGCAACTGAAGGGATAAAAATGTTAAGACTCAGAAACAGACCCTCCCTCGACCTGCTTTCCGGCAGCGAAGGATGGGTGATCTTCAAATTTTCCGTACCGATCATTCTCTCTTACCTGCTTCAGCAGATCTATACCATCAGCGATGCCGCCATCTGCGGCCAGACCCTCAGCGTCGATGAAATTGCAGGCGTAAATGATGTTTTCCCGATCCTCTTTATATTCCTGCAGTTTGCAGTGGGCTGCACCGCCGGATTCTCGGTGATAACCTCCATAGCGGCGGGGCAGGGCGATAAACCCGGGGTCAGAAGATCCTTCGCGGCGCAGCTCATTCTCGGCGGTGCTATGTCCCTGCTGCTGACCGCCATCGCCATACTGGCCCTGGGGCCCCTGCTTCGCTTCATCGGCCTGTCCGAGACAAATCCCGGCGTCTGGAAGGCCGCCTATCAGTATTCCCTGATAATTTTCATCGGCATATTCGCCCAGTTTTACTACAATCTGATTTGCTCCGTCCTGCGGAGCCTGGGAGACTCCACAACGCCGCTGATTTTCCTGCTGTTTTCCACCGTGCTGAATATCGGCCTGGACCTGTTTTTCATCCTTGCGCTCAGGCTCGGGGTCGTTGGCGCGGCGGTGGCAACCGTGCTGGCCCAGGCATTGAGCG
Source organism: Vescimonas fastidiosa (assembly GCF_018326305.1). NCBI lineage: Bacteria > Bacillati > Bacillota > Clostridia > Eubacteriales > Oscillospiraceae > Vescimonas > Vescimonas fastidiosa. The sequence continues at coordinate 724,585 of NZ_AP023416.1, forward strand.
CGGTACTGTGCCTGATCTACGCGTTCAGGAAATACGAGGAGCTCCACCCCACGAAAAGTGACTTCCATGTGGCCCTTTCCTTCTATGTCCGGCACCTGAGACAGGGCATTCCCATGGGCCTTCAGTTCTCGGTGCTGGCAATCGGCATCATCGTGATGCAGCGCGCGCTTGTGGGCTTTGACATCGGCGAGGGCGGGGTCATGGTAGCCGGCAATCCCGCCCAGAACGGATTCGGCGCCGCCAATAAGCTCAATAACTTCCTTATGTGCCCCATGAACGCCCTGAGCACGGCCATCGTCTGCTTCCATGCCCAGAATTTGGGCGCGGGACGGCAGGACCGGATCCGCCGCGGCACCGTAAAAAGCCTGCTTATCGGCCTTGCCATGTATGGGATTCTCGGCGGCCTCGGTATGCTTCTCACCATAAACGGCGCGTACCAGCACCTGTTTATGAGTGCGGATAAGATCACGGAGGCCACGATCCGCTACGGAAATATCTATCTTTATGTGGACCTGGCCCTGTATTTCATGCTGATGATCCTGTTTGTTTTCAGGGCGGCGGTCCAGGGCGTCGGACACGCGGAGTACGCGCTGGTGGCCGGCTGTGCCGAGCTGGTGGCGCGGGTCCTGATCTGCGCATTTCTCCCGGCGATGGTAAACGGCGGGCCCATCGACTCCTCGGCCTCCACCGGGGCGTATATTGCCCTGTGCTTCGGAGATCCGGGGGCGTGGACCCTGGCGGTGGCTTCGCTGATTTATCCGGCGGCGCGGTATCTGTTCGGTGCAAAAAGTAAAAAACAGCGGAGCCTGTCCGCATAAAACTTCATGCAGGAACGCTGCACCACGAAAATGCGCAAATGCCGGTGCATGAAGTTTTTTGTGCATCATTTCCGGTTGCCCCGTAGGGGCGAGGAAATGGCACATTTCTTATTTTGCTATGCTTTTGCATAGCAAAACGCGCCCGTATACCCCCTGCCCCCTTGCACCGGCAGCGGCCACAGGGGGGAGACTTTCCCGGTCCGCACCCCTCCCGATCCCATCTGAAAATCCCTCTCCTTTGCCGCAGATTTACCTCTGCGGCAAAAAATTTTCTTGACATCGCAAAAAAATACTGCTTTATTATATAGGTATATGATATAGACGCATGCCCCTCCGTAGGGGCGACCCTTGCGGTCGCCCGCCCCCCGCACTTCCTGCAACGCTTCCGTAGGGGCCGATGCCCACATCGGCCCGCCTACCGCACCCCTTGTAAAAACCCTGTCATTGCGAGACCAGTTCGCAAACTGGTCGTGGCAATCCGCACCCCCCGTCCCCATGGCCCCCTTGCCTAAAGGGGGCTGGCACGGCGAAGCCGTGACTGGGGGATTCCTTTCCCGCACTCCCGGCAGGGCACACGGGCCCTGCCCTACAAGGTGTTGCGTTATTGGGCCCGGGCGGACAGGGTCGTCCGCCCCTACAATCGCTTCCGTAGGGGCCGATGCCCACATCGGCCCGCTCCCCGCACCCCTTGTAACCCTCCGTAGGGGCGACCCTTGCGGTCGCCCGCCCCCCGCACCTCTTGCACCCTATCCGTAGGGGGCGGCGTCCCCGACGCCCCGTTTTACCGCACTTATTGTCATCCGTAGGGGCGGACGCCTCTGTCCGCCCGCCGGACATTCCCCCGCACCCCTTGTAAAAAACCTGTCATTGCGAAGCCAGTGCGCACACTGGCTGTGGCAATCCGCATCCCGCACCCCATGCACCCCCATCCTTCTACTCCACCCAAAGGAGGCCCCTCCATGGACCGCATCACATCCCGCGCCAATCCTCTGCTTTCCCATATCCGCCGCCTGTCCTCCGATGCTGCTTACCGCCGCCAAAGCGGTCAGTTCGTGGGCGACAGCCCCAAACTGCTCCGGGAGGCCCTGCAGTGGGGGGTGGAGCCGGTGTGCGTGGTCTGCACCGAGGGAGTGACCCTTCCCACCCTCCCGGAGTGTGTCCGGGTCGTCTGCGTGCCCGGGGATGTCATGGCCTCCGTTTCTCCCATGAAAAGCCCTCAGGGCGTTTTGTTCACAGGCCGCATCCCGGCCCTCACCCCGCCCGAAAAGCTCACCGGGCGGCGTTATGTGGCCCTGGAGGGGGTTCAGGACCCCGGCAATGTGGGCGCGGTGCTGCGCACCCTGGACGCCTTTGACGGGGACGGGCTTTTTCTCCTCCCCGGCTGTGCCGACCCTTATAGTCCCAAAACCCTCCGCTCCTCCATGGGCGCCCTGTTCCGCCGCCCGGTGTGGTCCTGCTCGGCTTCGGAGCTTTGCCGGCTGCTGCAAAGGAGCGGCCTGCCCCTCTACGGCGCCGCCCTCCGCCTCGACACCCTGGACGCCCGCACCGTGGACCTGACCCGGGCCGCCGTGGCCATCGGCAGCGAGGGCCGGGGCCTGTCCCGGGAGCTGTTGGCCCTTTGCGACGGCACCGTCCGCATCCCCATGTCCCCGCGCTGCGAGTCTCTCAATGCCGCCGTAGCCGCCTCCGTCCTTTTGTGGGAGGGCTACCGGGGCAGTGACGGGAGGGAGTGAGAAGCTATGTCTGCCCTGCAATACTGGATTTGGCTCTCCACCAGGCCCCATCTCACCACGGCCTGCAAGTGTGCGCTTTTGGCCCGCTTCGGCTCTGCCGAGGAGGTTTACTATGCCGACCCTCAGGCCCTTTCGTCGGTGGAGCCCTTGGGAAAGGAGCAGCTGGACTCTCTTTCCGATAAATCTTTGGATAAGGCCCTGGCCATCCTGGACCGCTGCGCCCGGAAGGATGTGTTCGTCCTCACCCTCCACGATGCGCTCTACCCCCAGCGCCTGCGCAATATCTTCGACCCGCCTCTGCTGCTCTACGGCAAGGGGGCCATGCCCTCCTTCGATGACGAGGCTGCCATCGCCGTGGTGGGCACCCGCAGCTGCTCGCCCTACGGTCTCCGCTCGGCGGAGCATTTCGGCTATTCTCTGGCCCGGGAGGGCGCTCTGGTGGTCTCCGGCCTGGCCCGGGGCATCGACGCCTCGGCCCATGAGGGAGCGCTTCGGGCCGGCGGCATCACGGCGGCGGTGCTGGGCTGCGGCCCGGATATTGCCTATCCCGCCGAAAACGCCCGGCTCTATGCCGATATTCTCTCCTCCGGCGTGGTGCTTTCCGAGTATCCGCCGGGCACCGAGGCCCGCTCCTGGCATTTTCCCGTCCGCAACCGCATCATCAGCGGCCTGAGCGTGGCGACCCTGGTAGTGGAGGCCCCGGAAAAGAGCGGCGCGCTTATCACCGCTGCCACGGCTTTGGATCAGGGACGGGAGGTGTTCGCCGTCCCCGGGCCCATCGACGCCCGGACCAGTCTGGGCTGCAACGCCCTGCTTCGGGATGGGGCGGGTCTGGCTGCCCAGAGCAGCGATATTCTCAGCGGCTATTATCTCCGCTTTCCCCATAAGCTGCATCCCCGGGGCGACAGGCCGCCTCTGGCGGAGCCGCCTGCCGGGCCGGAGGATACCCCCCGGTGGGAAAAACCCGTGCAGGATAAGCCCTGGTCTCCCCAGCCGGCTGCCCCGGCCCTTCCCCGGCGCAGCGCCCGGGATCTCAGTGACCTGGAGCTCTCCCTCCTGCGCATTTTAGACGATAAAATCCCCCTGCTGATCGATGAGGCCGCCGACCGCTTACAGCTGCCGGTAGCCCAAGTCCTCTCAGCGGTAACGATCATGGAAATAGACGGCCTCATCCGCCGAGAGGGTATGCGAAAGTACCTGCGGACCGTGGAGGTCGAGGAAACAAAGGAGTAAAAAGGAACTATGGCAAAAAAGGCTGCAAAAAATCTGGTCATTGTGGAGTCCCCGGCCAAGGCCAAGACCATTGGCAAGTACCTGGGCCCGGACTACGAGGTCATGGCCAGCATGGGCCACCTGCGCGATCTGCCCAAGAGCAAGATCGGCATTGATTTTGAAAACGATTTTAAGCCCGACTACCGGGCCATCCGGGGCAAGGAGGACATCATCAAGAGCCTGAAAAAGGCGGCGGATAAGGCCGACATGGTCTATCTTGCCACCGACCCGGACCGTGAGGGAGAGGCCATCAGCTGGCATCTGAAATACCTGCTGGATCTGGACGATGCCAAGACCCGCCGTGTCACCTTCAACGAGATCACAAAAAAAGTGGTGCAGGAGAGCATCGCCGCCCCCCGGCGCATCGACCAGGACCTGGTGGACGCCCAGCAGGCCCGGCGCGTTTTAGACCGTATCGTGGGCTACCGCCTGTCCCCGCTGCTGTGGAAGAAGATCCGCCGGGGCTTGTCTGCCGGCCGGGTCCAGTCCGTGGCCATGCGTTTGGTGGCCCAGCGGGAGAAGGAAATTGAGACCTTCGTGCCCCAGGAGTATTGGACCTTGGATGCCCTGCTCCATAAGCAGGGGGATAAGACCCTTTTTAAGGCCCATTACTACGGGAAAAACGGCAAAAAGTACGAGCCCGCCTCCCAGGCGGAGACCCAGGCCATCTGTGAGGATGTTATGTCCCGGACCTTCTCCGTCAAGAGCGTGAAGCGGGCGGATAAGCAGCGCTCTCCGTCCCCTCCCTTCACCACCTCCACCCTCCAGCAGGAGGCCTCCCGCAAGCTGAATATGACCCCCCGCCGCACCATGGCCATCGCCCAGCAGCTGTATGAGGGCGTGGAGCTCAGCGGCGAGGGCGCCGTAGGTCTTATTACCTATATGCGTACCGATTCTCTGCGCATCTCCCATGAGGCCCAGGTGGCCGCCCGTGCGCTCATCGACAGCCGCTACGGCGCCGCCTACCGTCCCAACGCCTTCCGCCAGTATAAGGCCAAGGCCGGGGCCCAGGACGCCCATGAGGCCATTCGCCCCAGCAATGTCAGCCTCACCCCCGAGCAGGTAAAGGGCGACCTCAGCGGCGAGCAGTACCGGCTCTATAAGCTCATTTGGAGCCGCTTTTTGGCCAGCCAGATGTCCAACGCCGTCTATGACAGCGTCACCGCCGAGCTTCAGGCGGGGGACCACAGCTTCCGTGCCAGCGCCAGCAGCCTGAAATTTGCCGGCTATGCCGCCGTGTACGAGGAGAGCCGGGACGAGGAGAAGGAGGAGAAGGAGCCCGCTCTGCCGCCTCTGGAGGAGGGGGAGACGGTGCAGCTGCAGAAGATGGAGCCCCTGCAGCATTTCACCCAGCCCCCCGCCCACTTTACCGACGCCTCCCTCATTCGCGCCCTGGAGGAAAACGGCATTGGCCGCCCCTCCACCTACGCTCCCACGGTGTCTACCATCCTGGACCGGGAGTATGTGGTCAAGGAGGGCAAGTATCTGCGCATGACTCCCCTGGGGTCCGTGGTCAACGACTTGATGTGCCAGCGCTTCCCCAAGATCGTGGATGTGAAGTTTACCGCCAATATGGAAAAGGAGCTGGACGAGGTGGAGTCCGGCGATAAGAACTGGAAGGAGCTGCTGCGGGAGTTCTACGGCGACTTCGAGGAGAATCTCTCCCAGGTGGAAAAGGACATGGAGGGCGTGTATCTCAAGGTGCCCGATGAGGTCAGCGAGGAGAAGTGCGATGTCTGCGGCCGCAACATGGTGGTCAAGAGCGGCCGCTTCGGCCGGTTCCTGGCCTGCCCCGGCTACCCGGAGTGTACCTTTACAAAGCCCCTGGTGGTCCAGATGCCGGGCCGCTGCCCCAAGTGCGGCGGGCGGCTTATGAAGCGCACCGGCGTCAGCCAAAAGAGCGGCAAGCAGTACACCTACTACTGCTGCGACCGCTCTACCGCCGCCGACGAAAGTCAGCGCTGTGACTTCCGCACCTGGGATGTACCCACCAAGGATGACTGCCCCCTGTGCGGTTGGACCATGTTCAAAAAATCCGGCAAGGGCTTCAACCGTCCCTTCTGCATCAACCCCGACTGTCCCAACTTCCTTCCCGAGGATAAACGGGGCTATCGGAAAAAGACCGAGGACGGCGGTGAAGCAGCCGGTGCAAAAACCGCCGCAAAAGCCGCCAAAAAGACCACCAAAAAGGTGACCAAGGCTGCACCGAAGGGTGCCCAAAAGTCACCGAAAGTCACCGCCAAAAAGGGCGAGGAAAAGGAGTGAGCATGCAAGTAATGGTGATCGGCGCGGGTCTGGCGGGCAGTGAGGCTGCCTGGCAGCTGGCCCAAAGAGGGATCTGCGTAAGGCTTTGTGAGATGAAGCCGGAGAAGAAAATTCCCGCCCATGAAAGCGAATATTTTGCCGAGCTTTGCTGCAGCAATTCCCTGCGCTCGGACCAGCTGGAAAACGCCGTGGGCCTGCTGAAGGAGGAGCTGCGGCGGCTGGACAGCTTGATTTTGCGCTGCGCGGACGCCACTCGGGTCCCCGCCGGGGGCGCCCTGGCGGTGGACCGCCGGGGCTTTGCGAAAATGGTCACGGAGGCCGTCTGCAGCCACCCCAATATCGAGGTCGTCCCCGGCGAGGTGACGGAAATTCCGGAGGGGGAGGTGCTGATAGCCACCGGCCCTTTGACTTCCGATGCCTTTGCCGAAAAGCTCCTGGATCTATTGGGCCGGGAGAACACGACCTTAAACTTTTTCGATGCCGCCGCCCCGCTGATTTCCTTTGAAAGCGTGGACATGGATTCGGCGTATTTTGCCTCCCGGTATGATAAGGGGACGCCGGATTATATCAACTGTCCCATGGAAAAAGACGAGTACCTGGCCTTTTGGAAAGCCCTGACGGAGGCGGAGGAGGCCCCGGTCCACGGCTTTGAGGACGGGCAGGTTTTCGAGGGGTGTATGCCTGTGGAGGTTATGGCCCGGCGGGGGGAGGACACCCTGCGCTACGGGCCCTTAAAGCCCCGGGGGCTGAAGGACCCCAAGACCGGCCGGGAGAGCTACGCCGTGGTACAGCTGCGCAAGGACAACGCCGACGGGTCCATCTATAACCTGGTGGGCTTCCAGACCCATCTCAAGTGGCCGGAGCAGAAGCGGGTATTTACCATGATCCCCGCTCTGAAGAATGCGCAGTTTTTGCGCTACGGGGTCATGCACCGCAACACCTATTTGGACTCCCCCCGGCTGCTGGACCGCTATTACCGGCTGAAAACCCAGCCCCGCCTTGCCTTTGCCGGGCAGATGACCGGAGTGGAGGGCTATGTGGAGTCCTGCGCCAGCGGATTTTTAGCCGGGGTGGAGATGGCCCGCCGGCTCAAGGGGCAGCCGCCCCTGGACTTCCCTCGGGAGACGGCCATCGGAGCCCTGGGGCTGTATGTGAGCAACGAAAGCGTGGGAGCTTTCCAGCCTATGAACATCAATTTCGGGATTATCCCGCCTCTTGACCACCGGGTCAAGGGCAAGCGAAATAAGAATGCGGAGCTTTCCGCTCGCTCCCTGCAGATCATTGACCAAATGCGTGAGGAGGTGCTGACCTAATGAAGATTATTGTAGATGCCATGGGCGGCGACAATGCGCCCCTGGAAATCGTAAAGGGCGCTCTGGCCGGGCAGAAGCACTGGGGTGTGGACATCGTCCTCACCGGGGATGAAAATGCCATCCGGGGGGCTCTGACCCGGTGCGGACAGCCGGAGGTGCCTACGGGCATGGAGATCATTTCCACCTCTCAGACCGTGGAAATGTGCGATGACCCGGCCACGGTGTTCCGCCGGAAGAAGGACACCTCCATGGGTGTGGGTCTGACCATGCTCCGGGAGGGGCAGGGGGATGCGCTGGTCTCCGCCGGGTCCACCGGGGCCCTGCTCACCGGGGCCACCCTCATCACCAAACGCATCCACGGCATCCGCCGGGCGGCGATGGCCCCGGTGATCCCCACCACCACGGGGCAGGCGGTGCTTATTGACTGCGGCGCCAATGCTGAGTGTACACCGGAGTACCTGGTGCAGTTTGCTTACTTAGGCAATTTCTACGCCCAGCAGGTGCTGGGGCTGGCCAAGCCCCGGGTGGGCCTGCTGAATATCGGCGCCGAGGACAGCAAGGGTACAGACCTGCAAAAGCAGACCCTGGCCCGGCTGCGCCAGGCTGCGGAGGAGGGCCACCTGCACTTCATCGGCAACATCGAGGCCAAGGAGGCCATCAAGGGCGGCTGTGATGTCATCGTGACGGACGGTTTTTCCGGGAATATCCTGCTGAAAACCATGGAGGGCGTAGGCTCCTTTGCCGGGTCGGCCCTGAAGGGGATGTTCAAGAAAAACCTGCTGACCAAGCTGGCCGCTCTGGCGGTGATGCCGGGGCTCAACGACTTCAAGGCCAAGCTGGACCCCAACAAGGTGGGCGGCACCGCCTTCATCGGCATTGCAAGGCCCGTTATCAAGGCCCACGGCGCCTCCAACGCCGAGGCCATTGAAAACGCCATCGGCCAGGCGGCGGCCTTCGCCCGCAGCGGCCTCATTGAAAAAATTGAGGAAAATGTGAATTTGATGAAAATTGAACACTAAATACCAATTTCACTATTGACATACCTACGCCGATGCAGTATTCTTTTTCAAGATATATCCGAAAGGAGTTTTATTCAATATGACAGCAGAGGAAATTTTCAAAACGATGCAGGACCTCATCGCCGAGCAGTTTGCCATCGACGCGGAGGAGATCACCATGGACAGCTCATTCGTGGATGACCTGGGCGCCGACTCCGTGGATCTGGTGGAGCTGGTGATGGCCATGGAGGAGGAGTTTGATGTGGGTGAGATCGACGAGGAGGATCTGGCCGGGCTGAAAACCGTCCGCGACTGCGTGCAGTATTTGAATCATAAAATCAACAGTTGAAAAAAGAGACCCCACATCCCCGTGGGGTTTCCTTTTTCAGTTGTGGAGAGGAGATTATTTATCTTATGTTCACACTGGAGGAAAAATTGGGCTATGCCTTTAAGAACAAGGCCCTGCTGGAAAATGCCCTGCAGCACAGCTCCTATGCCAATGAGCATCGGGGCGGTGGTATGCGCAGCAACGAGCGGCTGGAGTTTCTGGGCGATGCGGTGCTGGGTGTGGTGACGGCGGACTACCTGTTTCGCAAGCACCCGGACCTGCCGGAGGGCGACCTGACGCGGCTTCGGGCGGCGCTGGTATGCGAGGATAGCCTCCATGAGGTGGCCCAGAGCCTGGAGCTGGGCCGGCATCTGAAGCTGGGCCGGGGCGAGGAGCAGGGGGGAGGCCGCCGGCGGCCCTCCATCCTGGCTGACGCCACAGAGTCGGTGTTCGCGGCGGTGTATTTGGATGGCGGCATGGAGGCCGCGTCGGAGCTGATACACCGGGTGCTGCTGGATAAGGGCCGGGAGGAGGCCGTGGAGGAGCGGCGCCGGGACTTCAAAACCGAGCTGCAGGAGCTGGTGCAGCGCAAGAGCGGCTCCACCCTGGGCTATCGGCTGGTGGGCTCCACCGGGCCGGACCATGCCAAGGTCTTTGAGGCGGCGGTGCTGCTGAACGGAGAAGTGTTTTCCACAGGCACGGGCCACAGCAAGAAGGAAGCGGAGCAGGCGGCTGCCGGGGCGGCGCTGGAGAAGCTGCAGCAGGCATGAGCCCCAGCGACAGAGGCGCATCTGTTTATATTTGAGAGTTTCAGCGGGTCGAAAAGTTTTTTCGACCCGCTGAAAAATAAAAAGTGGGTGCAACGGTTTTCCGTTGCACCCACTTTTTTTATCAATGTGACCTCGTCACAGAAAAACGCTTTGTCCTGGGGTATGATAAAGCCACAATCAAGAAACAAGAAAGAGGTGGCGAACATGAAAATCAAGCTCAATCCCGATCAGGAGATTGTCAATACCATCCGGGAAGGACTCAAGCGCACCGGAGGATACTGTCCCTGCCGCTTAGAGCGCACAGAGGCAACCAAGTGTATGTGCCAGGAGTTTAAGGATCAAATTGCAGATCCGGACTTCGAGGGATTCTGCCACTGTATGCTCTATTACAAATCCTTGCAGGATTAAGGGGGGAAAGCTATGCTGCCAAAGAAACTGGCCGCCATTCCGTGTGCCGTGGGGCTGGGCCTACACCGCCGGCACAGTCGCTGATTGGGTGGCGCAGGATATTTGCAAGCTGAAGAACAAAGAATAATTAAGGACAATAGAAATGAGTCATTCTCATGACTGAACTGAAAATTACTGCTGCGAATTTTGAAAACGAGGTACTGCATTCCGACAAACCCGTCCTGCTGGACTTCTATGCCGACTGGTGCGGGCCGTGCAAAATGCTCGCTCCCATACTGCATGAGCTTGCCGAAGAAAAAAGCGGTGCCCTCAAGGTGGGCAAGGTCAATGTGGACGAGCAGATGGAGCTGGCGATGCGTTTTCAGGTGTCCAGTATCCCGATGCTGGTCGTATTCAAGGATGGAAAGATCGTTGCCAAATCGGTGGGCTACCGGTCAAAGGCGGAGGTCGCCGCAATGGTGGAGGGCGCAAGATAAAAGCAGTGATCGCAGGCGGTGTGGCGGGCGGAGCTTCTGCCGCCGCCCGCATCCGCCGTCTGGATGAACACGCCCAGGTCATCATGAACGAGCGCAGCGGCTATGTGTCCTGCCTATGTGCCCATTGCAGCTTACAGGCTGCACACCCTTTGCCACAGCATTCGGTTGTCCTCAAAGACCACCTGCACTCGGCCTGCATCCTTCAGCCAGGCCAGGTACGACCGGAGGGTGCTGCCCACCAGCACATACTGCTGGAAGTCCATCTTCATGGCAAAGGCCGCAAACAGCCCCTGCAAAATCTCCTCGAAGCACCGGGGCTCCGGGCACAGCGTCAAAATCTTTTCCGCCACCTCCAGCACCTTGTCGATGTTGTACCGGGCCAGGTCTGCTATATTTTCCGATACCTCTGCGTGGGCAGGGACGAACATCCGCGCCTGCAGGCCCTTCACTGTCTCCAGAGTGTGCAGGTATTCCGCTACATCGTAGATAAAGCCAACCTGGTATTTCTCTAAAATCTCCCGGCTGGACAGGCAATCTGCCAGGAAAACCACATCGTCCGCCGTGCGAAAGCCCACCATGTCGAAGAAGTGCCCCGGTAGCGGTATGCTCTCGAAGCCCTCCGGCAGCGCCTCCGCCGTCAGCACCTCCGCGCCGCTGTCCTGGGCCATCAAAAACTTATGCCGCAGGTCCTTGGGCGGGTAGCCTCCGTAGAGGAAGGACGGCTCCAGGATCGGATGCCGGGTGAAGGCACAGTCGATACCCGGGGCGTAGATCCTGCACCCGGTCTGCCCCTGCAAATAGCGGTTGCCGCCGATGTGGTCCGCGTGGGCGTGGGTGTTGTAAATGGCCTTGAGCGTCCAGCCGTTTCTGTCCAAAATTTGCCGGACCTTCCGCCCTGCGTCCTTGTCGCTGCCGCTGTCGATGAGGCAGACCTCCTGCCCCTCCAGCCGCACCAGGCCGATATTGGCGGGACTTTTGATGTAGTAGGTTTGCTCCGTGAGCTGTATCAGTTCGTACATAGCGTTTCTCCTTGCTATCTGCGCAAAATCCGCCCGGCCTTCACGCCGGTGCATTTTCCTTTTTCCACGGCCACCGCACCGTCCACCAGCACATAGTCCATACCCTCTGCCAGGCAGCAGGGGTTTTCATAGGTGCCGGGCTGGTGCAGCTTTTCCGGGGCGAACACATTGATGTCCGCGTCCATGCCTGCCGCCAGCACGCCCTTGCCCGGCAGGTGCAAGACCTCCGCCGGCTTTTGCGTCATCTTGTGTATCGCCTGCTCCACCGTCAGCACGCCCCGCTCCCGCACAAAATGCTCCAATATATGCACAAATGTACCGTATACCCGGGGGTGCAGCAGCCCCTCCGTGGGGTAGGTGGCGTCGGAGATCACATTGGAAAGGGGACTTTGCAAAATGGTCACGATGTCCTCCTCGGAGGCCATAAAGTCCACCATGGTGATCTCGCAGTGCTCCCGCACCAGCAGGTCGCAGCAGCAGTCCAGGGGATTCTGCCCCCACAGAGCCGCGATTTCCGCGATGCTCTTGCCCTGGTACGGGTGGTCCTCCGGGCAGTGGAGGCTGGTGAGGCGAATGCCGTCCCACCCGGCCAGCTTGGCGATGTCGTCGAAGCCGCAGCCGTCCTCGATGCGTGCTGCCAGCTCCCGGCGCACGCCCTTGTCCTGAAGCCGTTTCACCACCGCCTCCATGCCTCCGGTGAGAAGGTCCGGCGGCAGAATGTGAATCAGCTGGGTGGACCCGGCCGTGTAGGGGTAGGCATCGCAGCCCACCTCCAGGCCCTCCTGCCGGGCCTGCTCCAGCATGGAAAGGGCCCTGGGGATCTTTACCCCCCAGTTGTCCCGGCCCATGGCCTTCAGGTGGCTGATGTGAACGGGTATGCGCAGCTTCCGCGCCACCGTCAGCATCTCCTCCAGGGCCTCCAAAACACCGCCGCCCTCCTGGCGCATATGCACCGTCACGGGGATGCTCTGCCCTGCCAGGGGCGATAGAGCCCGCATCAGCTCCTCGGTGGTGTAAAAGCATTCCGGGGCGTACCCCAGGCCCAGGGATACCCCCAGGGCCCCGTCTCCCAGAGCCTGCTCCATGGCCTTATGGATGGCCTTGTAGTGCTTCTCCTCCAGCCGCTCCAAGGCGTAGCCCGCCGCGCCGGCCCGCAGCACCCCCGCACCCACCAGCATCCCGGTGTGCAGCGGGGAGTCCGGCTGGTTTTCAAAATAGGCCGCCAGGGAGTCTGTGGAGACGGAGGCGGGCATCTGCCCGCATATGGGCTGCAAATAGGCGGCGATTTCCGCCCGACGACTGCGGCGGATAGGCGCGGCGGAGAGGCCGCAGTTGCCGTTTACAATGGTCGTAAGCCCCTGGCGCAGCTCCGGCTGGCCGAACCCGGGCCGGTAGGCCGCCAGGTCCGCGTGGCGGTGGATGTCAATGAACCCCGGCGTCACCAGCTTTCCCCGGGCACTAATGACCCGTCTTGCGTGGGCCTCGGGCAGCTGCCCCACCTCGACGATTTTTCCGTTTTCCACCGCCACATCGGCGGCGTAGGGGGCCCGGCCGGTGCCGTCTACCACCGTTCCGTCCCGAATCAAAAGATCGATCATGCTTCGCTCCCTCTTTTTGTCACTTCATTTTTAGCCAGGGGCAATGTCACGGTAAATCGGGTCACGCCCTGGGTGCTGGTGCAGCCGATGCTGCCCCGGTGGCTCTGCACAATGGTCCGGGCAATGGCCAGGCCCAGCCCGAAGCCCTCGCCTCCGGTGCGGGACTCGTCCACCCGGTAAAACCGGTCGAACAGGTGCCCCAGCTTTTCCGGCGGGATGGGGGCGCTGCGGTTTTCCACCCACAGCACGGCGTTTCGCCCCTCCCGGCGCAGGCCCATTTGAATGGGGGAGCCGGGCTCGGCATATTTTACGGCGTTGTCCAGCAGAATATCCGCCACCTGCCTTAGCTGCGCGCTTCGGCCGGAGACCGTCAGCTCCGGCTGCACGGTGTATTCCATGGGCTTCCCGTTTTCAAAGGCCACCGGCTCAAAGGCCAGTGCGCTCTCCAGCACCGTGTCCGACAGGTCCACCGCTTCCTCCGGCAGCCTTGTGCCGCTCTCGGTCCGGGCCAGGGTCAGCATATCCTCCACCAGGTCCTTCATGCGCAGGGACTCGGCGTGGATGTTGTCCAGGTATTGCCTGCTTTTTCCCCCGTCCGTCTCGCTGGCCGCCAGCTCCGCCGAGGACAGGATCACCGTCAGGGGCGTTTTCAGCTCGTGGGAGGCATCGGAGACAAACTGCTTCTGCTCCTGCCAGGCCTGCTGCACCGGCTTCACCGCGAAGCCCGCCAGCCAGTAGCTTACCCCCGTCAGCAGCAGCAGCGCCGCCAGGGATACCCCGCCCATCCGCAGCAGCAGGCTGCGCATGGTGGCCTGCTCCTGGGAACAGTCGGTGAAGGCCAGGCGCACCGTCAGCATCCCGTTCTGGCGCATATACCGCAGGGCGTAGTCCTGCAGGACGCCCTCCCGGCTCTCCCGCTGCAGAGCATCCTGCACAATACTTAATATCAGCGCATCGTTATCCAGATCGTAGTACCCGCTGCCCGCCAGACGCACGGTGCCGTCGGCATAAATATCTGCCACAAAGCAGGGCTGGCCACCGCCGCTTCCGGGCTGGGCGCCGGAGAGCATATGCCCCGCCAGGGCCTCCTGCAGGCGGCTTTCGCTGGCGCGCACCATTTGGCTCCGGGTGGACAGCGCCACCGCGGCCAGCACGCTCACCAGCAGCACCGCCACCGCAATGACGCTGATGCCCACGATCTTCAGCCGCAATTTCCGAATCATTTTGCTTCCTCCAGATAGTATCCTACCATCCGCACGGTCTTGATCTGTACCGCCGAGCGGATCAGCGCCAGCTTTCGCCGCAAAAAGGAGATGTATACCTCCACATTGTTGTCCTCTGCATCGGAGTCATAGCCCCAGGCCTTGAGCAGAAGCTGCTCCTTGGAGAGAATCTGTCCGCCGTTGCGCATGAGCATCTCCAGCAGGTCGTATTCCTTCCGGCTCAGCCGGGCGCTGCGCTCCTGGCAGCAAACCTGAAAGGAGCCGGGCTGCAGCTGCAGGTCGCCCCAGCGAATGGTGTCGTCCACCGTGGCCGTCCCGGCCTGCCGCCGCAGCAGGAGACGCACGCAGGCCAGCAGCTCCGGGCTCTGAAAGGGCTTGGTCAGATAGTAGTCGGCGCCCCGGTCCAGCCCGCAGACGCGGTCTGAAAGCTCGCCCCGGGCCGTGAGCATCAGAACCGGCAGCCGGCTCCCGCTCCCCCGCAGCCGCTCCAGCACCGTGAACCCGTCCAGCCCCGGCAGCATCACATCCAGCAGCATCAGGTCGTAAATGCCCGATAAGGCGTTGTCCAGGCCCTCGGTGCCGCTATAGCACACATCCACCGTGTACCCCTCCCGGTGCAGCAGGTCCCGCAAGGTCTGCGCCAGCCGCTTTTCGTCCTCCACCACAAGAATTCGCATGACCATACCCTCCCGGCTCCGTTTTTCTCTATTGTATACCGAAATTCTCCCGGACACAAGCCCCGGCGTGTAAGAGCATCGTATCCCGCCATGCTTTAAGAAACATTAAAAAAAGAGCCTATTTCCGCAAAAACCGCCGCATTCCCTCACTCCATGAAAAAACCGGGAGGACGAAGCCTCCCGGTCAACCGATTCTGTTATACTCACGCCGCCAGGCTCAAAAGCCCCGTTAAAAGCTGGGCTGTTGCGGCGGACACTTTGAAAATCGCCGGTACCTCGTTGTACATGGCAAAATACCCGTCCTCATAGCTGAGCCCCACCTTCACCGTGAAGCTCCCGGCACTGCCGTTGGCGGCGGTGTAATGCACCGTGGCCGTCACCGTGGGGTCAGTCAGGCCGCAGATGGGCAGCGCCCCGGAGCTGGGGTTATAGTCCACGCAGGACTCCAGCGTCATACCCTGCCCCAGGAGGCTCACCAGCCCCTCCAGCTGCCCGGACACATCCGTGCCCTCCCGCAGCCAGCGGCCATCGTCGCTGCGGCTGACGGCCACACTTGCGCCGCCGCCCTGGGCCTCAATGGCTGTAATTTGCTCCGCTGCCAATACCGGCACCGCCGGTATCTGCACCAGCTCATAGATGTTGCGGTCCATCATCTGCACCAGGGCGTCCGGTACCACATAGATTTTCGTCGTGTCGCCGTCCCGGCACATATAGTGTCCGCCGCCCTCGGCGGCGCTGCCGATCTGCAGGGAAATGCCCGACCCATCGGCGTCCTTTACCTCCAGAGTCCGGTCCGGGGCATCCAGGTCATAGGTGGTGATGTCACCGGGATTTTCCAGCGGCACCAGCACATTCAGAGCGCTCACCTGGTCCAAAAGCTCCTGGACCTTCGACTGGTTCAGAGGGATGGTGGTGTCATCCTTCCACTGCCATTCGCCTGCGTCGTTGTGGTTAAAGCGCAGGGTGTAGCTGGAGTTTTTGTAGATCAGCTCCTGGGTGGAGCTGCTCACCAGCCCCGTATCGTTGAGCGTGGTGGGGTCGGATGGCACCTTTTTTCCGCAGCCCGCGCAGGCCAGCACCGCCAGCGCCAAGGCCCCCGCAAGGATCTGTATTTTCTTCATAGGATTCGACTCCTTGTTTCGTAATTTCCCCGATTATAACAGATTTTTCCGCAAAAGGGAAGCCCCCCTAAAAAAGGGAAGCCGCCGCAGCGCTCCACAGCGCCGCGGCGGCCCCAATAAAAGCCTCGCAGAGTTTGCGCCCGCAGGCGCAAAAATTATGCGCGCAGCAGACTGCAAGCCTTTTGGCATAAAATTCCGAAGGAATTTTATCCAGTCAGAAGGAGACGGTCTCCGGCTCCGGCTTCTGGCAGGCGCTGATGCGGTCTACATACAGCACCGGCCCCTGGCCCTGGTAGGCCTCGCAGTTTTCCTTTTTCACCGTGGCGCGAATTTTCACCCAGTCCCGGTTTTTAAAGCGGTCCATGCCCTGGCCCTTGCACACCAAGGCCAAAAACTGCATGTCGTTTTCGCAACACACCATGGCAAAGCGCCCGGGGCAGTCCACGCCTTTGAACTTCTTGGAGTGGCACATCAGCGCCTTAAAGGTGACGCTGACCCCCTCGTAGCGCTCCGGGTGGTCCATCAGGTCCACATACCAGATGCCGTAGTCCTCGTCCGCCACCTCCAGGTGCCCCGAGGACAGATCGAAGGGCATCATGTCCTCCGTTACATATTCCTCGCTGGTACCGTCCTCGTTTTCCAGATAGATGTCCGCCCGGCGGTTGGCCATGCGCAGGTTCTTGGAGCGCAGGTCGGCCCGGAGCTGCTCGTTGCAGCGGTTAAAAATAAGCATATCGGCGTTGGAGACCTTCTCCATCACCAGCTGGCCCATGTTCTTCAGGTAGGGCTCAAAGGTCCGGGCGTCCATCAGGCAGATGATCTGATACAGGACCCAGTTTCCCGGCAGCCCGTCCCGGTACAGGGGCTCCATCATCCACATGCCGTTATATTCGATGATGACCTGCTTGGGGCGATACTGCTTTTCCAGCTTCTTAAAAAGCTCCGGCGTCAGCTCCGCCTGGTCCTCCACCGTGTAGGTGAACACATTGAAAAGCCCGTGGGGATCGTATTCCTCCTCCCCCTCCTCGCAGCAAATGAGCAGGGTCTTGTCCTCGGCGGCAAAGCCGTCCTTGAGGATGCCGTTTATAAAGTTTGTCTTGCCGGCATCCAGAAACCCGGCAATGAGATATACAGGAATATCCATACTTCTTCTCCCTTACAGGCCGAACAGCTCTGCCAGCCTGCTCTCATCCAGCTTGGAGCCGATAACGCACAGCCGCCCGGTATAGTCCGCCGGGCCGAAGCGCACCTCGTGCTCCTGGGGCACATAGTCAAAGTGCAGCCACTTTCCGCCCTCGCAGGGAACGATGCCCTTGGCCCGGAGAATTGCGCCGTATTCGCCGCCGTCCAGAGCCGTGAGAATGCGGTCGATGTCCGCCTCCGTAAAGGTCTTGGGCGTCTCCGCGCCCCAGCTGGTGAACACCTCGTCGGCGTGGTGATGATGGTGGTGGCAGGCGCACGCCGGGTCGTCGCACTCGCCGTCGTGGTGGTGATGCTCGTGTTCATGTTCATGGTCGTGGTCATGGTCGTGGCAGCATCCGTCGTGGTCGTGGTGATGGTGCTCCTCGTCCTCCTCGTGGTCGTGATGGTCGTGGTCATGATGATGCTCGCCCTCATCGTGGTCATCATGGTCATCATGGTCATGGTGATGATGGTGATGCTCCTCCTCCTCGGCCTCGTGCTCGGCCCGGATGCGCTCCATCAGCTCGTCCGCCAGAGACACCTTCTCCATGGCGGCCAGGATGGTCTTGCCGTCCAGCTGGTCCCAGGGGGTGGTGATAATGGCGGCGTCCTTGTTTTTCTCCCGCAGCAGGGCCACGGCGGCCTCCAGCTTCTCGGGGCTCACCTTCTGGGTGCGGCTGAGGATGATGGTACCGGCGGTCTCGATTTGGTTGTTGTAAAACTCACCGAAGTTCTTCATGTAGACCTTTACCTTGGAGGCGTCGGCCACGGTGACAAAGCTGCTCAGCTTCATCTCCGGCACATCCTTCACGGTGTTCTCCACCGCCAGGATCACATCGGAGAGCTTCCCCACGCCCGAGGGCTCAATGAGGATGCGGTCCGGGGCAAACTGCTTCTGCACATCCACCAGCGCCCGGCCAAAGTCGCCCACCAGGGAGCAGCAAATGCACCCGGAGGACATCTCGCTGATCTGCACCCCGGCGTCCTTCAAAAACCCGCCGTCAATGCTGATCTCACCGAACTCGTTTTCAATGAGCACCAGCTTCTCGCCCTTGTAGGCCTCCGCCAGCATCTTCTTAATAAGCGTGGTTTTTCCCGCGCCCAAAAAGCCGGACACAATATCAATTTTAGTCATAATTCGTGCTTCCTTTCTGACTTTTGTATATAAAAATATAATGTGTAAACTATATCCATATCCGTAGGGGCGACTCTTGCGGTCGCCCGTGGGAGGGGAAATCGGCGAAGCGCCGCCAGTGGCGGATGAAGCGAGCCGGTTTCGAGGAAGTGCCCCGATTGGCGGGCACGACAGTGCCCGTCAGTCAGTCGGCACAACGGTGGGCAAGAGAGCCCCTCCCCTACGGAAGCGTAACAAGAACTGTGGCGAAGGGGGGCGTCGGGGACGCCGCCCCCTACAAAGTTCTATCGGTGAATGGTGCGTAGGGACTGATGTAGGCATTGGCTCGCCCTACCGCACTTCATGTTACGCGAATGCCTCCGGCGGGGCACTTTCTGTCACCAGCGACAGAAAGTACCCAAAGAACGCCGCCAAAACCAATGGTTTTGGAATCCTTGCGCGGGCGTGGTGCGGAATGTATCGGGGCCTTTCATCTCCGCGAATAAAACAGTACAAATCCGTTTCGTGCTTTCGCATTGCCTCAGGCTCTATCCACCGCGACGCGCTCCGCGCTTGTGCTGCCCGTCCTAACAGGGTGGCCCTCTGCGTCTACCGCGCGGCGCGATGCTCACATCGCGCCCTACGAAGTTCTATCGGTAAACGCTCCGTAGGGGACGATGCCTACATCGTCCCGCTTACCGCACCTCTTATAACCCGTCCGTAGGGCGGCGTGCCCTCACGCCGCCGTGATGGTGCGGTGGTTATCGGGCGGCGGGCTGAGGGCAGCCCGCCCTACGCACTGCACTCCTTGTAATGTGTCATTGCGAGACCAGTTCGCAAACTGGTGTGGCAATCCGTACCCCCGTCCCTCGGCCCCCTTGCCTAAAGGGGGCTGGCACGGCGAAGCTGTGACTGGGGGATTCCACTCTGCGGCGCACTTCTTGGGCCGGGGCATCCCTCTTATCCTATTTATCTTATCCCATTTTCCGAAAAAAGCAAGGCTTCCCCTGTGAATTTTTTGTGATACGCGCCACATCTGCTTTTTTCCTGTTGCCAAACGCCCCGACTTGTAGTAAAATAACCCTGTTGACAGTCCTCCGTGTGAAGCTGCGGAGCCGGTCTTGCGCAATGGATGCCCACGAATCATGTCAGGCGGGGAACCGAGCAGCATTAAGAGGGATCATTCATGTGCCGCAAGGGCGCCGGCTCTGTGGCTTCATGGGGAGGACTATCTATTTTCGCAAAAATTCCAAAGGAATTTTCACGAAAAGATTTACAGCCCGCTGCGCGCGTAATTTTTGCGCAAAGCGCAAAAATTCCACACCGGCGGGCTAAACGGTTTTTGGGAAACCGATTTTTATAAGGGAGGCAGGCCCATGTATCAGGCACTCTATCGCAAGTGGCGGCCCATCACCTTTTCTCAGGTGGTCGGCCAAGAGCATATCACCGATACCCTTCGGCGTCAGGTGGCTGAGGGCCGCACGGGCCACGCCTACCTTTTCACCGGCACCCGGGGTACCGGCAAGACCACCTGCGCCCGGATCCTGGCCAAGGCCATCAACTGCCTGCATCCTGTGGACGGCGCCCCCTGCAATCAGTGTGAGGCCTGCCGGGGCATCGACGAGGGCCGCCTGCTGGACATCACCGAGCTGGACGCCGCCAGCAACAACGGCGTGGACAGCGTCCGGGCCCTTCGGGAGGAGGCGGTGTATACCCCCTCGGTGCTGAAAAAGCGTGTGTATATCATCGATGAGGTGCATATGCTCTCCACCCCCGCCTTTAACGCTCTGCTTAAAATCCTGGAGGAGCCGCCGGAGCATCTGGTGTTCATCCTGGCTACCACGGAGCTGCATAAGGTCCCGGCCACCATCCTCTCCCGCTGCCAGCGCTATTCCTTCAAGCGTATCCTGCCCCGAGACATCGCCCGTCAGCTTCGCTACATCGCCGGGGAGGAGCAGATTGACCTGACCCCGGACGGGGCGGATATTCTGGCCCGGATGGCAGGCGGCGCCATGCGTGACGCGCTGAGCCTGCTGGACCAGTGCCGCAGCTTTGAGGGGACCTTGAGTGCTTCGGCTATTTTGAACCTTCTGGGTTTGGCAGGGGGAGTGCAGACCGCCCGGCTCATGGAACTGCTTCTGAAGCGGGACGCCCGGGAAGCCCTGCTGCTGCTGGATCAGCTCTACCGGGACGGAAAGGACATCGCCGCCCTGCTGCGGGAGCTGTCGGACCTGTGCCGGGACCTACTGATCCTGCACACGGCCCCGGAGGGCGGCGCGGCTCTGCTGACGGGACTGTATGAGGAAAAGACCCTCTCGGCTCTGGGCGCGAACGCGTCGGGCAGTCGCCTGTTCTATATGGCGGAGGTTTTGGGGCAGACCCTGGCCCGCCTCAGCGACAGCGGCTCTCTCCGCACCGAGGCGGAGCTGTGCCTGCTGAAGCTCTGCGACGAAAGCCTCTGCGGAGACCTCTCGGCCCTGAACACCCGCCTGGAGCGGCTGGAAAAGGCGGCGGCCAAGGGCTTTGCGGCCCCGGCTTCGGAAAGCACTTCGGCCCCGGCCGTGCCGCAGCCGGAAATCCGCCAACCCATTCCCTCCGCTCCGGCCCCCAAGGCCCAGCCTGTCCCGGCCAAGCCGGAGCCGAAAATTCAGCCCGCCCCGGCGGAAAAAGCCCCGGCACCGTCCGAGCCGAAAGCGGCGGCCTCCGCCCGGGAGGACGGCGAAATTTGGGCCCGCCTGCAAAACCAGTATAAGGCCGGGCTGCGGACGGATAAGCGGGTGTTTCTGAATCGGGCCAGCGGCGTCCTGTCCGGCGGCGTGCTCACCGTCACCTGCCCGGACGATATGGTCAAAAGATATTTGGACTGCCCCGAGGTAAACGGGGTGCTTCAGAGCGTCACCGAGGCCCAGTGCGGAAGCCCGGTCCGGGTGGTGTTCACCCTGGGGAGCGGAAAGTCCGCCCCGCTGCACCGGTCTGACACCGAATCGGCACCGCCAAAGCGCACCAAACCGGCACCAAACAGCACCGAATCGGCACCGTCTGTCCCGGCGGAAAAGCCCGCCGAAACGCCCCCCTGGGAGGCCCCGCCCCCTGCGTCGGACCGGATGGATGAGCTGCTGGAGGAGGCCGGACGGCTGGATAATTTCAATATAAAATAATAATTATAAAATAAGGAGAAACATAAGTATGGCAAAGGGTTACAGCGCAAGAGGCGGCTTCACCGGCGGCGCCGGAATGATGCGCCAGCAGCAGCAAATGCAGCAGAAAATCATGAAAATGCAGCAGGAAATGGAGAAGGCCCAGGCCGATGTGGAGAGCGCCTTCTTCTCCGCCACCGCCGGAGGCGGTGTGGTAAAAGCAACGGTCAGCGGCAAGCGCCAGCTCACCGAGCTGACCATTCAGCCCGAGGCCGTGGACCCGGAGGATGTGGAGATGCTCCAGGACCTGGTGATTTCCGCTGTGAACGAGGCCATGCGCCAGGCGGAGGACGCCCTGGAAAACAGCATGCAGAGCCTCACCGGCGGGCTGAATTTCCCCGGCTTCGGCCTGTAAAAAGCAAACAAAAGCATCCTGAAACCCCATGGTTTCAGGATGCTTTGCTATAAATTTTAAATTATTTTAAAGAATTAAGAATAGGTGCGCACCACGGCGGCCACCTTGCCCAAAATGGAGGCGTGGCGGCCATCAATAGGGCTGTATGCTTCGTTTTCCGGCAGGAGCCAGACCTGCCCGTTGCGGCGGGAGAGACGCTTCACCGTGGCCTCGTCCTCCAGCAGCGCCACCACGATCTCACCGTTCTGAGCGGTTTTCTGCTGGTGGACCACCACCAGATCACCGGGGAGAATGCCTGCGTTCAGCATGGACTCGCCCCGAACACGCAGGGCGAAAAACTCCCCGTCCCGACCCTGGGTGTCGAAGGGGATATAATCGTCAATGCACTCCTGCGCCAAGATGGGTGTACCGGCGGCCACATCGCCCAGCACCGGCACCCGGCCGGGAGCATAGCCCGCCTCCTGCACCGGCGTGACCTGCTGCGTGGCGGGGGCAGCATCCGGCCGCTCCACCAAGGTCAGGGCCCGGCCCTTGCGCCCGTCCTTGCTCAGGTAGCCCAGCTCCTCCAGATGCTTAATATGAAAATGCACGGTGGAGGGGGACTTCAGCCCCACGGCCTCGCCGATTTCCCGGACGGAGGGCGGATAGCCCTGGTCGCGGATAAAGGACGCGATATAGTCGTAGATTCTCTGCTGCATGGCGGTCAATTTCTGCATACGATCCCCTCCTGCCTTATGTTATTAAATAGTATAGCACACATTTCCGGAGATTGCAACAACTGTTCGATTATTTTTTTGAATTCTTTTTTGGTTTTATACTTGCATTTGGGGAAAGAATATGCTATGATGATGATTACTTAATGGATATTATGCCATATGGCATCCAAAAATACGGAGGGAAGAAAGATTATGTTGATCGCTGTTACCATTGTGCAGCTGCTGGCTGCTCTTGTTTTGATTCTGATTGTGCTGTTCCAGTCCGGTAAGAGCCAGGGCCTGTCCGGCGCCATTGGCGGCATTGCCGACTCCTATATGTCCAAGGGCAAGGCTCGCACCGTAGACGCCAAGCTGGCGAAGGCTACCAAGTGGGTAGGCGCTGTGTTTGTTATTTTGACCCTGGTGCTGGACTGCATGGTTGCCGCCGGTTTGTAATCGACCGGGAGCATGAAGTGAATAATTGTGTTGTGTAGAAATACCGCCCGAAGCCATGGCTTCGGGCGGTATTTTTGCGTGTGGGGGGAGGGTGCGGAAAAGAATCCCCCAGGCACGGCTTCGCCGTGCCAGCCCCCTTTAGGCAAGGGGGCCAAGGGGACGGGGGATGCGGATTGCCACGGCCAGTTTGCGAACTGGCCTCGCAATGACACGGGTTTTGCAAGGACTACGGTGGGTTCCCTTATAGTGCGTAGGGGAGGGGCTCTGCCCCTCCCGCGGGCGGGGAAATCGGCGAAGCGCTGCCGGTGGCAGAGGAAGCGAGCCGGTTTCGAGGAAGTGCCCCGATTGGCGGCCACAACGGTGGCCGGGAATCGGTTGGCACGACGGTGGGCAAGAGAACCCCGCCCCTACGAGGGGGTTACAAGAGGTGCAGCGGGCGGGTCGTCCGGGAGGCCGACCTCTACGGGTGGTTACAAGGGGTACAACGGGCGGGCCGATGTGGGCATCGGCCCCTACGGATGTGCTACAAGGAGTGCGGTGGGCGGGGCGTCCGGGAGGCCGACCCCTACGGACGGTTACAAGAGGTGCGGGGGTTTATGCCGGGTAGGCGGTGGTGGAGATGTTGTAGTCGGACATATCGGCACCCTCGTGGGGGAGGAGGCTGCGGATGGCGATATTGCCGGCGGTGCAGTCGGAAATGGTGAGGGTCTGCCAGCGGGTGTCCGGGGAGTAGGTGCTGAAATAGATATAGCCGTCGCCTATTTCATCAGGGGGGCAGGCGAAGCCCCCTGTATCGGACCAGAGTAGGAGTGAGCCGCTTTCCAGCAGGGCTTTGGCGAGGTCAGTATCGCTGGCCCAATAGAGGACATATACCTGTCCGTTATCGCCGGAGACATAGCCTAAAATTTGGATGGCCAGGTCGTCGCTGATGTCGATGATGTCGCCGCAGTCGGCCTCGATGTCCCGGTAATGGACAGCCGGTGTGGTGGACTCCGAATCCCAGTCACTATCATCCCAGTCGATGTCGGACCAGTCGTTGGCCTCCCGGAATTCATGATCCCAGATGGCTTTGTGCAGCAGACCCCCCTTAGCCAGGGCGAAAATGAGCAGGAAAACAATGACGATGATAACAAAGGCAAGGGTGTTATTTCGGGGCTTGCCCTTGGAATAGCGGACCTGGGATGGCTTTGGGGCGGCGCCCTCCGCCTGTGGGGCGGAGGGCTTTTTCCGGGGCTTGCGGGTCTGCTCCTCGAAGCAGACCTTCTTTTCGTAGCACACCTTTTCCGAGGGTGTGCCGTGGTGGACGGAGCCGTCGGCTGCCACCCACTCCTGGCGGGGCGGGCGGTTATAGGCACCGCAGCGGGGGCAGCAGCCCTCCCGGTGATAGTCGTAGTGTTTGCCGCAGGCGGCGCAGCGGATGGTCGGCATATTTCAGTCCTCCTCTCTTTTTTCTTTATCATACAGGACGCGGGGTGGGTTTACCACCTATTTGAAGTTGCACAGGGCGGTTTTCGGGGGCAACTTTAAGTTTACGGGGATAGTATAGCATGGGGAGGCCCGGGGGGCAAGATGGGGGAGGGAAAAAAGACAGATTGCCACACCGGTGAATGGGTCACCGGTGTGGCAAGGGCAGGGTGGTATTACAGGGGCCGGTGGGGCGGCAAGCTCTGTGAGGCTTTTTGACACGCGGCTTTCATTCAATGGTGCCGCCGCCCAAGGTGACCTCGTCCTGATAGAGGACTACGGCCTGACCGGCGGTGATGGCGCGCTGAGGAGTGTCGAAGGTCACCCGGATGCGGCCGTCGGGAAGGGGGGTCACGGTGGCCGCTGCCTCGGTCTGGCTATAACGGGTTTTGGCCGTGACCCGGAGGGGGGCGGCAGGAGGCTCGCCGCTGATCCAATTCACCCGGTTTGCCGTGAGGTCGGAGGTAAAAAGGTCCTGATCATCCCCCAGCAGGATGGTGTTATCGGCGGCGTTTTTCCGCAGGACATAGACATGCTTCCCGGCACTGACGCCCAGACCCTTGCGCTGGCCGGTGGTGTAGCAGGGCAGGCCCTTGTGACGGCCCAGCACATGGCCGTCCCGGTCTACAAAGTCGCCGGGGGTCAGGTCTACGCCGCCATATTCCCGGAGAAACTGCACATAATCCCCGTCGGGGACGAAGCAGATGTCCTGACTGTCGGACTTGTCGGCATTGAGCAGGCCCGCCTGACGGGCACTGTCTCTTATAGAGGGCTTGTCGTACTCCCCTACGGGCAGCAGCAGGTGGGAAAGCTGGTGCTGCGTGAGCTGGTAGAGGACATAGCTCTGGTCCTTGTGCCGGTCGCGGCCCCGGAGGAGGCGGTATTTTTGCGTGGCTGCATCGAAGTCCACCCGGGCGTAGTGGCCGGTGGCCAGGTAATCGTAGCCCAGGAGCAGGGCGCGCTCCAGCAGGGCGCCGAACTTCAGGCAGCGGTTGCAGTCGATACAGGGGTTGGGGGTTCGCCCGGCGCAGTATTCGGAGACAAAGCGGTCCATGACATCCCGGGCAAAGCGCTCCGTCTCATTGAAAACATAGAATTTCATGCCCAGACTGTAGGCAACGCTGCGGGCATCGGCGGCATCGTCGGCAGAGCAGCAGGTGCCCTCCGTCTCTCCGCTGTACAGGCGCAGCATGGCCCCGTCGCAGGCATAGCCCTGCTGCCGGAGCAGGAGGGCGGCGGCGGAGCTGTCTACCCCGCCGGACATGGCCACTAAGACTTTTTTCTCGCTCATATTGCGGCACGCTCTATTCATTCAGATTTTTTTCGGCAAAGCCTGCGTAGGGCAGGGCATCGGAAAGCTCCATCATCACCGGCTGGAAGCCGCCGGCATAGTGGAAGGGCACATCCTGCACGGCGGCACCGCAGCGCCGGGCGGGCAGAGACACGGTGACACAGGTGCCCTGGCCGGGGGTGGAACGGAGCAGGAGGCTTCCGCCCTGGCGCTGGGCAAAGCAGCGGCAAAGACTCAGGCCCAGACCCAGACCGTGGGGCGGAGGGTCCATGCGGCCTGCATGGAAAATGCGGTCGTACACCGTGTCCTGAAGCTCCGGAGCAATGCCGCAGCCGGTATCGGACACCTGCAAAAGGGCCTGGCTCCCCTGCTGGAGCAGGGTGACGCGCACCTGACCCCCGGCAGGGGTGAACTTGGCGGCGTTGGACAGCAGGTTCCAGAAAATACGGGCGGTATAGGTCCCGTTGAAGCCCATGATGAGGTGCCGGGGACGGAGGTCCGCGCACAGGGTCAGGTCGCACTGCTCCAAAAGGGGCTGGGCCTGGCGGCACAGGTCATCTATAAAAAGGACCAGATCCATGTCCTGCTTGGGCAGGGGGAAATCCTCCGCCAGCAGGGAGGCGTCGGTGAGGTTGGTGACGGTGCGCAGCAGGCGGTAATAGCTTTGACGCAGAATGCAGGTGTCCGGGGTATCTCCCGAGGACAGGGCTGCGTGCATATTAGCCAGGGTGCCGCGCAGCTGGGCGGCGATGCCGGGCAGCGTTTTGGTGAGGAGCTGCACCTCCTGGGGTGTGTAGTCCATACCAAGCCTCCTTTCATAGGTAGTGTTTGAGGGAAAGAGGAAAATATCCCGTGCGGGGGCGTGGGAAATTGCACAGGGAAAAGGGCTTGTGTATAGTTTCCGTTAACACATCGCGGTTTCCGTTAACACATCATAGCAAAAAGAGACCGAAAAGGCAAGAACATTGATGAGAAATATTGACGAAATTACGAATAATTTTTTGAAAGGGCGGGCATTATTTTTTACAAAGTGGGGATTGCATTTTTAAAAAAAATCGAATATAATACAGAATGTACCATATGTTTAGGATATTCCACCCGAAAGGAGAATTTTATAATGAGTATTAAGGTTGGTATCAACGGCTTTGGCCGTATCGGCCGTATGGTGGTGCGCCGGGCCCTGGAGCACCCGGAAATCGAGATCGTGGGCATCAATGACCTGTGCCCGGCGGATTACCTGGCCTATATGCTGAAATATGACTCTATGCACGGCAAGTTCACCGGAGAGGTGAAGGCGGAGGACGGCGTCATTATCATTAACGGTAGGCGCATCCCCGTCAGCGCCGAGCGTGACCCCGCGAACCTCCCTTGGAAGGACCTGGGCGCAGAGTATGTCATTGAGTCCACGGGTCTGTTTTTGACCAAGGAGAAGGCCCAGGGCCACATTGCCGCCGGGGCCAAGCATGTGGTGATGTCTGCCCCGTCCAAGGACGACACCCCCATGTTTGTGACGGGCGTGAACCTGGATAAGTATACCTCCGATATGCAGTTTGTGTCCAACGCCAGCTGCACCACCAACTGCCTGGCACCCATCGCCAAGGTGCTTAACGACAAGTTCGGCATCGCCGACGGCCTGATGACCACCGTACACTCCATCACCGCCACCCAGAAAACCGTGGATGGCGTGTCCCTGAAGGACTGGCGGGGCGGCCGGGCGGCCAGCGGCAACATCATTCCCTCCTCCACCGGCGCGGCCAAGGCCGTGGGTAAGGTGATCCCGGAGCTGGCGGGAAAGCTCACAGGCATGAGCATGCGGGTGCCTACCCTGGATGTGTCGGTTGTGGATCTGACGGTGAACCTGAAGAAGCCCGCCACCTACGACGAGATCTGCGCCGCCATGAAGGAGGCCTCCGAGGGCGAGCTGAAGGGCGTGCTGGGCTACACCGATGAGTCGGTGGTGTCCTCTGACTTCCTGGGCGATCCCCACACCTCTGTGTTTGACGCCAAGGCCGGTATCGCCCTGACGGACACCTTTGTGAAGGTGGTAAGCTGGTACGACAACGAGATGGGCTACTCTGACAAGCTGCTGTGCCTCATTGAGCATATGTATTCCGTAGACCACAAATAAAAATCCCTGTCGAAAATTTCTTCGGAATTTTCCGACAAAAGGCTTGCAGTCTGCTGCGCGCATAATTTTGCCGCAGGCGGGCGGCAAACTCTGCGAGGCTTTTTTAGACTGGATGGCGGCTCTGCCGCCATCCAGGGTTAAGTATACTTTTGAGCGCAGGAAAGGAAACCGCTATGCAGAACCATTCCATTTTGACCAACCGGCTGAGTATGGACAGCAATATCCCCCTGTACAGCCAGTTGGTGGGCATTATTAAGCAGAGCATTTCCTCCGGTGAGCTGGGCGTGGGGGACCTGTTGCCCTCGGAGGCGGAGCTGTGCCGGGCTATGAACATCAGCCGCAACACCGTGCGACAGGCCATCGGAGAGCTGGAGGAGGAGGGACTGGTGGTGCGCAAGCGGGGCAAGGGCACCTTCGTGGCCGACCCCAATGCCCGGGCCAAATGCGTGCGCTACTCCTTCACCACGGAGATTTCCTCCATGGGTAAGATCCCCTCGTCTACCATGGTGGACTTCGGCATTGAGGTGCCGCCTCCGGAGGTGAGCCGGAAAATGCAGCTGCAGGAGGGCACCAAGGTCTACTGCTTTACCCGGGTGCGTAATGTGGACGGGGAGCCGCTGATCCTGGAAACCAGCTATTATCCCCAGTACATCTATCCCAACCTGACCCGGGAGCTGGTGCAGACCCACAGCTTTTACAGTCTCCTGTACCATGTGGGCATTACCCCCGCCGCGGCGGAGGACACCTACGAGGCGGTGGTGCTGGATGAGGTGCGGGCGAACCTGCTGGGGGTGCCCCAGGGGAGCTGCGCCTTTTACCACCAGCGCCGTACCCGCACCGAGGACGGACGCATTTATGAGTACACCTGCAGCTATATCCGGGGCGACCGGGTGACGCTGGATGTGCATATGCAGAAGAACAATATGACCTTTAATCGGACGGTCAGGTGAAAGAAAATATCCGCTTCGCACGGGAGTGCGGGGCGGATTTTTTGCAGGGGCAGGGGAATCCGCCGTTAGGCGGGAAGGCTTGGGGACGAGGGGACGGATTGCCACAGCCGGTGTGCGCACCGGCCTCGCAATGACACATTGCATGAAATGCGGTACGAGTCCGGGCGGGCGACCGCAAGGGTCGCCCCTACGGAGGGTTACAAGGAGTGCGATGTGGTGAAGAATCCCCCAGTCACGGCTTCGCCGTGCCAGCCCCCTTTAGGCAAGGGGGCCGAGAGGACGGGGGGACGGATTGCCGCAACCAGTGTGCGCACTGGCTTCGCAATGACAGGGGGTTTTGCAAGGGGTGCGGTAAGGCGGGCCGATGTGGGGAGCGAATCGAGCGCCGCCGGTGGCGGATGAAGCGAGATGAGCGAGTGGCCGCGGTCAAAATTTCAAGCGACAGCCGTAAGGCAGCGCAGAAATTTTGGGCACCGCAACAGGGTCATCGGCCCCTACGGAAGGTTACAAGGGAATACGGGGCAAATCCGGGTGGGCGGACGGGTTATTGGTGGTGCGGTGGGGAGAGGTGCAAAAAAGGCAGCGCGGAGGCGCTGCCTTTATGCTATTTAGGCCAGGAAGCCCTTGAGGATGGTTTCTTCGGCTTCTTCGGGGGTGAGGCCCAGGGTCTCCAGCTTCAGGAGCTGGTCACCGGCGATCTTGCCGATGGCGGCTTCGTGGATGAGCTGGGCGTCGGGACAGTTGGCGGTGATGGCGGGGATGGACTCGATATGGGCGTGGCCCATAATGATGGAGTCGCACTGGACATGGCCGAAGCACTGGCTATTGCCCACCATGACCGGGTGGAACACCTGCCGGGAATCGTCCTGGGCGACGGAGCGGGAAATGACACGGCCCTTGGCGTCCTCGCCGTTGAGCTCGATATGCATATCGCTCTCGGCCTCCTGGCTGCCATGGGTCAGCAGACGCTCCGTGACCACCACCTCGCTGCCCTTATCACAGTAAAAACGGGTGTCGCGCTTGGTGGAGTCGATGCCGCGAATCTGGACGGTATCCATCTGCATGGTGGAGTTTTCACCCAGGTGGACGATGGTTTGGGGGTTCATCACATTGCGGCCCGTCTCGCCGGGGGCGTCCTCGCCATAGTGCTTTTCGGAATAGCGGACCCGGCTGTTTTTACCGATATAGAAGGTATGCACGCCGTCGTGGCGGCTCTCATTGCAGCCGGAATTATGGATGCCGCAGCCGGCGACGATCTCCACATCACAGTCATCGCCTACATAGAAATCGTTATACACCAGCTCGGAAAGGCCCGTTTTGCTGATGATGACGGGGATGTGGCACTGCTCGCCCTTGGTGCCGGGCTTGATGCGGATGTCGATGCCCTGCTTGCCGTCGGTCTTGGGGGTGATCTCAATGTGCTCAGTGGACTGGCGGGCCTCGCAGCCGCTGTCCTTGCGGATATTGAAGGCGCCTACGGGCTTGCCGGTGAGGTCTGCGATCTTCTCCAGCAGCTTGGCGTCAATGTCGGTAATCATAGCTTGGCCTCCTTTTTCTCCAGTACCGGGCAGCTGCCCAGGGTGTCCGCCAGGATCAGGGGGAAAATCTCCTCCGTGGTGCCCCGGTGGGCAATGGCGCCGCCGGAGACCACGATGATCTCGTCCGCCAGCTGGATGATGCGCTCCTGGTGGGAAATGATGATCATGGTGGAGCGGCCCTCGTTATGAATTTGCTCGAAGGTCTCGGTGAGGCGGGCAAAGCTCCAAAGGTCAATGCCGGCTTCGGGCTCATCGAAGATCATAAGCTGACTGTTCCGGGCCAGAATGGTGGCGATCTCGATACGCTTGACCTCGCCGCCGGAGAGGGAGACATCTACCTCCCGGTCCAGATAGTCATTGGCGCACAGGCCTACACGGGTCAGGTACTGACAGCAGCGGTCCTTGGAGAGCTTTTCACTGCCGGCGGACAGAAGCAGCAGGTCGTGAACGGTGATGCCCTTGAAGCGGGGGGGCTGCTGGAAACCGTAGCTGATGCCCAGACGGGCGCGGTCGGTGATGGAGAGGTCCGTGATGTCCCGGCCGTTATAGAGGATTTGACCACCGGTGGGGCGGACCAGGCCCATGATGATCTTGGCCAGAGTGGTCTTGCCGCCGCCGTTGGGGCCGGTGAACACCACCAGCTTATGGTCGGGGATGGTCAGGTCAATGTGGTTGAGGATGTCTGTTTCACCCTCCGGCGTGGAGACACGATAGCAGATGTCTTTCAGCTCTAACATGAAAAAATTCCTCCTTTTGAGGTTTTCTCGGGGATACTATACCAATTTTTGCCGCAAAATGGATGTGATAATTGCAACAAAATACGAAAATCGACAAATTGGTTTCATTATTATAACAGACTGCGCAGGGAAAAGCAATGGACGCAGGGGCATTTTACCTATTTTTCCCGGAGGGAGAGGGATTTATGAGAGGAGAGGAAAGGTGTTTGGGGGACGGGGGATGCGGATGGTGCCGCACTCGGAGACGGTGACGGCGTATTTGAGCTGCTGGAGCTTTCTGGTGGGCGCTCCTTTTCTATACTTTTTATTCGTCCCAGTAGCCCACAGATTCCAGAAACGCAAGCACATCGGCCTTGTCCTCCTGCGTGGTAAAAACATAAAGCAGCATCTGCCCAATGCAGATCTTCGCCGAAAAATTCGTGGGGGTGTCAACGGCATAGACCTGATGGGAAAGGGTATTGCTCTCCGTCACCTCGCCCGTAATCGGGAGGGTCATGCCGGCATATAAGCGGCGGCAGCTGTCTGCGGAATCCATCTTGCATAGATCCAGCCGCAGGGAGCTCTCGTACACGGACACGGAGCGGCTCAGCATGGAACCGACGCCCCAGCTCTCGCGGAGATCCTCCGTGGAGTCTGCGGCGGCGTACCCGGCAGACACGGCGGCATTGCGAAACTCGTCCGGGCTTGCGATATTTGATGTGAGGAAAAATTTCACGAACAGGACAACGGCGGCGAACGCAAGTAGCCAAGCCGCAAGCCGGGGAACCCACTGCTTCGCCGGGATCTTTGCAATGGCCGATGAATCAAACCCTGTGTCTGTCTTCGAAACCGATTCATTCGGTTTCCCCGTGCGTCCCTTTTGCAGAAGCTCACGAACCAGACCGATCACTCCCGAGAGGTAAACCCCCACCGCCGCAATGGCCGTTCCCAAAACCAGAAGAACCACCAGATCACGGGTATGGGGAGAGAGGGTGGTCGTGCTCTCCTCCGGCGCCTCCGGGTCGTATTTCACGGTGATGACATCCCCCACCAAACGGGGCGATGACAGCTGTCCCGATTTGCCGGTATAGTTTTCCCCATTCACTGTATACTCGTATACGAGGGTGTAATAGGTACTGCTTCTGTTACCGCTCCCGTGGGAGCGGACAACATGGCTGGAGACATCCGTGACCGTTGCCTGCGTGGTGAGCCAGTCGTTCTGGCGGGATTGCTCTGCATAGTCCTTGATCCCGTTCACGATCAGGTAGATGCCTGCGATCATCAGCACATAGCCTATGAATCGAAAACGAGCGAAAAATGTTTTGTATTGCTTCCACATTTTTATGATCTCCTGCTCCATGCCGTCATTTATATATAAAATAAGTGTAACCGATTTCCGGAAAAATGTAAAGCATTTCGGGGCGGGCGCATACACTGTACGGAAAACGGAAAGGGGGATGCGGTATGGATACGGAACAGACCGTGGAGCAGAAAAGGGCCATTTGGCAGAGGGTGAACCCTACTTTGCAGCCTTACCCGGCGGAGGCGGACGCGGTGAATGTGTGCTGCATGGGGGTGAACGCCCGGGAGGATGTGGAGGTCATACAGGGCTTTATTGAGGAGGAGCTGGCGGACCGGCGGAGCTATCTGGCCTGCGCAGGGATGGCCCCGAATGCCGCGGCGCGGCAGGTGATGCGGCGGCTGGCGGCGGAGGAGGGGGGACACGCCCGAAAGCTCATGGGGGTATACTATCTGGTGACGGGACAGGTGTACTGCCCGGCGGTGAGCGGCGGGTGCGAGAAATGCCCGGGGTCCTGGCGAGAGCTGCTGCGGCTGCGATATCACCAGGAGAGCTGCGGGGGACTGAACTATCGCCGGGCCGGAGACGAGACTACGGACGAGTGCCTGGGGGAGATATTTTCGGAGCTTTCCAAGGACGAATACCGACACGCACGGCAGGTGCTGGGGCTTTTGGAAAAACTAATACCGATTCAATAAATAGGTCTTGCGCAATGGGGAATTTGCTGATACAATAGGGCAAAATCAATACAAGGAGGACGCCCTTTATGAAAGAGTGTATCAGCAGAGACGCGGCCTTGGCCGCACTGAAGAAGTATAACAAGGAGCCGTTTCACATTCAGCACGCCCTAACCGTAGAGGGCGCTATGCGCTGGTATGCAAACGAGCTGGGCTATGGCGAGGACGCGGATTTCTGGGCCACGGTGGGCCTGCTCCACGACATCGACTTTGAGCAGTGGCCGGAGCAGCACTGCGTGAAGGCCCCGGAGCTTTTGCAGGAGGCCGGGTGCAGCCAGGAGTTTATTCACGCCGTGTGCAGCCACGGGTATGGCATCTGCTGTGATGTGGAGCCTACAGAGGAGATGGAGAAGGTGCTTTATGCAGCCGACGAGCTGACGGGGCTTATCGGCGCGGCGGCGCTGATGCGGCCCAGCAAGAGTGTGCAGGACATGGAGCTCAAGAGCATTAAGAAAAAGTTTAAGGACAAAAAGTTCGCCGCCGGATGCTCCCGGGATGTGATCATCACCGGGGCCGAGCGCCTGGGCTGGGAGCTGGATGTGCTGATGGAGAAAACTCTGGAGGCCATGCGCTCCTGCGAGACATTTGTGGCGGAGGAGCTGGCGAAGGCTTGAGGGTTTGATAGAAGCTGAATATTTTTTATGGCAAGGTCCCTGCGGGGGCCTTGTTTTTTTGCGTTTTGGGGAGCTTGGGGACGGGGGATGCGGATTGCCACGGCCAGTGTGCGCACCGGCTTCGCAATGACAGGGAGTTATACATGGGGTGCGGTGTGCGGCGGGACACATGGGTCCCGCCCTACAGCCGAGCATTTTGTAGGGCAGGGCCCGTGTGCCCTGCCGGGGGTACAGCACAAGACCGACGGGCGGACAGAGGCGTCCGCCCCTACGGAGGGCAACAAGAAGTGCGGTGGGGCGGGCCGATGTGGGGAGCAAACTGAGCGCTGCCAGTGGCAGAAGCAGCGAAGTGAGCGAGTGGCCGCGGTCAAAATTTCCAGCGTCCGCCGTAAGGCAGCGCAGAAATTTTGGGCACCGCAACAGGGTCATCGGCCCCTACGAAAGCGTATCTTGTGGTGCGTAGGGGAGGGGCTCTGCCCCTCCCGCGGGCGACCGCAAGGGTCGCCCCTACGGAGGGGTAACAAGGGGTGCGAAAGAAGAATCCCCCAGTCACGGCTTCGTCGTGCCAGCCCCCTTTAGGCAAGGGGGCCATGGAGACGGGGGATGCGGATTGCCACAGCCAGTGTGCGCACTGGCTTCGCAATGACAGTTTTATTTTTCATGGAGGCGGTATTGAAGACGGTTTTTGCGGGGGTTGCCGGGGGAGGGGCAACGGGAAGGAAACTTTTGGCTTAATTTGGGGGAGGGTAGAGAGGTTTTTTGAAAGGAGATTTTTAAGATGCGGGAGAGAGAATGGATTCGGTGTGACCGGTGTGACGGGGAAATTTATGAGGGGTCGGAATATTACCAGATCAACGGGCAGTGTGTGTGCAGAGAGTGCCTGGAGGAGTTTGCGGGGCATTGGTTTGCGCCGTTTCGGCTCATTGCGGGGGAGGAGCTATGAACAGAAAAAGCAAGGCCTTTTGGGAGCAGGTGCGCGGGGCGTACGAGAGGGGCGAGGGCAGCTATCAGGAGCTGGCGGAGCGGTTCGGCGTGAGCAAGCGGACCATTTGCAGACACGGAAAAGACGAGGCATGGGAAAAAACGGAGCCGCTTCTGCGCCCGGAGCAGAGGGCTATGCGGGAGGTGACACAGAAGCTCCACAGCGCGGCGATGCGGGAGGTGGAGCGGCTGGAGGAGCAGGAGGCGGATGTGAAAACCATCCGGGATCTGACCGCTCTGGTGCGGGAGCTGAACCAGCTGGCTAAGTGCGACCGGGAGGACCGGACGGAGAGCCTGCGGGTGCAGTGGGGGGAGGAGACGGAGCAGTGGAGCGAGTGAATACCCTCCATATCGGGGTACCCAATGAGAAGCAGAAGCTGTTTTTGCAGTGCCGGGCCAAATACATCGCCTTCGGCGGCGCCCGGGGCGGCGGGAAAAGCTGGGCGGTGCGGACGAAAGCAAAGCTCATGGCCCTGCGCTATCCGGGCATTCGGCTGCTGCTGGTGCGGCGGACCTATCAGGAACTGGAAAACAACCACATCCGCTTTTTGCGCCGGGAGCTGGCGGGGATCGCCGAGTACAGGGCCACGGGGCGGCAGTTTGTTTTTCCCAACGGAAGTGTACTGGATTTTGGGTACTGTGCCTGTGACGGAGACCTGGACCGCTACCAGGGGGCGGAGTACGATGTGATCTTCCTGGACGAGGCCACCCAGCTGCGGGAGGAATGGATGCGGCAGTTTGCCGCGTGCCTGCGGGGCGTGAACGACTATCCCAAGCGCATTTACTACACCTGCAACCCCGGAGGGCCGGGGCATGGATACATTAAGCGGCTGTTTATTGACCGGCGGTTTCAGGCCGGGGAAAACGGGGAGGACTATGTGTTTATCCCGGCACGGGTGACGGACAACGAGGCGCTGCTGAAAAAGCAGCCGGAGTATTTGCAGCAGCTTAGGGCCCTGCCCCGGAAGCTGCGGGAGGCGTGGCTGGAGGGGAAATGGGACATCTTTCAGGGACAGTTCTTTCAGGAGTTTACGGACGATCCGGAGCATTATAAGGACCGGAGATTTACCCATGTTATTGAGCCGTTTACCATTCCCAGGGAGTGGAGGATTTACCGAAGCTATGACTTCGGGTACGCAAAGCCCTTTTCCTGCGCCTGGTGGGCGGTGGACTTTGACGGGTGCATTTACCGGATTTTGGAGCTTTACGGCTGCACGGAGAATCCCAACGAGGGGGTCCGGTGGACACCGGAGAAGCAGTTTGCAAAAATCCGGGAGATCGAGGACACCCACCCGTGGCTGAAGGGACGGAGCATCAGCGGTGTGGCGGACCCGGCCATTTGGGACAGCAGCCGGGGAGAGAGTGTATATGAAACGGCTCTGCGGCACCGGGTGTATTTTTCGCCGGGGGACAACCGGCGCATTCCGGGATGGATGCAGATGCACTACCGGATGGCCTTTGACGGGGAGGGATACCCGCAGATGTATGTATTCAGTGGGTGCAGGGCCTTTATTCGGACGATCCCGGAGCTGATGTTCTCCGACACCGAGCCGGAGGACCTGGATACACGGCAGGAGGATCATGTGGCGGACGAGTGCCGGTATTTTTGTATGGCGCGGCCCATTCGGCCCGTGCGGCAGGGAGAGGAGCTGGCGTTGGGGGATGATCCGCTGAATATGAGAAAGAGATGAGTAGGGGCGGATTGCCACGGGTGCGTTGCGTCCGTGGCAATGACATAGTTTTTTGCAAGAGGGCGGGACGGCGGGCCGATGTGGGCATCGGCCCCTACGGAATCGTATCATGGGGTGCGTAGGGGAGGGGCTCTGCCCCTCCCGCGGGCGGGGTAGAACCCCGCCCCTACGGAAGCGCAACAAGAGGTGCGGTGGGCGGGCGACCGCAAGGGTCGCCCCTACGAAAGCGTTACAAGGGGGGCAGGGGAGAGCGGAATCCCCCAGTCACGGCTTCGCCGTGCCAGCCCCTTTTAGGCAAGGGGGCCTTGAGGACGGGGGATGCGGATTGCCACAGCCGGTGTGCGCACCGGCTTCGCAATGACAGGTTACAAGAGCTGCGGAGTGTGGTCGGCGGCGGGGTGAGGGCACCCCGCCCTATGCATTTCGTGGGGGGGCGGTGCAAGGCCGGGCGGGTCGTTCGGGAGGCCGACCCCTACGGGGGGTGCAAGGGGGGCAGTGGGGCGGGCGACCGCAAGGGTCGCCCCTACGGAGGTGTGGCGGGGTGAAATTTTCTGAATTTTTGGGGTGTTGCACGGGAGAGGGCAACGGGGGAGACAACGGAGAGGGAGGGGAGGGAATAGGTGAGAACTATAAGGAGGTTTGAGTCATGGACGGTATGACTTTGCAGAAGCCTAAGATCGGCACGGAGGAGGTGCGCCGGGCGGCGCAGATCCTGAAAAAGTACAAGCAGGGGAAGGCACATCTGGAGAGCCGCATCATCGACAACGAGCAGTTCTGGAAAATGCGGCACTGGCAGCAGATGGAGAAAAACGGGCAGGGAGGCAACCCCGGAGATCCCCAGCCGGCCAGCGCATGGCTGGTGAACTGCCTCCTCTCCAAGCACGCAGACGCCATGGACTGCTACCCAGAGCCCACGGTGCTGCCCCGGGAGGAGGGCGACCGGGCGGAGGCGGCGAAGCTGACAAGAATTTTGCCGGTGGTGCTGAAGCAGAACCAGTTTAAGCGGACCTATTCCGACGCCTGGTGGTACAAGCTGAAAAGCGGGTGCGCGGCCTACGGCGTTTTCTGGGACGCAGGAAAGCTGGGCGGACTGGGGGACATCTCTATCCGCAGGATGGACCTTTTGAATTTGTTTTGGGAGCCGGGGGTCCGGGACATCCAGGACTCCGAGCATTTCTTTTCTACGGAGCTTATCAGCAATGCCCAGCTTCTGCGCAGCTACCCGCAGCTGGAGGGGAAGCTGGGAGGCGGCAGCTTCACGGTGAGCCGGTTTCTCTATGACGACACCGTGGACACCTCCGACAAGTCCCTGGTGGTGGACTGGTACTACCACACCACGGAGGGAGGCCGAAGGGTGCTGCAATACTGCAAGTTTGTGGGAGAAACGGTGCTTTACGCCACGGAAAACGACACGAAGGTACCCACGGAGGAAAGGGTGGCGGGCTTTGAGCCCGACGGCACGCCGAGAGTGGAGAATGTGCCGGTGGGGCTGCCTATGTCCCTGCGGGGGTGGTACGACCACGGGAAATACCCGTTTGTATTCGATGTGCTGTTTCCTGAGGAGGGGACACCCTGCGGGTACGGATACATTGACCTGTGCAAATCGCCCCAGAAGCAGATCGACCTGATGAACCAGGCCATTCTCAAGAACACCCTGGCGGCGGCAACGCCGAGATTTTTCGTGCGGGCCGACGGGGCGGTGAACGAAAACGAATACGCCGACTGGACAAAGCCCTTTGTACACACCAACGGAAACCTGGGCAGCGACTCCATTGCACCTATCCACACAGCGGGACTGGACAGCGTGTATGTGGCGATTTTGCAGAGTAAGATCGCCGAAATGAAGGAGACCGCAGGCAACCGGGATGTGGCCAACGGCGGCACCGCCTCCGGCGTGACGGCGGCTACGGCCATTGCGGCGCTCCAGGAGGCGGGAGGCAAGCTGTCCCGGAACATGATCGACGACGGGTACGAGGCGTTTTCCGATGTGGTGACGCTGTGCATTGAGCTGATCAGGCAGTTTTACAGCCTGCCCCGGCAGTTTCGCCTGCTGGGGGGCGAATTTGCCAGCTATGACAGCAGCGGACTGCAGCCGGTGGCCATGAGCGACGGGGTGGAGGTCTCTTACCGGGTGCCGGTGTTTGACCTGGAGATTTCCGCCCAGCAGGAAAACCCCTATAAGACTATGGAGTATAACCAGTTTGCCTTGCAGCTTTTCCAGATGGGCTTTTTCCGGGACGACATGGCCCAGCAGGCCCTGCGGTGCCTGGAGCTGATGGACTTTAAGAACAAGGACCTGGTGATGGGCATGATCCGGCGGGGGCAGACCCAGCAGAAGGAGATTGAGAGCCTGCGGACACGACTTTTGCAGACGGCGGAGGTGCTGGACCGGGCAAAGGGGACTAATCTGGCGCAGACGCTGGCCCGGGAATACGCCGGCGGTGCGGCTGCCGACGGCACCGGCGCCGGGAAGCACCGGGAGGAAAAGACCACGGCCATGGAGCGCAGCCGCCGCAGCACCCGGGAGGCGGTGCGGCCCCGATGATACGGGTGACGGCGGAGCCGGGGCGGCTGACCCTGGAGGGACACGCAGGGTATGCTCCGGCGGGACAGGACATTGTGTGCGCGGCGGTATCGGCCCTGATGCTGGCGCTGGCGGAGCGGATGCAGGAGAAAAACCTGGTGAGGGAGCTTATTATGCGGCCGGGATATATGCGCATTGCCATGCGGGGCGCGGAAAAGGAGACGGAGCTGGTGAAGTGCGGGCTCAAGCAGCTGCAGCGGCGGTTTCCCCGGTATGTGGAAGTGAAGGAAGCAGGGGGTTCATTTCTCTCGATGAGGGAGTGATGATACGGGTCGTGGCCTACCACGGGAAAGGAGAAAGCCATGGATATGGAAGAGAAGGGGACACAGGTTTGTGACCAAGCGGGCGATACGGCTCCCGACGCCGGGGAGCAGGAGGACTTCGAGGCTTTGATCCGGGGCCGGTACAAGGAGGCCTTTGACGCCAGGGTGCGGAAAATTCTGGACGGTCGGCTGCGGGGGATGCGGCAGGAGAATCAGCATCTGAAGGAGCAGCAGGAGAAAACCGACCGGGAGCGCCGTGCCGAGGCGGCGGGGCGGATCGAACGACTGCGCAGGCAGGAGGGAGAGCTGCAAAAGGTGTATCCGGACTTTTGCTGGCAGGAGGAGATGCGCCGGGAGGATTTCGGCAGACTGATCCTGGCCGGAGTGGAGCCTCGGACGGCCTACGAGACAGTGCATGGCCGGGAGCTGATGGAAAAGGCTATGCGCTATGCCGCCGGACGCACCCGCAGACAGGTGGCCGGAAGTCTGGCCAGCGGCATGGGCCGGGTGGCGGAGAACGGCGGGCGGAGCATTGCCGTGACGGCCAGTGACCCCAGGGGGCTTACCAGTGAGGACCTGGCGGACATTCGCAGGCGTGTGCTGGACGGGGAAAAGATTCGATTTTGACGGATGCGCGCAGGAGGTTTTAGGACGGGGGAGGAATCCCCCAGTCACGGCCTTGCCGTGCCAGCCCCCTTTAGGCAAGGGGGGCCAAGGGGACGGATGGTACGGATTGCCACAGCCGGTGTGCGTACTGGCTTCGCAATGACAGGTTTTTGCATGGAGTGCGGTACAAGGCCGGCGGGCGGACAGAGGCGTCCGCCCCTACGGAGGGTAACAAGAAACCTTGTGGAGCGGGGCGTCGGGGACGCCGCCCCCTACGAATGGGACGGGGGTACGGATTGCCACAGCCAGTGTGCGCACTGGCTTCGCAATGACACGGTTTTTGCAAGGAGTGCAATGGGCGGGCGACCGCAAGGGTCGCCCCTACGGAAGCGTTGCAAGGAGCGCGGTGGGGCGGGAGACTGCGAGGGTCGCCCCTGCGGAAGCGTAACATGGAGTGCGTGGAGGCGGGACGATGTGGGGAGCGAGCTGAGCGCTGCCAGTGGCAGAGGAAGCGAGGTGAGCGAGTGGCCGCGGTCAAAATTTCCAGCGTCCGCCGTAAGGCAGCGTAGAAATTTTGGGCACCGCAACAGGGTCATCGTCCCCTACGGAGAGCAGAGAGCTTATTATTTTGATTTTTAGAAAGGAAAGATGTGTATGGAGTTGAATTATCAGATGTTTGCAGATGCAAATACCCAGACTACCGGCGGTCTGTCCGCCGAGATGAAAACCTATTACGGCATGGAGCTGCTGGAGAATGCCAAGCCCCAGCTGGTGCACAATCAGTTTGCCGCCACCAAGCCTCTGCCTGTGGGCGGCGGCAAGACGGTGGAGTGGCGCAAGTTCGGTGCCTTTGACAAGGCACTGACGCCGCTGACCGAGGGCGTGACCCCCGACGGCAGCGGAATCTCGGTCAGCTACATCACCAAGGAGCTGGCCCAGTACGGCGACTACACCACGGTGTCCGATATGCTGGACCTGACGGCCATTGACGATGTGGTGCTGGAGATCACCGACCGCCACGGCAACAACATGGGCCTGACCCTGGACACCGTGACCCGCAACGAAATTCAGCAGGGCAACCAGGTCATCTATGCCCCTGTACTGGGTGAGGGCGGCCAGCAGACTGCGGTGACCAGCCGTGTGGCCCTGACCCCGGCCTGCAAGATGACCAGCGAGCTGGTGGCCAAGGCCGCTACCCAGCTGAAGAAGATGAACGCGCCTACCTTTGACGGCAAGTATGTGTGCATCATTCACCCCTCCGTGGCCTTTGACCTGCGTCAGGACGAGGCGTGGATCGCCGCCCACCAGTATGCCGCCGCTACGGAGCTGTTTTCCGGCGAAATCGGCGAGCTGCACGGGGTGCGCTTTGTGGAGACCACGGAGGCAAAAATTTTCTGCGGCGCTGACCTGGCCAAAAACAGCCGCAATCTGGCGGTGAACGGCGCGGTGACGAATAGCGCCACCGTGGGCTTTGACGGCGGCACGGTGGACTCCGGCAGCCTGGCAGGCCGCTATGTGCTGATCGGCGGCAAGCGCTATAAGGTGCTCAGCAACACCGGCAGCGCTATGACCCTGGCGGAGGCCATTACCGCCGCGGATAACGCCGTGATCTATCCCGGTGAGGGCGGCGCAGAGGGCTGCGCTGTATACGGCTGCCTGTTCGTAGGTAAGGGCGCTTACGGCGTGGTGGATCTCAGCGAGGGAACGGAGGTCATTGTGAAGCCGCGGGGCTCCTCCGGCACCGCCGACCCCCTGGACCAGCGCTCCAGCGTGGGCTGGAAGGGCATTCATGCTGCGGCCATCCTGTACGACGAGTACATGGTGCGCGTGGAGTGCGGCTCTTCTTACTCCGGTGAGGATAAGGCCAACTGAGTGACTTGCGGGGGGCGGGGTGAGGGCACCCCGCCCTACGGAGGGATGAGAGTTGGCACGGCGGGCGGACAGGGTCGTCCGCCCCTACGGAGGGTTGCAAGAAGTGCGGTAGGGCGGGCCGATGTAGGCATCGGCCCCTACGGGTGGGGCACAAGGGGAGTGGTGGGGTGGAAATGTGATGAAAGGGGATTTTTATGAAAGAAGATATGAAGAAGGTCTTTCTGCCCAGGGGCAGGAAGAACGAGGAAAATTTTGTGATCGTGTCGGTGAACGGGCGCAGCTACAAAATTATGAAGGGCGTTGAGGTGGAGGTGCCGGAATGCGTTGCGGAGGTGCTGGAGAACAGCCGCATGATGGCCGAGGCCGCCCGGCGCTATGTGGATGCGGTGGCCAACTGAGAAGGAGGAGACTATGGGTGCATTGACGGCGGGACAGGTGTTGGCGCAGGTGGACGGTCTGCTGCCCAATGCCTACACCCGGGAGGAGAAGCTGCGGTGGCTCGCCCAGGCGGAGGCCGGCCTTATACGGGAGGTTTGGCAGCCGACAGGGGAGGCACCGACCGTTTTCCCGGAGCTGCGTGAGGACACCGTTTTGAAGGCGGAGACACCGTATGAGGAGCTTTACAGCCTGTATGTGCAGGGGCAGATACACTATGCCAACGGCGACATGGCCCGGTGCAGCAACGCCATGAGCCTGTGGAACCAGGGGGTGGCGACCATGCAGGCAGAGCGGCTGCGCCGGGGCGGCATGGGCCGGGAGGCCCGACACCTGCGGCTGTGCTGAAAGGAGGAGCAGGATGTTTTTTCCGATGCTGAAGGGCACGAGGCTGCAGCGGGTGACGGAGACGAAGCTGCCGGGACTGGATCGACGGGAGAGCGCGGCGACGCCGGGGTTTCGGGAGATGGAAAACCTCTGCTCGGAGGGCTACCCCGCCCTGCGGACACGGCCCGGCCGGGGCTTGGTAGAAACCCTGAAAAAGCCCAACGGGCTCCTGGCCAAGGACGCGCTGCTGTGGGTGGACGGGAAACACCTTTACATGAACGGGCTGGAGGTGGGGCCGGAGCTTACGGACGGAGAGAAGAGCCTGGTGTCCATGGGGGCGTATGTGGTGGTGTTTCCCGACAAGGTGTATGTGAACACCCAGGATGTGACGGACTGCGGCAGCCTGGAGTGCGAGAGAACGGCCCCGGCGGGCAGCGGGCTGGCCCTGTGTGACGAGACGGGGACGGCGTACAGCGGCGTTACGGAGTCGGCCGGGG
Organism: Vescimonas fastidiosa; assembly: GCF_018326305.1. Taxonomy (NCBI): domain Bacteria; kingdom Bacillati; phylum Bacillota; class Clostridia; order Eubacteriales; family Oscillospiraceae; genus Vescimonas; species Vescimonas fastidiosa. Next base: position 767,597 of record NZ_AP023416.1, read on the forward strand.
CGCCGGAGGAGCCTCGGGAGGGGGCGCTGTGGCTGGATCTGTCCGGGACGGAGCCGGTGCTGCGGCAGTACAGCCGAGAGGTGTGGACAGCCCTGGAGGGCGTATGCGTGAAGGTGCAGGCTACGGGCATCGGCACGGGCTTTGCCGCCGGGGACGGCGTGGAGGTATCCGGCTGCAGCGTGGCCCGGCTCAACGGCGAGACGGTCCTGCAGGCGGCGGACACGGACTGGGTGGCCTTTCCCGGTACGGTGGCGGGGGGCGCTGTGACGGAGACGGCCATGAAGCTGCGGCGATTTGTGCCGGAGATGGACTATGTGGTCCAGAGCGGCAACCGACTCTGGGGCTGCAAGTACGGCATGGTGGACGGGAAGCCTGTGAATGAAATATACGCCAGCAAGCTGGGCGACTGCAAGAACTGGCGGTGCTTTGCGGGGCTGGCTACGGACAGCTACGCCGCTGCCCGAGGGTCCGACGGCGTGTTCACCGGGGCGGTGAGCTACCTGGGAAACCCTATTTTCTTTAAGGAGCGGTGCATGGAGCGGGTGTATGCCTCCGGCAGCGGGGCTCATCAGATCGTGACCACGGAGTGCAGCGGCGTGCAAAAGGGCAGCGCAAGGAGCCTGCAGGTGGTGGGCGGCGTGCTTTACTACCTCTCCGGCGACGGGGTACAGGCCTTTGACGGGAGCCTGCCTGTGTGCGTTTCCCAGGCCCTGGGGGCAGAGCGCTATCACGGCGGTGTGGCCGGGTGCTGGCAGGAGAAATACTACCTTTCCGCTTTGGACCGGGAGGAAAAACCGTCGCTGCTGGTGTATGACAGCGCCCGGCAGCTCTGGCACCGAGAGGATGCGCTGCGGGCGGTGGACTTTGCGGGCAAGGGCACGGAGCTTTATGCGCTGGGGGCAGACGGGAAGCTCTGGAGCCTTCACGGACAGAGCGGCCAGGCAGAGGAAACTTTTTCCTGGCAGGTGGAGACCGGGGAGATGGGAATGCAGTCCCCGGAGCGCAAGAGACTGACGCAGCTATTTCTCTATCTGCGACCGGAAAAGGGACAGGCGGTGACGGCCTGGGTCAGCTATGACCAGGGAGAGACCTGGATACGCCAGGGGCAGATCGTGGGCAGCGGCGGCATCCGGGAGCAGGCTATTGCCATTCGGCCCCGCCAGTGCCGCAGGCTGCGGCTGCGGCTGACAGGCAGCGGACAGTGTACCCTGTATGCCCTGACGGCCCTATATGAGAAGGGAAGTGACGGCCTGTGAGCGTAATGGCTATGCCGGGAGCGCCTACGGGCACTTTGCAGCAGCAGATACGCCAGCAGAATACCTATCTTTTTCAGCTGGCCCAGGCCCTGAACCGGGCGCTGGAGCAGCTGGAGGTGGGACAGATCGCCCGGCAGCAGCCGACGCAGAAGATGGGCGGCCGGGAGGAGAAAGCCGCCACGGCGGTGGGGCTGAAGAGCCTGATCGTGAAAACGGCGGAGACGGTGTCCCGGCAGATAGAGCAGATGAAGTCGGAGCTGCGGGGGGAATATGTGGCGGTGTCGGACTTCGGGACCTATCTGGAAAAGACCAGCCAGGAAATTGAGGAGGACCCCACCAAGATCACCCGGTATTTTAAGTTTGCAGCGGACATCCAGGCGGATGTGAACAAGGTGGACGCGGACTTTTCCGCCTACAAGACCGATGTGCAGGGGTATATCCGCCAGGGCATCGTGGACTATGACGGGGTGACGCCCATCATCGGCATTGCCATCGGCCAGGACATCCGCACCACCCAGACCGGGGTGGAGACGGAGCAGGGGGTCTTTGATGTTATCGACAAGCGGAGCAATATGTCCGTGTGGACTACGGAGAAGCTGTCGTTTTACATCGGCGGCCAGGAGGCGGCCTACTTCTCCAACGGTAAGCTGACGGTGGCCCAGATCGCCACAAATCGCATCACCGGCGCAGGCGGGTGGGATGTGAGCTTCACCGGGGGCGTGAAATTCAAGTGGATCGGAGGGTGAGAGCATGGGCGAGACCATCAAGACGGATGTGAAATACAAGTCCTATTTCTGGGTGAAATGGGAGGTGCAGGAGCAGGACACGGCGTCGAACAAGTCCACCATCGCCTGGTCCTGCGGCCTGAGCCCCGGGGAGCAGTACTACACCAATGCCATACGAATGTCGGCGGTGACGATAGGCGGCGTGGAGGTTTATGCCGGAGGCACCTATTCCGATATTACGGACTACAAGGACCGCACCTTCGGCTCCGGCACCCTGGAGGTGGAGCATGACGGGGACGGCAGCAAGACCCTGGTGGTGGGGGCCTTCTCCGGGTGGCTGTACGGTAACGGGGACTACAACGCCTCCAGCCGAAGCTTCGCCCTGCCCACCATCCCCCGGGCTACCACGCCCGGTATCGGCGGCGTGACCATGGGGGAGACGGCGCACATTAGCCTGCCCAGAGCGTCCGGTGGCTTTACGCATACCCTGCGCTATGTGTTCGGCGGGGCGGCGGAGACCATTGCCACAGGGGTGGCCACGGGCTATGACTGGCTTGTGCCGGAGAGCCTGGCGGCCCAGATTCCCAATGCGGCCAGCGGCAAGGGCACGCTGACCTGCGAGACCTACAGCGGCAGCACCTGCATCGGGACGAAATCGGTGACCTTTACGGCCTCGGTGCCCGGGAGCATGAAGCCGACGGTTTTGAGCGGCTGGGCGGCGGTGAGCTATGACAACAGCGGCACGGCGGCGGAGAATATGGCCGCCTGGGTGCAGGGGTATTCCAAGGCCAAGGCTACCTTTGACGGCAGTAAGGTCACCTGCCGGCAGGGGGCCGGGGTCAGTAAGTTTTCCATTACCTACCTGGGAAAGACCACGGCGGGGAATCCTTGCCGGACGGAGACTATTTCCACCACCGGCGCCACGGTGCGCTGCACGGTGACGGACAGCCGGGGGCTGACGGCCTGGGAGGATTTCAGCATTTCACTGCTGGAGTACGCCCCGCCTGCCCTGGTGGGGGCGGACCTGTTTCGCTCGGACGGAGAGGGCGTGGCGGCAGACGGCGGGGCGCACATTGCCGGGGTGGCCCGGGCCCGGTACTCTGAATTGGGGGGCCTAAACAGCGTGACGCTGAAGGGCTACTGGAAGAGCGTGGGCGGCGGCTACGGCGCGGGGGAGACCCTGACGGTGGGGGCCGTGGGCCTGGTGACGGGGGATGTGGAAATTTCCGCAGACCGCAGCTATATAGCCCTGCTGGTGCTGACGGACAGCCTGGGAAACAGCGCCCGCTATGAGGAGAACATCCCCACGGAGAAGGTGGCCTTCCACCTGAAGGAGGGCGGCAAGGGCGCGGCCTTCGGCAAGGCGGCGGAGACGGAGGGCCTGCTGGAGCTGGCGGAGGACTGGCATCTGAAGCTGACCGGGGCCACGGATCTGAATGCGGCGGCGGAGAAGATCGCCGTGCTGGACCCGGGAGGCGTGGTACGCTACCGGACGAAAGCGGAGCTGCTGGGAGACCTGGCGGCGGACTACATCGTAGAGCAGGGCGTAAGCGGCATATGGACTTACCGGAAATGGGCCGGCGGTATTTTGGAATACTGGGGGAAGGAGCAGGGCTTCACCCTGGAGGATGGATGGCACAGAAGCCCGGCGGCGCCGCTTGCTGTTGTCAATGCCGAAAATTCTACCGTGACGGTGACGAGCTGGTACGGCACGGATGATAACCGGGCGGCGCGGCCTAATATTATTACCTGCGGCGGGCTGTACGAAGACGGCAGCGTATCCGTATATGACAGAAATCCGGATGGGACCCCGGGGACGGGCCCTCGGGCCTACTATTACCATGTGAACGCAAGGTGGAAATGAAAGAGAGGGCGACTATGGCAACAAAGCTTTGGAGAGGGAACACAGGCAGTTCGGTGCTGGATCTGCAGCAGAAGCTGAACCGGAACGGCTACAGCCTGGATGAGGACGGCGTATTCGGCAGCAGCACCTATAACGCGGTGCTGGACTACCAGCGCAAGAACAACCTGGCCGTGGACGGCGTGGTGGGGGATGAGACCTGGGGGAGCCTGAACAGGACCACTGTGCCCAGCCGTCCTACCACGGGGAAGGATGTGCTGACGGGGGTGTCGGACGAGACCTACGACAAGCTGCACCGACTGGAGGAGGGATTCAAGCCCTCGGAGGCTGTGGAGGCGGCCCGGGAGGTGCAAAACAGTCTGGAATCGGTACGGCCGGGGGAATACCGGTCGTCCTTTGAGGAGGAGCTGGCACGGCTGTATGAGCAGATCAGCGGAGGCAAGGATTTTTCCTATGATGCCGGGCAGGACGCACAGTATTTGAACTATGCCCATCTCTACGCCCGGCGGGGACGAGAGACGATGGAGGACACCCTGGGTACGGCCTCGGGACTCACCGGGGGCTACGCCTCCAGCTATGCCCAGACAGCGTCACAGCAGGCCTACGGGCGCTATATGCAGGAGCTGGCGGAGCTGATGCCGGAGCTGGAGCAGAGCGCCCGGCAGCAATATGAGGCATCCCGGCAGAGACTGACGGACCAATACGACTGGCTGAGCCAGCGGGAGCAGGCGGACTACAAGCGCTACCTGCAGGAGCAGGAGGCTTGGCAGGCGGACTACGACCGGGCGGGCAAGGAGGCGGAAACGCTGCGGCAGGCGGAGTACAACGACTACAAGCTGCGCCTGCAGCACTACACCAGCATGGCAAACGCCGAGCAGAAGGCCTCCGGCGGTGTCCGGGCCAACACCGGGGCGGCGGCTGCGGAGGAGAAGAAGGCCAGTCTCAGCTCGGCTGCGGCCCAGAGCCTGCACAGGGCGATGAGCAACTATTTTAAGGGCGGCGAGACAGCCCGGGCGGCGGCGCTGGCACAGCAGTACAGGGACCGCATGACACCGGCCCAGAAGCAGAGGGTGAGAAAGCTCTTTGCCGACAACGGGGCACAGATCGACCTGTGAGGGGGTCGGGATAAAATAGAAAACGCACCTGCCCATGGGGCGGGTGCGTTTTTTGGCGGAAAGATGGGGCGGATGAAAATTGCCGCCCTTTAGGCAAGGGGGCCTTGGGGACGGGGGGTACGGATTGCCACAGCCAGTGTGCGCACTGGCTTCGCAATGACACATTACAAGGAGTGCGGTACGGCGGGCCGATGTGGGCATCGGCCCCTACGGAGGGGTTACAAGGGGTGCGGTGCGTTGTCGGCGGGCGGACAGAGGCGTCCGCCCCTACGGAAGCGAAACAAGAGGTGCAATAGGTGGGCGACCGCAAGGGTCGCCCCTACGAAAGCGTTACAAGAGGCACGGTGCGAAGAGGAATCCTCCAGTCACGGCTTCGCCGTGCCAGCCCCCTTTAGGCAAGGGGGCCTTGGGGACGGGGGGCACGGATGTTCCTGTTGCGGTGCCCAAAATTTCCACGCTGCCTTACGGCGGACGCTGGAAATTTTGACCGCGGCCACTCGCTCACTTCGCTTCCTCTGCCACCGGCAGCGCTCAGTTCGCTCCCCACAGCCAGTGTGCGCACTGGCTTCGCAATGACACATTACAGGAAATGCTATGGTTATCGGGCGGCGGGATGCTTTTCAGGAGCCGCAGCAGCGGACGAGGGTTTCTATGACGGACTGCATTTGCAGGGGCTTGGGGAGGTGGGCATTCATGCCGGCGCGGAGGCACTTTTCGGCATCGTCGGTGAAGGCATTGGCGGTGGTGGCGATGATGGGGATGGTTTTCGCATCCGGCCTGTCCAGAGCGCGGATGGCACGGGTGGCGGAAAGACCGTCCATCACGGGCATCATCATGTCCATGAGCAGAGCGTCATAGGTCCCCGGGGGGTCTTGGCGGAACCGTTCCAGGGCCTGCTTTCCATCGGCAACGACGGTGACGGAGGCTCCGGCATCCTCCAAAAGAGTCCGGGCAATATCGGCATTGAGCTCGTTATCCTCGGCCAGGAGCAGTTTATAGCCCCGGATGCCGGGGGCCGGGGCGACCGGGGACCGGGGATCGGAGTCCGGGGCCGGCTGGAAGGGGAGGGTAATAAGGAAGGTGGTACCGACACCCTCCTGACTGTGTATCTCAATGGTGCCGTGCATCTTCTCTATCAGGCTCTTCACGATGGGCATACCCAGGCCTGCGCCCTGGTAAATGCTGCGGGCATCGGAGTGCTCCTGGGTGAAGGGGTCAAAAATGCGGGAGAGGAAGTCCGGGCTCATGCCAATGCCGGTGTCGGAGATAGTCCAGCGGTAGGTGACGGTATCGCTGTCTGAGGACAGACATTCCACCTGGGAGCAGATCTTGCCGCCGGGCTTATTATACTTAATGCAGTTGCTGTAAATATTCAGGAAAATCTGACGCAGGTGGACGGGGCTGCCGTAGACCCGGTCTGCGGGCAGGGAATCGGGGGAGGAGGTATACTCCATGGTGATGCCGCTGTCGCTGGCCCGCTGGCTCACGATGGCCAGCACATCGGCGGCGAGCTGGCTTAGGGACAGGGGCTCGTGGGAGAGGATCACCTGACCGCTCTCCAGCTTGCTCATTTGCAGAACATCATTGATAAGGGAGAGCAGATGGCCTGCGGCGGTGCGCATTTTGCTGCGGTTGGCGCTTACCAGCGCCGCATCGTCTGGATGGGCGGCGTTAATTTCCAAAAGACCGATGATGCCGTTGAGAGGGGTGCGGATGTCGTGGCTCATGCGGGAGAGGAAGCTGGTTTTGGCGGCGTTGGCCCGGTCGGCCTGCTCCACGGCGGCGCTAAGCTGACGGTTTTTCTCCTGAAGCTGCCGGGCGTACTCCTGCTGGGAGGCCAGCTGCTTTTCCCGGTAGCGCTGGATGGCCCACAGGCGGAGACCGTTGATGGCGCCGACAACAATGAGGTAAAGCACCAGAGTAAAAATCATGGCACGGGGCATATAGTAAAACACATTGTGCTGCGATGCAAAATTGTAAATATAAAAATTGCGACCCGGGCGCACGAGCCCGAAGTACCAGGAGGAGCCATCCTGCTTTATGCGCTGCAGGTCGGTATCCGTCTCCATGGGACTCCTATTACCGGACTGCTGACTGAGCTGCTGTAAAATGGGTACGGCGTCCGTTTCGGAGCCGATGAGAGACTCATCGTTGCTGGCGATGATGGTTTTGCCGTGGACCACCACGACGGTGCTGTTATTCTCGGTCCTATAGCCGGAGAGAAGGGAGGCAATGGAGAGATTGAAGGAGTTAATATGCACGGCGGGGGTCTGGTAATAGACCACCACAATGCCGGCGCCCTCCGGGCGGGCTGTGGCGGCCAGGTCCAGCTTGCCGCCGTCGGCGCAGTCCAGACGGATGGCATAGCGCTTTTCCGGGTGGGCGGCGGTGTCCAGTAGGGCCGAGGAGGCGAGGGCTTCGCCAACGCCATCGGGTATTTGGCCGCTTTCATGGTACTGCGACAGCACCCGGCCGGAGGCATCCAGCAGGAGGATGCCGGAGAGATAGTTCGTCTCAACGCAGCTTTGCAGGGCAGAGGAGGGAGGATCGCTCTCTGTGCCCAGGTCATAGGCCGACTGCTTGCAGCTCTGGATAACGCGCATGAGGCTCTTGGTCTGGGTGGCCAGCTCAATGCGGTCGTAGCGGGCGCACTGGCTCCAGACATAGTCGGTAGCGGAGGAGAGGCTCTGCCGGGTGTGGGAAAGGTCTGCCTGAACGGTTACAGCAAACACGGCGGACAGCATCACCACGCCGGCCAGCAGCCACAGGAGGACCCGGCGTTTGGAATGGGTCTTAGTAGGCTCAATCGTTTGCATAGCTGCTTGCCTCCATATACTTCTGAGGATCCTTTAAATACTTGCCTAAAATATGCTGCATGGTGCCGTCGCTGCGCATCTGCGAAAAGGTGCGGGAGAGCTCCTGGGCCAGGCCCCGGTCATCCGTGCGGGCAAAGGCCACGCCCAGGCCCACGGCCAAAAGAGGCTCATCCAGGATGCGAAGCTCCAGGCCGTAGTCGTCCATGCACTGCAAAATGGAGGTCTCGTGGGCGGCAATGGCATCGGCATAGCCTTTGCTGAGATAGGGGTACAGCAGCTCGCGGTTTTGCAGAGAGAAAACCTCGTCCGGGGCCGGAATGTGGGGATCGGTGTGGTTGAGAAACAGCTCCTCGGGCTTGGAGGTGGACTGCACAGCGATGCGCTTACCTGCCAGGTCACTGAGAGAATAAATGTCACTGTCCTTGCGCACGGCGACGACCTGACGGCTATACATATAGGGTTGGGTCCAGAGGTACTGATCCTCCCGGCCATTGATGGAAAAGCTGCCCCAGATACAGTCGATGGCGCCGCTCTCCACTAAATCCTTCTTCTCCTCCCAGTCGATGGTGGCGAACTGGGCCCGGTAACCCATGCGGCGGAAGGCCTCTGTGGCCAGGTCTACATCAATGCCGGTGGGCTGGCCACTGGTGTCCTGATAGTTAAAGGGGGGATAGTCGTCGCTGCCCACGGTGATGACAGGGAGTGCATCCGTCTTGGGGGAGTCAGAGTCCGCCGGGCCTGCACAGCCGCTGAGCAGGCCGGACAGCAGGCACACGGCACATAGACCGGCCACAATGCGGCCGGCGGCCGCGCGCTTGAAAGATGTCAAATCCATAGATGACCTCCTGGCTGAAAATTCGCCCGGCGGCCGCAGGATGGGACCGGGGGAAAAGGCAAAAAGCCTCTTATGGGCATTTTACTGCACCGGAAATACAAAAGCAAGGACAAAAATACAGCGAAAGCCCACCGGGTCTGGGGCGGTGGGCTTGTGAGGATGTCGAAGGACTCGTTTTTCAGCGGTTTTGAGCTCTATGCCCGTACTGCCGAGCCGGGCATAGAGCTTATCTTTTATGGCGTTTCAAATCCCATGCACTCCACATAGTTTTCCCTGAACACAGGGCTTGCGCTCAAATCCACCGTTTCGGCCAGCTCGGCCAGGGCGGCGGCTTGCTGCCGGTACTTGCCCCGCAGGAGCATCATGGACGCGCCTGCCAGGGCGGCATTGCCGATGGTCCGGGCGCGGATCTCCAGAGCAGGGGGGTAGAGACCAATACAGGCGGCGCTGTGGAGGTCCAGGAAGCTGCCGAAGCCCCCGGCGATGACGAGACGGGCGGGGCCTTCGGCGCCCAGGTCCCCGGCCTCCAGCAGGGTGAGCATCCCGGCGCAGATAGCGCTCTTGGCCAGCTGCAGCATACGGATGTCCTTCTGGGTCAGGGACACCTCCGGCGTCAGGGGATAGGCGTCCTCCTCGTCGGTGAAGGCGCCGGTTTCGTCGATGATCCCCGCCCGGAGGAAAACCGCCGCCGCATCGATGAGGCCGCTGCCGCAGATGCCTGCGGCGGGGGCGCTTTCTATGGTGCGGCAGGAAATTTTGCCGTTTTCATAGGTCACCCGGTGGATGGCGCCGGGGCTGGCCTGCATCCCCCGGGAGATGGTGGCACCCTCAAAGACGGGCCCGGCGGCGGTGGAGCAGCACAACAGACGGCCCTTATGCCACAGGGCCAGCTCGCCGTTGGTGCCGATGTCTGCCAGGAGGGCACTTTCGTCGCGGGTGCAGATCTGGCTGGCTACCAGAGCGGAGGTGATGTCTGCCCCCACAAAGGCCGAAATACACCGGGGCAGGTACAGCCGGGCTTTGGGCGCTGCGGAGAGCCTTAGCTCCTCCGGCTCTGCGTACCGGCCGAAAAGCTCATCGGCAAGAAAAGGGGCGTGGGAGAGACAGTCTACATCCCGGGCGGTGAGCAGATACAGCATGGCGGTGTTGCCGGTGAGAACCACGGTGTCCACCGCTTCGGGGGGGATTCCGGCTTGAGCTGACATCTTACGCAGCAGGGAATCTATCCCTTCCCGGATACACCGGGCCAGGGCCTCTCGCTCTCCTGCCAGAGACTTTTCGGTGCGTGTGATGACATCGGCACCGTAGATGCGCTGGGGGTTGGGGGCCGCCGCCTGGGCCAGAAGGACCCCGGCGCGGTCATAGAGCCGGGCGGCCAGGGTGGTGGTGCCGATGTCCACCGCCGCGCCGTACTTTTCGAAAATGGGCTCCGGGGCAAAGGCGGGCATAGTGCCGTCGCTGCGGATGACCCGAACGGCCCGGTCTGCGCCCAGGGTCACGGTGCAGTCGCCCTCCACCGTGGTAAGGCAGGCCAGGCGAACGCCGCGTCTGAGAGCCGCCCCCAGCAGGGATGTCTCCCGGGGGTCGGGAGAGGACAGCGCCCCCTGAACCGTCACCCGGCACTTGCCGCAGCGGCCATGGCCGCCGCAGGGGGCCTCTACCCCGCCGCCCAGGGCGTGGAGCAGCAGCGTGCCCAGGGGCACCTTCCGTACCGACACCGCTCCCGCTGCGTCATGGATCGTGATTTGGGGCATACGCCACCTCCTAAGTAAGATAAGCGGTCAAAAACAAGGACTTCCGGCGGCCTGTGCGCATCCGGCGGCCTGTATTGCGGAGGTAAACGCAGACGGCGCTGACAGAGCCGGGGCGCAGGCTCATTTCCGGCCTGCTGCCTGCTTGATGCTCAGGCCGATACGCTTTTTCTTCTCATCCACATCCAATACGACTACCTTTACCACATCGCCTACCGACAGCACCTCCGAGGGGTGCTTGATAAATTTATTGGAGATTTGCGAGATATGCACCAGCCCGTCCTGGTGAACGCCGATGTCCACAAAAGCGCCGAAGTCAATGACATTGCGGACCGTGCCGCTGAGGACCATGCCGGGCGTTAAGTCCTTCATCTCCATGACATCGGTGCGCAAAATGGGCTGGGGAAGCTCCTCCCGGACATCCCGGCCGGGCTTCAGAAGCTCGGAGGTGATGTCCTGCAGGGTGGGGATGCCCACCCCCACCGCCTCGGCGGCCTTTGCCTCTCCGTAGGCCTTCAGCCGCTGGGGCAGATCCGCCAGCTTTTCCGCCCGGACATCTGCCAGGGTGTAGCCCATCAGTTCCAGCAGTGCCTTGGCTGCGTCATAGCTCTCCGGGTGTACGGCGGTGTTATCCAGCACGCTCTTGCTCTCCGGCACCCGCAAAAAGCCGGCGCACTGCTGGAAGGCCTTGGGCCCCAGCTTGGGTACCTTCTTGATCTGGGCCCGGGAGGTAAAGGGACCGTTTTCCTCCCGGTAGGCCACCACATTTTTCGCCGTGGTGCCATTAAGCCCGGCCACCCGCTGGAGCAGAGAGGGGGAGGCGGTGTTTATATCCACGCCTACGGCGTTGACACAGCCCTCCACTACGCCGCCCAGGGCCTCGTCCAGCTGCTTGGCGGGCATATCATGCTGATACTGGCCCACACCGATGGCCTTGGGATCGATTTTTACCAGCTCGGCCAGGGGGTCCTGCAGCCGCCGGGCAATGGATACGGCCGAGCGCAGATTTACATCGAACTGGGGGAACTCCTCGGCCGCCAGCTTGCTGGCGGAATACACGGAGGCCCCGGCCTCGGATACGATCATGTAGCTGACATGGGCTCCGGCCTCGTTGACCTGATGGATGAGCTTCACGGCCATTTGCTCCGTTTCCCGGCTGGCCGTTCCGTTGCCGATGGCGATGTTTTCCACTCCGTCCTTGGCGATGAGCTTCGCCAGGGTGGCGATGGCCTCCTGCTCCTGCCGGGCTCCGTAGGTGGGGTAGACCACGGTGGTGTCCAGCACCTTACCGGTTTCGTCCACCACGGCTACCTTGCAGCCCATGCGGTAGCCCGGGTCCAGGCCCATGGTGACCTTGCCCTTTACAGGCGGCTGCATCAGCAGCGGCTTCAGGTTCAGGGCGAACTGGCCGATGGCCCCCTCGGTGGCCTGCTCCGTCAGCCGAGAGCGCTCTTCCCGCTCTAAGGAGGGGAAGAGCAGGCGGTCATAAGCGTCCTCGGCGGCGGCCTTTATGAATTCCATAGCAGGGGAGCCGGGCTTCACCACCGCCCGACGCAGCAGGGGCAGCGCCCGGTCACGGTCCAGGGTGACGGAGACCTTCAGCATATTCTCCTTCTCACCCCGGTTGATGGCCAAAATTTGGTGCCCCTGGAGCTTGGAGAGAGATTGGGTAAAATCGTAGTACAGACGGTACACGCTGTCCTCCTCCGCTGCCGCACAGCTCACAAGCTGACCCTGCCGACCCAGCAGGTCTCGCAGAGCCTTGCGGATCACGGCGTCATCGGAAATCTGCTCGGCAATGATGTCCGAAGCGCCCTGGAGGGCATCGGCCACGGTGTCCACGCCCTTTTCCGGAGAAAGGAAGTCCCGGGCGGCATCCTCCGGCCGGGGGCAGCTTCGCTCCTGGGCAAAAAGCAGAGCGGCCAGGGGCTCCAGGCCCTTTTCCCGGGCTGCGGTGGCCCGGGTACGGCGCTTTTGCTTATAGGGACGGTAGAGGTCCTCCACCTCCGCCAGGGTCTTAGCACTGTCGATGGCGGCGGCCAGCTCGTCGGTGAGCTTTCCCTGCTCGGCGATGGATTTTTTCACCGATTCCCGGCGCTCGTCCAGATTGCGCAGATACTGCAGCCGCTCCTCCAAGGTGCGAAGAGTGGTGTCGTCCATGGCGCCGTGGAGCTCCTTGCGGTAGCGGGCGATAAAGGGGATGGTGTTTCCCTCATCCAAAAGCTGCACCACATTTTCCACATATTTTTCGTTTGCGTTCAGTTCTTGTGCAAGCGCGTTAATGATATTCATTACCGTTTTTACCTCTCGTTTTACAAAAATCGTCCTCCCAATTATACAGCCCAAATCCCTTTCGCGCAATAGCCCCGCCACACACCCGGCAGGGAAAAAAGAAGGCAGGCACCGCCGCTTTCTGGAGGCCTGAGGCCGAAAAGCTCTAGGCGGCAGGGTCAGCATCTGCGAATGTGCGAATTTCTTTCGTTCCCTCTTGCAAAATGGGCAGAAGCGTGGTATAACAAGGATAGAATGGCAAGTACGGCTATACATACTCTATGCTATAATGCAAGACAAGCTGAATATTGCACTGCTTCCCTTGGCACCGGCTGAGGGGTCAAAGGCATTCGTGACCGAATCGTAGGTATTCCGGCATTTGCTGGATAAGATTTGGTCATGGATGTCTTTACTTTTTTAAAAGAAAAGGAGAAAAGACCATGAACATCGAACCTTTTGCTGTGGAAGAATGGATGAATGAACATGAAGTGGGTGCCCGCTTCAATATCGCGGAAACCTGTGTGGACTCCGTGTCGCTGGATGAGCTGTTTGCCCTGACAGGTGAGGATAAGGCACAGTTTCTAACGGACTTCTGCGCCAAGCGCTTGACCTATGGCGACATCGTAGGCAGTGACGCTCTGCGCAGTGGCATCTGCAAGCTGTACAAGACCGTGCAGCCTCGGCAGGTGGTACCTACCCACGGTGCGGCGGGAGCGAACCACCATGTATTCTGCTCCCTGATCTCTGCAGGCGACCGGGTGGTCAGCATCATGCCTACCTACCAGCAGCTCTACTCTATCCCCGAGGCCATTGGCGCGGAGGTGGCCATCATGCACCTCAAGCAGGAAAACGACTACCTGCCCGATTTGGAGGAGTTGAAGGCGCTGGTGACGCCGGAGACGAAAATGATCTGCATCAACAACCCCAATAACCCCACCGGCGCGCTGATGAGCGAGACGCAATTACAGCAGATCGTGGATATTGCCCGCAGCGTGGATGCCTATATCCTCTGCGACGAGGTATACCGCCACCTGACCCAGACCGATGACTGGTGCCCCTCCATCGCCGATCTGTACGAAAAGGGTATATCTGTCAGCAGTATGTCCAAGGTATTCTCTCTGGCGGGGCTTCGCATGGGCTGGATCGCCACCCGTGACGAGACGGCACGGGAGGCCTTTCTGTCCCATCGGGATTACAACCTCATCAGCTGCGGTATGTTCGATGATGCGGTGGCGTCCATCGCTCTGGCACACAGCGACAGGATGCTGAAGCGGAATCAGACCATTGTTCGGGAGAATCTGTCAATCCTGGATATGTGGGTGGCCTCCCACAAGCATTTCTACTACACCAAGCCCAAGGCGGGCACCACGGTACTGGTCTATTATGATTTTGATATGCCGTCCTATGAGTTCTGCAAGGAGATGTACCACCGGACCGGCGCCTTTGTCACACCCGGTGACTGCTTCCGGCAGCCCCATAGCGTCCGTATCGGCTACGCCTGCGACAAGCAGACGCTCCGGGACGGGCTGGCGGCTCTGGCCGCCTTTGCAGACACCTTGGCCTGAGCGGACTCTGTGTAAACGCCGAAGGACGGCGTGAAAGGGAGAAGAATAATTTTAAGGCGGCGGCTGCCCTTGCTATGCTCCCTGCCAGGGAGGCAGAACAAAAACCGAATTTTTCCCGGATCTCAGAAATGAGACCCGGGTTTTTCATTTTTTGCAGGATGCTCTTGCGGCGGGGGAGATTCTATGTTATACTAATGCTAAACGAACGGTCGTTTTAGGAGGACGCAAGCAACATGAAAACCACAGAACAGCAACACAATCAAAGAAAACAGGAAATCATGGAAAAGTGCTTCGAGTGCTACGCGGAAAACGGGCTCACGGGCACGGGGATTAAAGCCCTGGCCGATGCCTGCGGCTGCACGAAGGCAAATCTGTATTCGTATTTCAAAAATCTTGACGAGCTGATTATTGAGTCAACGGCATACTGCATGGAAAAGGTTGAGGACGACTTTATGGAGATGGCCCCCACCGACCCCAAGGATGTTGTCCGATTTGTGAAGGAGGTGCCTTACTGGACGGCTAAAAAGCACGGCAAAAAATATCGCCTGATGTATCAGATCTATACGCACCCGAAGTATATCGAGCACGGCAAGAAGTTTTTTGAGGGCGTCAACGAGCGCTATACCGAGTATGCCAAGAGGCTGGAGCCGAAAATAGGTATTCCCTATACGATTATCACGCCGCTGATTTTCATATTCGTCCGGGCCAGCGTTCACTATGCCATGTTCGAGGACGAATATTACCTGAAAACCCAGATGGAGGTCTTAAAGCAGGGAGTCGCCCTGTTTGTAGATAAATACAAAGAAAACCAAGCATAAGCCGGTCTGCCGCCGGCCATTCGCGGCGTGGGCAGCGGTGGAACACTCTGCCGTAATAACAACCGATTTCGAACGGAGGGAAGAAGATGAAAACAGGGAAAAAGCTACTCACAGGTGTGTTTTTGGTACTTTGCGGGGCTCTTTTGACGCTTTGCATCGTACTTGCCACCGGATGGAACAGGGCGGCAAAAACCAACGCCGCACTGCCGGAGGTGCGCAATAATGGCACGGCGATCCAGTGGAAATACAGCGATGAAGCCGACTGGCACGACCTGGTGACCCTTGCCGAGCTGCGGGGGGCTGCCGGGGAAGCCGGCAAGGACGGAGCAGGCGGCGAGAATGGCACCGACGGTAAGAACGGAATAAACGGTACGAACGGCAAAGACGGTATTAACGGAGTTGACGGAAAAGACGGTGCCGACGGCAAAGACGGCATTGACGGCAAGGACGGTATGAACGCCAAAAACATAGAGGTGCAGCGAGCCGCAACCCACATCCAGTGGCGCTATGAGGGCGACGAGTGGCGGAACCTTGTGGCGATTGCCGACATCACAGGCCCCGCCGGACAGAACGGTAAGGACGGAGCAAACGGAAAAACGCCGGAGTTCCGCGTGAACGAAAACACCCTGCAGTGGCGGTATACCGGCGACGAAATATGGCTGAACCTGTACGACCTATCGGTTTTGAAAGGTCTTGACGGCACAGACGGCATTGACGGCGAGAAGGGTGACAAGGGAGATAAAGGAGACAAAGGTGACACCGGCGACAAGGGCGACAAGGGCGACAAAGGCGATAAGGGAGACAAAGGTGACAAGGGCGATGCCGGTCAGAACGGCAGCTGCCCGGGGTATTTTTACGGCGTTGGGGTGGTACAATCGGTCAATCTTCAAGATGAAACGGCGGCGCTCTATTTTCAGGGAAAAATGAGCAGCGGCGGGCTTGTCTCCTGTGACGGGGATACCGTTCGACTGTCACGTGGACATCATTATCAGGTGAGCGTAAACGGGGCGGTCTATGCCATGTCAAATGATGACAAAGGCTTCTATTCTGTTCGGATGACGGACGGCTATGATAACCAGCTGTGCAGGGATCTTACGAGCATAAAGGTGGACAAAGGCAAAAAGCTGAACGAGACGAGAAGAGAGCAGCATACCCTGAGCTTCAACCGGGTATACGATGCCAAAGGCGGCGATATTGTCCTGCGGCTTGCACTTGAGCAGGCCGAGTATGCTACCTATCTTCTTTCGTTCAGAGGCACGATCACCATCACCGCTCTTGACTGAGCCGACATATACGAAAACGGAGGTAACGCAACATGAAGAAACGAATACTCAGTATCCTACTGACCCTTTGCATGGTGCTGTCTATGGTCACGCCGTTGGCTTCCGCTACGGAAGGCGGGCAGCCGGAGGGCAATACCCCGCAAACCCGGGAGCCGCTATCCCTGGAGGAGGGCGAAACCTATTGGTTTCAAATAGGGGGTATGATTAACGGCCTGTACAAATACTATGAATCGTTCGTTTATGTCGGAACGGTGAATTCCTATGTGCTCAGCGCCGCTTCGGCAGGGAAGGCCGATTCCTCCGCTGCCGCGTCGGCTGCAACGGACAGCGATGCGCCGTACGGTTATTGCTATGACCATCGCCTGTTTGTTTCTGCGGAGGCTTTGGAAATCGGTACGGATTGGAACGGACTGTATGGGGGCAGCGTTATTTTCGGAAAGCCCTTTGAGAGCGGCGGATTAACCTACACTCTGCGTGCGCCCACGGTGGGCAGCGGAGTTTTGGAGGGGGGTACGGTTATCCCGGAAAACAACGAATGGGATGCCATCCGGAATAAGGGATATATAAAAGGCAACGACTCTTATTGCTGGGGGCAGGATACCTTCGGCGAGGATGCCTCCAAGCGGTCGAGTCGCAGGTTTGATAACGGCGAGCTGAGATCGGAAGGAAACGATACCTGCATACGCCCTGTTCTGGAAATACCCGCCGAGCTCACGGAAAAGGATTTCAAGGTGGTCACCCTGGACCTTAACGGCGGCTATGTGTGGAGCACCGCCGGCAGGACTTCGGGGAAAATCAAAATCCTCGTAAAAGCCGGGCAGGACTTCTCTGCGCCTGTGAATTCCGAAATGTATTTCGCCACGAACCTGAAGAAAAACAACTTCCACTGGCGGGATGAAAACGGGAATATTTACCGAGTGGGCGACCCCGTCCCTGCCGAAGTAAATACCCTTACCGCGTGCTGGACCTTCGAGGAGAAGTTTTCCTTTGAAGCCGGCTCGACATACTATTTTAACCTCTCCGATGCCGGTATTCCCGGCAGCGCCAACACCGATTTTTACGGCGGCTCTTTGGACTGTGTTCCCTTTACCTATGCGGGAACGGTCGACACCTATGCTCAAAAGGACGGTTCCTCGGCAGGGGTCAACGGCAGCAGAAGCCTGCTTGTGGCAAACTACAATGTGACACGGGATGTGAGCTGGGACGAGCTGAATGAAAAGGGCTTTATTTTCGGAAAGCCTTTTGAGAGCGGCGGTGTGAGCTATACCATGCGCGCGCCCTCGGCGGGAACGGACAGCTATTTGAACAAAACGGAAGTGCGCGGCACTCCGTGGAACAACGAATGGGATACCATCCGTGTCAAGGGCGAGATCGACCCCGCAAGCCTCACCCGGAACTATATCAAAAATTGGCAGGGATCGCCCTCCTGGGGGCAGGATGCTTTTGCCGACGATACCTCCATGCGCGTATATCGGGGCGGCGAGGGGGCCGACAGCTTTGTAGGCGCCTCTCCGTCCTCCGGCACGGGTATAGGCTATCGCCCGATTCTTGAGATACCGGAGGAGATGGAAGCCGAAGATCTGAGGGCGGTAACGATCAACCTGAACAAAGGCAAGCTTGGCGGCGATACCGGACCTGTCCGAATGATCGCGCGGCAGGGGGCATCGTTTACGGCGCCCACAGCCAAGCACCTGACCGACTCCGAAGGCAATCCCGCTTCGGCAGACTTTATGTGGGTGGGCGACGACGGAAATACCTATGCCCCCGGCTCGACCGTGCCCGGAAATGTCAGAATGCTGGTGGCCCGGTGGTCGGAGGACAGCATCGGTATGCCTCCGGTTCCTTACCTGGACGAAAACGGTCAGATGCAGGGGTGCTTTACCTATACCGAGCTGACGAGCTATTTCGAGCCGGACATCAAAAATAACCCCTTTTATGATCTGCCGGCAGGGTGGTATGTAATAAGCGGCGATGTGACGGTCACCAGCCGTATCCGCCTGAACGGCGATGTGAAATTCATACTGACGGACGGCGCGCAGCTGGATGCAAAATGGGGCATTGACCTGGGGGCCGGCGACACCTTTACCATCTACGGTCAGACTGACGATGCCGAAACCATGGGTAAGCTGACGGCGTGTATTCCGGATGCCATCGATCTGTACGGAATTCCCAAAGAGGAAAAAGAGGAAGCCGAATGGATCTCTGAGTTCCGCAATAATACCCCCGGCATCGGTATGAAAAGCTACCATGCCAGAAGAGACGGAAGGACAAGGGGCGTTTCCCGGGATGAAGGAGATGTCATCATCAACGGCGGCCATATCAAGGTAAAGGCGGGGACAGGCGCTTCCGGCATCGGAGGGACCGGCGATATGCGCTATCCCAGCGAAGGCATAAAGGGCGGTAATATTACCATAAACGGAGGTATTGTCGACGCATCCACCGGAAGCTACCTTGCAAGTGCTCTCGACAGCGGAGTCGGGATCGGAACCAATAAATACGAGTTGGGCGGCAGCGTTACCATCAACGGCGGCGCCGTCATAGCCAAGGGCGTGGATTGCGGAATCGGCGCCGGGAAAGGCGGAAACATTACCATCAACGGCGGCGATGTGACGGCGATAGCCGGCGTAACAGAAGATTCGACTAGACACTACTGGCCGGAGGGCATCGGTATCGGTTTGTGGCATGATGGTACTGTAACCATAAACGGCGGTAACATCAACGCCTCCACTGTCTACAGCGGAGCGGGAATCGGCGGATATTATGCGGATGTCGCCATCCACGGCGGCAATATCGAGGCTACCGGAAGCGGAGAATCGAAATTTCCTCCCTCCGTAGGTATCGGCAGCGGAAAAAGCCTTCTGATCGACGGCGGTGTTATCCATGCGTACGGCAAAGGCGGTGCGGCAGGCATCGGCGGTGCAAATGTATGGAAAACCGAGAAATATTCTGAAAACGCGTCCCTTCTCATCACCGGCGGCGAAATTTACGCTTCGGCAGAGGGCAACGGCGCCGCTATAGGCGGAACAAGCGGCTTGGATTACGGATCGATCACCATTATCGGCAATGCCATTCAGTCCCTTACCAGCGAGTCCGGGCCCTGTATCGGTGCGTCGGCGGATAAAAGCGTCGGCGATATCACGATCACGGATGCCGATCTCCCTCTGTTTAACTGCAAATATAATCTTATCGGCGGCAACCCCCTTGAAGAAGGGAATAAAATTCTCATTCAAAATTCCCGTGTTATGTCCGTGAAAGGAAACGATACCTACTTGGGAATTTCCGTAGGCAATAACGGCACGCTCATTGTAGAAAACAGCGAAATAAGCCTGCCGAAGCCAAGGAGCATACAGGGCGGGGACGGATCGAGTATTATTCTTAAGAATTCCGAGATCCATACCTGCGGAATCTATATGAAATGTGCGGGTACGCTGAAAAAAGTAGAAATTACCGACTGCACCGTGGTAACGGGGGCTATGATCGGCGGCAATGCCGATAATGCCGCTGTGGGTGAAATCGTGATCCGCGGCAGCGACATAAGCATGGGCGACGATCATTACCCCAACCGCTGCTGTATCGGCAGCGGTAAGTATGCCTCCTTTAAAAGTATTGACATACAGGACAGCAAGCTTCATCTGCCGGTGGCTGTGGATGCTTCGGCAATAGGCGGCGGATGGTACACCTCATTTAAGGAAGACGCACGGATCCGCATTGCAAACAGCACGGTAGATGCCACCACTTACAGGCTGTGCCCTGCAATCGGTGCGGGCTATCATGCGACCGGCGACGCAACGCTGGAGATCATCATTGAAAACAGTAATGTGATCGCCAAAGGCGGCACCTTGCGCTCGGGCAACTCCGGCACATATGTTCCCGGTATCGGAAAAGACAGCTACAGCAAATGGCTGAATGTCAAAATCCAAATCACGGACAGCACCGTAGAATCCCTGTGCCATACTAAGGAATACGGGGAGGAACCCGATGACTACCGCATTTATGACGGCCTGCACGAAAAGAACCTGCCGGGTATTCCGGAGGAAAATATGACCTTCTGCGGCAGCACCGTCAACGGGAAGCGGTTTGACCATGACGTTGATGCATACGGCAAATGCCGTATCTGCGGAAAATACGATCTGGGATACTGCTATGAAAAGGGGCTTCTGCGCCTTTCCGGGCTTGAAAACTGCGTATTCGACGGAAGCGAAAAGAAGCTGACGAGGCTTGCCCACCGGACCGATCCGGAGGTGCTTACCGTTTTGGAGGAAGGCACGGACTATACCGTAACCTATAAAAATAATATATATCCGTATGCCCTTTCGCCGGACGATGCCGGGTTTGATTCCGCAAAGGCACCTAAGGTGACGATCTGCGGCACGGGAAGCTTTTGCGGCAGGGCGGAACACTGTTTCACCATCGGCGGTCAGGCGCAGCCGTCCTATACCGTAAGATTTGAAACAAATGGCGGCACGGCGATTGCCGACAGAACCGATGTGAAATGGACAAATCGCGTGCTGGAAAACATAGAATCTCCCAAAAGACCCGGGTATTATTTTGCCGGCTGGATGTGCGGCGAAACAGCCGTCCATGCGGCAACGACCTATGCCGACCTTGCAGGGGACGAGAGCGTTCGATCCGTCACGCTCACCGCCTTGTGGGAGCCAACCGGGTATCCCTGGGGCGAGATCCGCATTGACGAGCGCAACGCATGGCAAAGATTTCTGAATCTCATTTCCTTCGGTCTGTTTTTCCGGGAGGAGAAGACCGTGACCATTACCGCCGGGGATGCAAGCGGTGAGGATGTGGAGGTCGAATATTTTATCGGTGATAAGATGTACTTTGTGGGAAGCTGGGAGGGGAATACCTTTGCTCCCTACACCGGCCCTATCGGCATCGATGCGGACGGAAAATATGCCGTGTATGTAAAGCTCACCAATGCCTCCGGCAAGGTCACTTATCTAAGCTCCGACGGCTTTGTTATTGACACCACCGCGCCGGTCATCCAGGGCGTTGAAGCGGGTAAGGTTTATTGCGATGAAGTGACCGCTACCGTGATCGAGGAGAATATTGACACGGTTACCGTCGGCGGCGAGCCCGTTGCCCTTGACGAAAACAACCGGTTCGTCGTCCCCCCAGCAAACGGGGATGTGACGATCGTTGTCACGGATAAGCTCGGTCACCGGGCGGAAATCACCGTAACGGTATATGACGGGCACGATCCCGACCCTGACACCAACATCTGCAGTCACTGCGGTATTGCGGTTGCGGCGGATCTGAAGCTGGGCGATACGGTAACGCATTTCGGAACCGTTATCGAGGCATTGAAGGAAGCCTGCAAGCCGGAAAACTCCGGCTGCACGGTGAAGATCTGGGCGCGGAACACCATGCTGCCCGACGGATTTTATGCGGATACCGATGCCACGGGCTTCACGCTGGATCTTAACGGCAGGAGTCTCGGCGGTTATCCGCTGAATGTGGGCGGCGCCGGGCGCAGCGGCAAGCTGACGGTTATCGACACAAGGGGCAACGGCACCCTGGGCCTTGCGGTGAGAGACGGCGGCGAGGTGACAGCCGGCGGCAGCAAGGACACAGCCTATTCCATCGCGGTTTACGGCGGTACGCTTAAATTCACCGGCGGACATATAAATGCCAAAATGTGCGACCTCTATAACGGCGTGAAGCTGACGGATCTCCTCCCCGAGGGCTATGCCTATCGCCGCTACGACGGCATCGGAACGGAGTTTTCCGGGAGCAGCTGGGTTCCCCGTGCGGACGCCGAAAACAGAACCGGCTGGGCGGCTGCCGGGCGGTACGACCTTGCCGTGATGAAATGCGAGCACGCCGGTATGGATGCAGACGGCAACTGCCCGTATTGCGGGCTGAAGATAGCGGCGGCGATCACAAAGCCCGGTATTTTCAGGGGATATACAGATATCAATGAGGCAATTTCCGATGCGCAAAGCGATGAAAATTACGGCTGCGCCCTTACCCTTTGCAATGGCGAAGTCAGGTCTTTAACGCTGAGGAAAGGACGGCTGGCCCTTGAAATTCGGGGCGCCGCTGTCGACTATTGCACAATTAGCGGAGCGGATGTAACCATAGACCGCAATATGGACGCATGGGTCACCTTTACCGGCGGAAAGCTCAGCATTACGGGAGGTACATTCACCAATTATGTTAGCCTGAAAAGTAGTGAGGCTCGTATCTCCGGCGGTCAGTTCGCAGATATCGACATGACGGAAAACTCCAAAGTCAGCGTCCTTGCCGACTATCTGGGGGAGGGCCGTGCCTTCGCCGATAAGGACAGCGGCGACATCGTAAACGGGTATGTGACCAGGCTTAAAAATGTCACGGTCCTACCCCATGCGCATGACTGCCGCTGGAATACCGAAACCCACGAAAAGAGCTGCGTCTGCGGCTATGTGGAGACGACCGACAGTGACGCGCCGGTAATCTCCGGCATTGAAAACGGAAAGACCTATTACGGCGCTGCCGAATTCACCGTGACCGACGATAACGACTTTACCGTAACGGTGGACGGCAACCCCGTACTGCCTGAAAACGGCAGGTTTACCCTCGTGCCGGACAATGAGCAGCACACGATCGCGGCAACGGATGCTGCGGGCAATGCTGCCGTCATTACCATCAGCGTGATGAAGCTATACAGCGTTACGCTGCCGAGCGGCACGGGCTTTACCGCCACCGGTGCGAATACGGCCGGTCACGGCACCGACTATACATTCAAGGTGGACATTGCAGAGGGCTATTCCAAGACCGGAAGCTACCGGGTTCTTGTAAACGGCTCTGCGGTGGACGGCATTATGGGTGACGAAACCGGCGACACCTTCCTGCTCACCGGCGTGAGCGGCAGCATGACCATCACCGTGGAGGGTGTGGCGGATATTACTCCGCCTACGGCGGAAATCGCAGTCGGCACCAATAAGTTCAGCTCCTTTATGAACACGATTACCTTCGGCCTGTTCTTTAAGAAAACCCAGACCGTGACCGTGACGGCATCGGATGTAGGCAGCGGCCTTTCCAAGGCGGAATATCTGCTTTCCGAGACCGCATTTGAGGATAAGGACGCGATTGCCGGCGACTGGACGGAGCTGACGCTCACAGAGGGCACGGCGGCTTTCAATATTGAGCCGAGCAGAAAAGCGTATGTCTATCTCCGCGTGACAGATGTGAGCGGCAACATTACCGTTATCAATTCCGACGGCGTGGTGGTCTACACTGATGCCGAGGCGATCACCGAGGCAGTCAGCTTTACGAAGCTTGACAGTGCGGATGTTTCCTTCCGTGTCAGCCTTAACAGCAATACCGTGGCGGCGCTGTATAACGGGGACACACGCATTGACAGCAGCAGCTACACGGTATCCGCAGACGGAACCGTAACTCTTAAAAACAGTTACCTTTCCGGTCTTGCCGCAGGTGAATACACCGTCCGTGTGGCCTATAACCCGTTGGGTGAGGAATATAGGTCGGGTGACGAGCCTGCCATGACATCGGTGAAATTAACTGTGAGCAGGAAAACGCCGAGCATCCATCATGCGCCGGGCGATGCAAAGAACTACGACGGAAAGCCGATAGACGCTCCGACCTTTAACACCGATTCCGACGGCGTTTGGGCGGTTGAATACAAGCCTGCCGGGGCGGATGACTCGGCCTATACCGCAGCCGCGCCGAAGAAGGTCGGCAAGTATATAATCCGTATTACCACGGCCGAGACCGATACATGCAAGGCGGCTTCCTCCACGATGGCCTTTGAAATTAAGCCCAGAGAGGTGACTATCTCCGGTGTTGCGGTCGCTGACAAGGCCTACGACGGCAACGCAAACGCAAAGATTACCGCCGCCGGAGTAATAAACGGGCTGGTTGACGGCGATAAGGTCTCTATTGTAACCGGCAAGGCACTGTATGATGATAAGAATGTCGGCAGCGGCAAGACGGTCACATTCTATGATTTTGCCCTATCGGGAGAGGACGCTGCAAACTATGTGCTGTCGGCGCAGCCTGCAAGCACTACGGCGAGCATCGTGGAATATTCTGCTGACGGCAGCGAGTATGAGGTAAATTCCAACGACTGGATCAATAAAGACTTTGTTATCACGGCAAAAGCGGGCTACAAGCTCGGCCTGACCGATGCGGAAAACGGGGATTGGGCAGATTCCCTTACGGCATCGGAGGAAACCGATAACGGAAAGCTGATCTTCTTCGTGAAGAACACCGAAACCGGAGCTATTTCTGCACCGGTGATCGAGAGCTACAAGATCGACAAGACCGCGCCCAAAATCGTCGGCATCGGCAGCGGCGAGACCTATTATGTGACCAAGAGGGTCGCAATCGATGAAGAAAACCTTGCATCGGTCACCCTGAACGGCGAGGCTGTCGAGGAGGTGTTCCATCTGCAGGGCGACACGGAGGCAACCTATGTCATTCGCGCAGTGGATAAGGCGGGTAATGTGACGGAGTACACGGTCTATATGAAGCCGATTTCCTCCGTTAAGGAGGAAAATTCACCGGGGACGGGAGACGCAGGCGCTCTGACTCTGTGGATCGCTCTGCTCTTTGTCAGCGGTGGCGCTGTGACCGGCGCTGTGGCTGCAAACAAAAAGAAAAACCGCTCCGTGAAATAACGGGCGGCAGGAGAGGCAATTAAAAGTAACCGGTAAACCTATTCGCAGCGTACGCATCGGCGTGGAACTTTGCCGTGATAATCAATTCCGAACGGAGGGAAGAAGATGAAAACAGAGAAAAAACTACTCACAGGCACACTTTTGGCCCTTTGCACCGTACTCTTGTCACTTTGCATCGTGCTTGCCATAGGATGGAACAAAGCGGCAAAAGCCAACGCCGCACTGCCGGAGGTGCGCAATAACGGCACGGCGATTCAGTGGAAATACAGCGATGAAACCGACTGGCGCGACCTGGTGGCCCTTTCCGAGCTGCGGGGGGCTGCCGGGGAAAACGGAAAGAACGGCACAGACGGTAAAGACGGCTCTAACGGTGCCGACGGTAAGAACGGAATAAACGGCACAAACGGAAAAGACGGTATTAACGGGGTTGACGGCAAGGACGGCGTGAACGGCAAAAGCATAGAGGTGCAGCGCGCCGCAACCCACATCCAGTGGCGCTATGAGGGCGGCGAGTGGCAGGACCTTGTGGCGATAGCCGACATCACAGGCCCCACCGGGCAGAAAGGCGCAGACGGAGCAAACGGAAAGACACCGGAGTTCCGTGTTAATGAAAACACCCTGCAGTGGCGTTACACCGGCGACGAAATCTGGCTGAATCTGTACGATCTTTCCATTCTGAAGGGGCTTGACGGTGAGGACGGTGTTGACGGCAAAGACGGCAACACCCCCTTCATCGGCGAGAACGGCAACTGGCGGATCGGAGAAATCGACACCGGTGTAAAAGCCGCAGGTGTTAACGGCGAAAAGGGAGATAAAGGAGACACCGGCGAAAAAGGTGACAAGGGAGATAAAGGTGATAAAGGCGACAAGGGCGATGCCGGTCAGAACGGCGGAAGCTCCGGGTATTTTCATGCAAAAGCGTCAACAGGGGTGGCTACTCTTCAAAACCATCCTGCAAGAATTGAATTTAATGAAAAAATAAACAGAGGCGGCCTGATTTCAGCTTCCGGAAATGAAGTTATGCTGAAAAAGGGGCACATATACAATATCGTCATAAGCGGCTCTCTGGGAGTCAGCTCAAATGCTACCGGCAACACCGGTTATTATGGCATCCAAATGACAGACAGCAGTGAGGATGCAGATTTTTGCAGGAATATCACACGCATAAAAAGAGATGGAACAAAACTTCCGTATAGTAACGACTATCATTCCTTTAACTTCAACAGAATGTATGACGCATCAGCCAAGGATATAACATTGAAATTTTTATTTGAGCAATCGGAATACAATACACTTCTTATGGAGTTCATCGGCACCATTACCATAACCGCTCTTGACTGAGCCGACATACACGAAAACGGAGGTAATAGAATATGAAAAAACGAATACTTAGTATCCTGCTCACCCTGTGTATGCTGTTCTGCCTTGTGCCTACAAGCGTATTCGCCGAGGGTGAGACATTTAAGAATGTTGCAAATGCGGCGGAACTAAAAAGCGCTTTGGCTGACGACAGCGTGCCGGGTATCAGGCTGACAAGCAACATTGTTACCGGCGAGGCATTTAGCGTGACCCGTACCGTCACTCTTGATCTCAACGGATACATGCTGAAAATGACCGGAAATGATTCTGTTATCCGGGTGGAAAAGAAAAACCAAAAAATAGGCGACCTGACGCTTATCGACAGCAGACCCACAACCCAGCACCGTTTTAAAGCAGATGATAAAAACGGTCGGTGGCAGCTTGATGAAAACGGCGATATGCTCGTCAATGGCGGTATTATCACAAGCACCGGAACCGAACAGCGTTCCGGCGGCGGTGGAGTCGCTGTCTCGGCTGATACGAAATTCACTATGACCGGCGGTAATATAGTCGGCTGTGATTCCGATAAATTAGGCAGCGGCGTATATGTAAGCTTCGGTACATTCACCATGACCGGCGGCAGGATCGTAGGCTGCGGAAACGATCCCGGCATATATCTGGAAGTTTGGGCTATCATGAACGCTAACGGCGGCGAGGTTGACGCAACGGTGGCTCTCAGGGAGAACAGTAAGATCACCACCCGCGACGACCTTGCCGGGGTCACTGTCTTCAGAAAAAAGGTGAATGTATTTGATGCAGACAGCTACGGTGTCGTCAAATACGGTCTCTTTTATGTTCCGCCTTCCAACGGAACGACCCGTGAGATTGTTTACTTGGCTAACGGCGCGCCATATGCCGTGCAGATAATGTCTTCTGAAAGTTTAAACCTGGCTGTCGAGCCGGAAATTCCAACAAGCAACACCGGCAGCACCTTCCTCGGCTGGTATAAGGCAGACGGTACTAAGTGGGATTTTACAAGGGATGTTGTTAATGATCATATATGTGTTGCGGCACGATGGGATACGGCCCAGCAGTTTTCCGGTGTTGAAGTCGGCAAAACCTATTATTTTGATCTGTCGGACGAGAGCATTCCCGGTACGGTGAACGCTAATCTTCCCGATACCACATTACACTATGTACCCTTTACCTATGTAGGAACATTGGATGGCTATGTGCTGAAGCCTGCATCGGGCGGCGTACTTGACTCCTCTGACAAGGCTGCCAATACTGCAGACAGCAGTGCGCCTTACGGCCATGCATATCGGCACAGTCTGTTCATGGCTGATCATATACTCACAACAGACGTAAGTTATGATACGCTGAGCGCATCAGACTTTATTTTCGGTAACTCCTGCACTGTGAATGATGTTGATTATACTCTTCGTGCTCCTACTATCGGCAATACCTACGCCTTTTCTGCTTCCCAAGGTATTCCGGAGAACAACGAGTGGGATCAGATCCTTTTTAAGGATTCCGGTTTTATTAAAAATTTGTTGCTTGCAACGCCGTCATGGTCGGAAATCTGGGCATGGGGACAGGATACAAACACCAGCGGCAGTATAATCAGATCTGTGCGCAGCGGTCGTAATCAGCTTGGGGGGGCGCCCACAAGATTTGATACACATGTCGGTTACCGCCCCGTCCTTGAGCTGCCGACAGATCTTGCCGCCGACAGCCTGAAGACGGTTGCCCTTGCCCTTGGCGGCGGCAAGCTGGGCGGCAGCTCCGAGGATATTCAAATCATTGTGAAAAACGGCAGTGCATTTACCGCTCCCGCGTCTGGCGGGCTGACCCGCCCGGCCGGAAATACAGGCCGCTACTTTATGTGGCTTGGCAGCGATGGAAACCTGTACGCCCCCGGCGGCAGCGTTCCGGCGCTTGTAACCACGCTGACGGCGCAGTGGAAAGACACCGAAAAGCCCACGGGCGAAATTATCATAGGTGCCAATAAATGGCAGGAATTCCTGAATAAGCTCACCTTCGGCCTGTTCTTTAAGGACACGCAGACGGTGACGATAAACGCCGCCGACAACAGCGGAACCGTGTTTGTCTCTTATCTGGTGACCGATCGGGATCTTTCCGAAGAGGAACTGAAATCCCTCGTATTCAGCGGGTACGAGGAGCCGTTTGGCATAGACCCCAACGGGGAGCATATTGTTTATGCAATGCTCGTTGACGAGAGCCTGAACATAACATACCTTCGCTCCGACCGCGTAACGCTTGACAATGTTCGGCCGGTGATCTCCGGCATAGAGGCCGGCAAGACCTACTGCGAGGCGCAGACGGTCACCGTTGAGGAAAAGTATGTGGACACCGTCACCGTAAACGGCACGGCGGTCACGCTTGACGAAAACGGCAGCTTTACCCTCGCTCCCGCAGACGGCGAGCAGAAAATCGTTGTCACCGATAAGGCGGGCAACACCGCCGAAATGACCGTGACGGTCAACGACGGGCATACCGGCGGCAAGGCGACTTGCACCGAAAAGGCAGTTTGCGAGGTCTGCGGAAAGGCTTACGGTGAGCTTGACCCGAAAAACCACACCGACCTGAAGCATATCCCCGCCAAGGCGGCCACCGAGGATGCCGAGGGCAATATCGAGTATTGGTACTGCAAAGGTTGCGGAAAGTATTACAGTGACAAAGACGGCACCAAGGAGATCGCCAAGGCCGACACCGTAACGGCGAAGCTGCCGAAGTCTCCCCCCACCGGCGATACAAGCAGCCTTTCCTCGTGGCTTGTCCTGATGCTTGCCGGCGGCGGCGCAGCCACCGGCGCAGCGGCCCTCAGCAGAAAGAAAAAGCACGACAGATAACGGAATATACCCCTTACCCCCTTTCCCCGGCAAAGCAAAAGCGTCGTAGCGATACGGCGTTTGCGACTGTCGAAAAACCCTCCGGGTTTTTCCGACAAAAGGCTTGCGGTCTGCTGCGCGCATAATTTGTCCGTCTATGACGGACAAATTCCACACTGGCAGCCCGAGCTGTATTTTCTCTCACGCACATGTCGCGAGAGAAAATGATTATATTTCTTTGCCGTCTGCGGGCGGCAAACTCTGCGAGGCTTTTTGACACACTGTATGGCCGAAATGCGAAAACGCATTTCGGCCATCTTCCAATTATGGGGATCTTTTACGACTGCACCGTGATTACCAAAGCTAAAAGCGCAGGTCATAGACGCTGTCCAGCGGAATCCTTGTGCCGTCCTGCAGGAGGATTCGCCGGCCAAAAGTATCGACCTTTTTGACCGTGCCGGTTGCGGATACATATTGGCCGCCCGCTTTCCGCTCATCGGGCTGGAAGTAGATGATGGTGACTTTCGGTGCATCATCGAGGGCCTCTATGAGAAGCTGATATTTCCTGTCCAATGCGGTCAGCGCTTCCTCGTCAAGCTCGATCCTTTCGTCGGTCAGACGCCCGGTTTCCTTGATAGCGGAGTCGTAGCCCGTGAGGGCGGCGAAGGGAGCAAACTGCGCCGCCCGATCTGACATGGGCATCTGTGGCCGCGTCTTGGAGACGTGGTGAGGAAGCCCCATAATCTCGTCGTACCTATTGTTCATACGCATTCTGTATCTCACCTCTTAGATAAACTGGGATTGGTCATTCTTCTTTTTCTTCAGGAGTATCTTCATTTGGCTTGGAACTGATTTTTGAAACAATAATACCTGTGCAAGTAACAACTACCACACAAAGATACATTCCTATTCCTAATACACAAGCACTTCCATAATCCATACCATTGAAGAAATCTCCGCAAATGTCAGAAAAGAACATACCTATGATTGCGACTACACAGCCTATCGCAAAATATGTCCATACCTTTTTCATACAATCACACTCCTTCATCAAATTCCGATTAGTTTGATCCTTTATGCCTTATGCCCGCCGATCTGCGCATTACGGTCTTTCGCCGTTGCACCTTCTTCCAGATTCATTGCCTTGAGGATGGCGTTCTTTCCGTACTTCTTCTTGATGGCGAGAGCCGCTTTCTGGATTTTTCGTTCCCGTTCCAAGGCAGCGTCCTCGGCTTTCTGTTTTTCCTCTTCGGCGGCATAGTCGGTGAAGAGGTCGAGCTGGACAGCACCGCCGTTTTTCTTCGGCGCGTCCGCTTCCGGCAGGACATGATTTGCTACAACATACATACGGCGGACAAGCAGATTCTTGTCCACAATCCGGTCGAAGAGTTCTGACACAGCACACATTATTTTGCGCGTGGATGATGTGTGTTCGCCAAGGTTGATAGAACTGTGCGCCTGTTTGGGAATCTCCCGACCATAGGGGTCTTTCTCCACCGCGCCGTGATACCTTGCCCGCCGCGCCGGATCGGTCAGGTTCTCAATGTCATAGCCAACGGTAAGAACCATCTGATCGGTGACAAGCCCCTTGTCCACCAAGTCCAGCACAAGCAAGTCCGTCATTTCCCGGACAACCAGCTTCGCCTTCTGCGGCTCATAGGGGCAGTGCAATACCTGACCGGAGCTGAGGCTGTTGGAGCTGGGACGGTATGCCTTGATTGCTTCAATGGTAGTTGGCTCCCAGCCCCACGCATGGTCGATGAGCAATTCCGCATTCTTGCCGAAGAGCTTGTAAAGCAAGTCCTCGTTCCGCTCGGAACAGAGGGCAACATCGCCCATGGTGAACATTCCATTCTGTTCAAGTTTCTTGGCAATGCCTCGACCTACGCGCCAGAAGTCCGTGAGGGGCTGATGCGTCCAAAGCTCACGCCGGAACTTCATCTCATCCAGCTCCGCAATGCGGACGCCGTTCTTGTCGGCGGGGATGTGCTTCGCCACAATGTCCATTGCCACTTTGCAGAGGAAAAGATTCGTACCGATCCCGGCGGTTGCTGTGATGCCGGTTGTCTCAAGTACGTCGAGGATGATCTTCATGGCGAGGTCATGTGCCGAGAGCTTGTAGGTATTCAGGTAGTCCGTCACGTCCATGAACACCTCGTCGATGGAGTAGACTACGATGTCCTCCGGCGCAATGTACTTGAGATAGACCTGATAGATGCGGGTGCTGTACTCCATGTAGTACGCCATCCGAGGCGGCGCGATGATGAAGTCAATCGCCAGAGACGGGTTTGCTTGCAGCTCCGAGAAGAAGTGCGATGTGCCGTCCAGTCTGTGTCCCGGTGCGTCGTGCTGCCGCCCGACATTCGCTTCTTTCACCCGCTGCTTGACTTCAAACAGCCGCCCACGCCCGGAGATACCGTAGCTCTTGAGAGAGGGAGTAACGGCAAGGCAGATAGTCTTGTCCGTCCGGCTTTCATCCGCAACAACAAGATTTGTGTCCAGAGGATCCAAGCCGCGCTCCCTGCACTCCACGGAGGCGTAGAAGGATTTCAGGTCGATTGCGATGTATGTGTGTTGTTTCATCTTCTATACCTCCTTCCGCAAACTGGAAGTTGTCACTCTGTCAGTCGATTCTCCTCGCCCCAGACACAGAGCTGATCCAGCACAGTCATCAGCGATTTTCCTCGTTCCGAAAGCGTATATTCCACCTTCGGCGGGATCTGCGGATACTCGGTGCGGACGATCAGTTTGTCTGCTTCCAGCTCCTTGAGATTCATGCTGAGGGTCTTGTCGGAAATGGTTTTCAGATACCGTTTCAGCTCATTGAACCGCACGGTTTCAAACTCCATCAGACAATAGAGAATGACCATCTTGTGCTTGCCTGAGATCAGCGACAGCGTGTAGGCAAAGCCGGTGTCCTCAAAATTGGCGTTCTCAATATAGTTCTTTATCATTTGCTTTCTCCAAGGATAGTACCTGTCATAATTACCAGTACTTGAATTTCTGATTTTCCTGCGTATAATTATAAGCAGGATGAACAGTCCTGTCAATATGATCACAAGGAGGAGTTATCATGAGAACAAAATTGAAAAATACCGAAGGCATTTTCCCCATGCCGGTTCTGATGGTTGCAACTTACAACGAGGACGGCAGTGTGAATGTCATGAACGCCGCATGGGGCACCATGCAGGAACGGGACACCGTTGCGCTGAACCTCACCGAGACCCACAAAACTGTGCAGAACATCAAGGCGCGGGGCGCATTTACCGTCAGCATTGCCGATGCCGCCCACATGGTCGAGGCGGATTATTTCGGCGTGGAGTCCGGCAATAAAGTAGGCGACAAATTTGCCCGCAGCGGTCTGACCGCAAGCAAAGCCGAAGCCGTCGATGCGCCGGTCATCAACGAGTTCCCGATTTGTCTGGAGTGCAAGTTCATCGAGTATCAGAACAATGAGTATGGCTGCGGCGTCATCGGTAAGGTAGTCAATGTCACTGCCGATGAGAGCGTTATGGTGGACGGAAAAATTGATATGTCTAAAGTCAATGCCATCGCCTTTGACCCCTACACCCATGGCTATTACAAGGTCACCGAGCGCGTGGGTGAAGCGTTCCGCGACGGCTTGAAGCTGAAAAAGTAAGGTGTGCAAAGAAGGAGCTTTCGCATAAGCGAAGGCTCCTTCTTAAAATATGTGGATTTCACAAATCCTAATTTGTTTAGTAAATTCTTTTCCCAAACGCATACGCTTCCTGCAAACGCTCCGTCCTATCAAAGGGGCATCGGTGTCCGGGCGATCAGAATGACCGCCAGAATCGCGCCCACAAAGGCCGCAGCACCGATGATTGCCAACACCTTTTTGCTGAGTTTCTTCTTTGCTGCTTTGCAGATCAGCGCGACGCAAGCCATGCAGACAACCGCAGCCAAAAGTGCAATGCCCAGCGTTTCCCATAGCCAAGATAGTTCATATAGAATTCTCATGCGATCATCTCCTGTCCGTTAAACTTGAATTTTCAAATTAGTCTTTGCAAATAACCTTTGAACCTTCACCATCAATTACAATTCCCTGACGGTTGTTAATTGGGCATAGATTCAAATCCGAAAATTCAGTCATTATTTTCTCGGTAACTTTCTTAAATGGTGCTGTAAGATAATGCGGAAGAACATAGAAATCAATCAAATCAAGCCCTGCATCATCTTCTTGTGAGTAGTCCTCCGGCTTTTTATCCATTTGTTCAATATATTGGATAGTTGGAGCGCATATAATCGCACCCGCCGATTCACCGATCATCAGTTTTCCTTTTGCCAATTCCTGCTTCAATAGCTCATCCGTTCCCGTTTTACGGAGCTGGTCCATAAGGAAGAAAGAATTTCCACCAGTAAAATATATCACATCCGCATCTTCAAAAACGGACTGTATCGTTAAATAAGCCTCCGTTGAAATATCAATTTCCGTTACGGCTGCTCCCAGTTTATTGAATAGCTTTCGAGCCGAGCCGACATAACCGGTATAGCCTTCACGCAACGAAGCTGTGGGAATAAATGCGACTTTCTTGTTATCAATTTCTTCTTTTATCAAACTTCCTACACTTGAAAAGTGCGAACATAAAAACAGTTTCATCCATATCCTCCTTAATAAATTCGATTTGTACTCTTTTCAAAGTCCAAGTCCTTCAACCCACGCCGCAAGCTCCTGATGCCCGACGCTGCCCTGGAAGCCCGTATACTTTAAACTATTGTATCATAAATAATCAGCATTTTGAAGTGCGGATAAAAGGGACAATGAGCTTCACTGAAGGAAAAGCCGGTTATTTTAAAATTTTTATACACGGAAGAAGCGCAGAAAACGAGACGGGCAACCTGGCGGTTTTAGCCGACTTACCCGATTTTTCTGCTGAAATATGGCGTGCCGTTTTTCCGAAAAAAGAGTTGACAGAGGTATAGCGGCGGCACATGATATATCACAGATATATCATGTGGAGATGTTCCTGTGTCTCGGCTTACTCGACAGACGGCAGCGCTGCCGGAACAGGAAAGGCTTCCGGAGCGAATTTTGCAATTCGGGGACGGAAATTTCCTGCGGGGCTTCGTCCGTAATGGGCCCTTATAGGGCCTGGTCAAACCTCCGGCTTAGCCGGAGGTTTTGATTTTTACTGGCGTTACGGACATTCTAACGCGCCTATCTGTCACCGAAGTGTCACGCTTCGGTAGACGGTTAGGCTGTAGATCCCGGCAAGGTGTCAATATCGTCGCCCTGCCCGAAAAATCAGCCTACATCTGTGCGTGTGTATGATGGGGAAATATAGCAGCAGAATGAACAAATATGCACAAAGATTTTTCTGCTATATTGCCTATGCTTGTATAGGTTGACAATGTAGGCGGGGCATGTTAAGCTGAAACCAACGATCCGGTGAGGGTAAGTGCGGCACCGGTTTTTCGGCAGGCCGGAGCAGTTGGCGGCAGGCCCTAAGCCGGAGCGGCGGCTCTCGCTGGACGACCACCAAGGACCACCACGGAAAAGAAAGAGAAGAAAAGGAGAAAATTATGAAGCAACCAAAATCCCGTCTGACGACGAAGATTCTGGCGTTTGTCCTGATCCTCGCTCTCGTATTCCCGGCATCTGCCTTTGCAAGCGTTGCAGATGTGGCAAAGGACACGCGCGTCCCCGGCAAGTCCCTGGCGAATACCTACCCCGCATATACCGACATCGACTGGCAGATCTCCCTGGCGGAGGATGCCCAGGCGATGGTCACCGTTCCTACCAACATGACGAAGGAAGAGCTGGGCACCGCTTTGAGCGGCGACCTGACCCTGTCCCTGGACCGCGACAGCACCCGGGGCTATCTGAATCCTGAAAAATTCCCCTATCCCTATCAGGGCGGTAAGCTGGACACCTGGATGACCCAGTGGAAGCAGGACCAGCAGCCCCAGCCGATGTTCACCGTTACGGAGATGGGCATTTCCGTCGATGAGGCAGGCAAGGTCTCTCTGAAGCTGTGGATTAACATCAACTGCTACTTCGGTACCCGCTCCGGCAATGTGGATTACAGCGCCCCCCACAGCAACGGCGGTGCGTATCTAGACCTGTGCGGCTACTACACCCTGCATGTCACCGCCGGTGAAAAGGCGGTGGGCTCCGTTCATGCCAAGGTAGTTCCCTACGACAGCTTCCGCACCGTGTATGAGCTGTATGACGACATCGATGCCCTGGCCGCCATGGATACCGACCTGTATGTGGCCAAGGAGTCCATGGGCCATACCACCGTGGACGGCTATGATATGCCCTATCTGATCGTTGCCGACTCCAAGGCGTCTGTGGACAAGTGGCTGGCCTACACCGACCTGGTGGAGTCCGACCCCGACCTGGTCCTGACCAAGCTGGCCAACGGCGAGTTTAATGACCTGCGGGTCCCCATGTTCGCCTCCAATGTTCACTCCAATGAGAACGCCGCCGTCAACGGCATTCTGGAGTTTGCCCACCTCCTGCTGGAGAATGAGACCATCAATGTTAACACCCTGGATGGCTTCACCGAAGCCGGTAAGGCGCTGCTGGAACAGGAGATGGCCCGGCAGGGCGTGGCCGTTCCCAAGCAGATCAAGGATTTTGCCTCCTACATCGGCTTTATCCGCGGTGAAAATGGCTATAAGGCCAACGACAGCCTGTATTCCGGCCCGCTGAATCTGGCGGAATATTACAATGTCAAGGAAAATGAGGTCAATGTCAAGGAGCTGCTGAGCGATGTGTTCATGGTCATCGTTCCCGAGCAGAACATCGAGGGTTACGAGCACATGACCCGTACCTTCGGCCTGGGCTATGACCCGAACCGTGACGAGGCCAATCAGACCAGCTTTGAGGACTCCAACGCCATGGCCCTGGTGAATAAGTTCAACCCCATGGTGTTCACCGAGATCCACGGCCGCGTGGAGGCCATGCTCATTGAGCCCTGCACGCCTCCTCACGAGCCCAACTATGAGTACGACCTGATCGCCAAGCAGTTCATCCAGCTGGGTGAGGCCGTGGGTATGGGCGCCATCGCCAATAACCCCGACCACAACAGCTTTGAGATGCCCTATCGTGATTTCCTGCGGACAGACGATAGCTCTCCCTCCGGTGTGGCCTGGACCGAGCCCTGGGATGACATGACCACTGCCTACGGCTCCCAGTTCCCTGTGCTGATCGGTACCGCCGGTATCACCTGGGAGCTGCCCGTTTACAGCGACATTTCCTCCGAGCTGATCGTACCTTACGGTCTGATGACCCAGGCAATGTACATCCAGGAAAATAAGATCGACATGCTGACCATCCAGGCCAAGCTGTTCTCTCGGGGCGTCAACAACACCAACTCCAACGAGCTGGTGGGCCCCTGGTATGTGGACCAGTACGACCAGGCCGGTAAGCAGGCGGACCTGATGCGCCCTGTGTACAACGGCGAGGGCCAGAACGGCAACTTCTATCCCGAGTGCTACATCATCCCCATGGACAGCGTCAACCAGAAGAATCTGTACGATGCCGCTGCTGAGATGAAGTATCTGACCCGCAACGATGTAAAGGTCAATGTGGCTTCCAAGGCCTTCACCTACAACGGCGTGACCTATCCTGCCGGTACGATGGTGGTACCCATGTATCAGGCCAAGCGCTCCCTGGCCAACAGCCAGCTGTTCGACGGCACCTTCATCAATGTGTGGCAGGGCCTGTACTCCGAGAGCTTTGCCCAGCGCAGCAACGCCCGGGGCTATGACCGCATCATCGTGGCCGAGCCCGCCGCCTATAAGACCATTATGGACGCCTGCCCCGAGACCATCAGCTATAGCGAAGCCTTGACCTATCTGTCCACCTTCGCTGCACAGTTTGATGGCGTGAAGAACGCCGATGTCATCATCGACAATGTCTCCAACGACTCCGCCGCCGCCGTCAACGCGCTGCTGCGGGCCGGTAAGACCGTTGGCATGATCACCGAGGGTGCCGAGAAGGGCAACTTCATCTGCTCTTATGCGGACTTCCTCACCATCGCCGGGGACTATGTCATCACCGCCACCGGCGTATACGGCGCAGGCTACAAGGCCGCCGTGCTGCTCAATCCCCAGGTGTTCCTGCCCGGCAAGCCTGCCAATAACACCTCCGGCTATGTGGAGGCCACCCTGCGCGCCGGCTCCTATAACTACCGCTTCGACTGGCTGGCTCTGACCGGCATGGGCTTCACCATGACCGAGGACCTGGCCAAGGCCAACGTCATTGTGGGCTCCCAGAAGCTCAGCGACGAGGCCCTGGGCGCAGTGAAGGCCGGCACTCCCTACATGGCCTATGGCACCGCCGCTTTCAGAGGAAACGACAACTTCCTGCGGGGTCTGGGTGTGGCACTCAGCGCCTGCGACATGGGCACCGACTTCCTGGGCCGCGTGCTGTATCCCAACAACACCCTGGTCAACGCCAACTACATCAGCGAAGGTGACGATGTAATGTACATGTATGGCACCAACTGGTTCACCGAAATTCCCCAGGGTGCCACCGTTCTGGTGCAGAATGCCGGCAAGGATCCGCTCCAGGGCTGCATCTGCCTGACGAGTGATGAGCTCACCGAGCAGTTCGGACGCTTCAACAATGGTGTGGTGGGCTTCGAGTATCAGAGCGGCAATCTGGATCTCGCCCTGTTTGCCAATGTCCTGAACCACAAGACGCACCAGACCGATGAGTACAGCTTCATCAGCAACTTCATCTTCTCCCGCAGCCTGACCGCCTCCGCCTATGAGGGCGTGAAGCAGCCTGCCGATCCCGGTACCGTGAATCCCGGCACTCCCGGCGATACCGGCAAGCCCGATGCCCCCAAGACCGGCGATACCGGCAACATCATCGTTTGGGTCCTGGCCGCTTCCTTCACCGTGGCGATGATCCCCGTGACCGTCACCCTGAAGCGTAAGAGCCGCTAAAACCATGCGGAGCCCACGCAGGCCCGTCCAACTGTCTATGACGGCTCCCGCTGCGCTCCCCACGGCATAAAAGAGGAGACCCCGGACGAGGAATATAGCCCCCTTAGTGCAGACACTCGAAAAATCGAGGCTGCGCTAAGGGGGCTTTTTATGGGACGCCGCGTTTAGTCGGCTTCCCTGAAAATATACCTCACAAGCGGAGCGGCACGCATCCGCTTTCTGCTTATATGCTATGCTTCGCCTGCGTGCCGATTCTCGTCCCTGTCCACAGCGCCGTTCTAAATTTTCGCATCCACACGCCTCTTGGCCACCCAGGCGATCACAAAGGTAAGGACCTGGGCGATCGGCACGGCAAGCCAAACGCCGGTCAGCTTCAGCACGGGCGGCAGAATCAGGAGCATCAGCAGCGTGCAGACCGGCTCGGCATACACCAGAAGGTAGGAAAGTTTGTTCTTTTCCGTTGCGTAAAAGTAGGATGTTGTAATGCGGACAAACGCCAGACAAAGCAGCGTTGCCAGGAAGAGCGGCAGGTATTGAATGACCCCGGCATTTGCCTCCTGGGACGCACCGAACAGCGTGCCGACCTTTGCTCTGGCGAGATAGACGCCGGCCATGCAGACGGCCGTGACTACGATGGCGGTCACATAGGCCAGCTTTCGGGTGGCTCGGACGCAACGGTGGTCACCCTTTCCGTAGTACTGGCTGATCAGCGGCTGACTGCCGTCGCCTACCCCTTGCAGCAGCAGATAGAGGATCGAGGTAATATAGCCGATGCAGCCGTAAACCGCCACCGCCTGCTCATTCCCGTATAGCAGCAGGAAGCGATTTATAAACAGCATCGTGATCGTAGAAGAAAAGGTCAGTCCGAAGGGCGAAATGGCGACGGTGAGGACATTTTTCCAGAGCCTGCATAGCTCCCGCGGCCCCGGCAGACAAAACCTGCTCTTTTTCACAAGAAAGAAGAGGACCGCCACGATCATGGTCACGGCCTGGCCGATAATGGTGGCCCATGCGGCGCCGGCCATTCCCCAGCTCAGAGCCCACACGAAGGCATAGTCCAGGGCGATATTGGTTACAAATCCGAGGATCATGGCGATCATGGCGACGGTCGCGCCGCCCATATTACGGATAAACGGGACGAAGCCGGTTGCCAGTAGCTGAAAGACGGCGCCCAGTGCAATGACGCGGGCATAGGAAACGCAGAGCGCCAGCATATCGCCTCTTGCGCCCAGCAGATACAGAATCGGCTCGGCAAAGGCAAATAAAGTCGCCGTCAATAAAGCGGCGGCAATCAGCATCAGCAGCGTTGTCCCGGAAAAGCACTCCTGCCGCTTTTGGGTTTCCCCCTGTGCGCTCAGGATCGCAAAGCGAATCGCCCCCGACAGCCCAAGCCCTGTGCCGATGGCACCCACCAGCGCCGAAATCGGATAGCCCAGGGTAATAGCGGTCAGTCCTGTGTCGCCGAGGCTTTGCCCGATAAAAAAGCCGTCGACAATGGTGTAAACCCCCGACAATGCGAACGCGAGGATGGAGGGAATGACATGGGAAAAGTATTTCTTATTCAGTGCGGTGTTCATTTGCCTGGGTCTCCATTTCTTTTTCAAAAACAAGATTGAATAGGGTGATGGCATCCGTCATCTGCTTCATACGATCTGCGCCCATGATGTCGAACACCCGCTGCTCCAGCGTGTGCAGCGGGGAAAGGACTTCCGCTGCGTAGAGCCTTCCTTTCTGCGTCAGGTACACCTTTTTCTCCCGGCGATCCGACTTGCCGGCTTGAAGGGAAACAAACCCTTCCTCTTTCAGCGCCCGCATGACGGTGCTGACCGTTTGCTTCGACAGTCCGGTGTAATCCGCTATGTGCTTTTGCGTGATAGGCGCGTGTGCATCTATGGCATATAAAACGATTACGCGGTACTGATTCTGCCCTGCGGCGGCGCACCATGCCGTGTACAGCGCGTTTGTCCGTCCCCACGCTTCCCACATTTTATCTTCGCTGCGTCCCACGGCTATTCCTCCCTATATTGGTATTTGTAAAGACTATTATAGGGCGCTTTAACGGAAAGTCAACCCTGTTTTGGAGCAGATAGAAACCACCGAGTGCGGTCCATAATCCGGCCATGCCGGTTAGATTCGGCAGTATAGCAGCACCGGGGAGAAGTGGATGCTAAGCGGCGACATCGCAATCTTTTTTTGCAGTCGGTTACCGGATGGAGATGCAGCTGCAGCCGCGGCGGCGGAGAGACGCCTTTCCCGAAGGCACACAGACCGCGCCGCAGAGCCTTGCCCTTGCGGACAGGCGGGGATTTGCCTGCAAACCAAAGGCAAAACGCCCATTTGTTCACAATTTGTTTACATTTTCTCTTGCATTTGTCCTCACTTTTGAGGACAGACGGTGCCCCGGTTTTTTGCTATAATCATATAACCTAAAAGGAGGCGTTTGCTGCATCGAAAAGCGGCGTCCTCTGTGATCGACAAAAAACTACGGCTTATACCCAAACTCAAAATGCGCAGAAAAATCTTCGAGATCATTTTAAGGGAGGAAATGTTAGTATGATAAAAACGAACACGCGGAGGCGCATTGTCAGCGTCCTGTTGGCGCTTGTGATGCTGGTCTCACTGATGCCGAGTCTGGTGGTTCCCGCCCATGCCTTTTGGGACGACTACGACGACGGCTTCGATTGTCCTAACTGCGACCACTACCATTTTGGCAGCGATTATATGTGTGACTGCCTGTTCTGCACCATTGACTGCAACTACGAGTGCTGGGTTGAAACCCATTGTAACGACTGCGGTGTGTGCTTTGGAGACACGCCCTACTGGTGCGAGGAGTGCTACAAGTGCGCGGAGTGCATGGAGGAAACGCACTGCTCCACCTGCGCCAAGTGCTACATCGGCGAGGATGACCAGCTGTGCGGCGAATGCCATAAGGGCCCCTGCTGCTCCATAACCATCTGCGACTCCTGCGGCTTCTGCGATGACTGCGCAAACGATGACAGCGACCCGATGCACTGCTCGCTGTGCAACAGCTGCTTCGGTGCGGTGGACGAGTGCGTGGACGACGATGATACCGGC
Source organism: Vescimonas fastidiosa (assembly GCF_018326305.1). Classification (NCBI taxonomy): domain Bacteria; kingdom Bacillati; phylum Bacillota; class Clostridia; order Eubacteriales; family Oscillospiraceae; genus Vescimonas; species Vescimonas fastidiosa. The sequence continues at coordinate 808,674 of NZ_AP023416.1, forward strand.
GTCATCCACTGCATCGATTGCCACACGGCCTGCGAGCAGTGCGAGGAATGCCTGTTGAACCAGGAGTCCTGCGAGGACTGCGGCCTGTGCCTGGAGTGCTGCCGGGATAACTCCGAGGGCGTCTCTACCCCGTCCCTCCACGAAATTGCCGGCAACTCCAAGCTGATCAATGAGGTTAAGCCCGGATGCACCGCCGCAGGCTATAGCGGCGACCAGCAGTGTACAGTCGGCTGCGGACAGATTCTCCGCTACGGTCATGTCATTAATAAGCTCAGCCACGACTGGGACGGCGGCAGCCCCGCAACGCAGGGTAAGAGCGAAGGAATTCTCTACACCTGCCAGCGCGCCGACTGCGGCGAGACAAGGTTCGTAAAGAATCCCACTGCCCCCGGGTACACTGTCACGGTCATCAAGGGCACGGCCTCTGTTGCAGGCGCCCCCATCACCGATAAGATCGCCCAGGACACCCTTGTGACCGTTACGGCGGACGCACCGGAAACCGGCAAGGTCTTTGATAAGTGGGTCGTGCTGGAGGGCGGTGTCACCCCGGCAGACGCCACCAAGGCGACTACCACCTTCACCATGCCCGCAGGTGCTGTGAAGCTCGAGGCCACCTATAAGGATGCGCCCCCCGCTCATACCCACAGCTACGCCGCGGATTGGAAGCGTGATGACGCCAATCACTGGCATGCGTGTGATTGCGGCGACAAGGCCGGCACCGCAGCGCACAGCTTCCAGTGGGTGATCGACAAGGCCGCTACCAAGGAGGCCACCGGCATCAAGCACGAGGAATGCACCGTTTGCGGCGCTAAGCGCAGCGAGAACACGGCCATCGACAAGCTCTCCGACAGCGGCAGCACCGGTAGTACCGGCAGCGGTGATAGCAGTACCGATAAGCCCGGAAAGGATGACGCCACCAAGACTCCCCAGACCGGCGACAGCAGCCATATGCTCCTGTGGCTTAGTCTGACCGTTGTCAGCGGCGGCGCAGTGATGGCCGCCCTGGTCGTAAGCAAAAAGAAAAACCGCCGCTGATAGCAGCGCCTTCTGGGGCCAATGCTAACTCGGCCTCTGCAGCTTGCGGAAAGCTCGGCCCGCACCCTGTAATCCTCCGCCTGCCTCACGCTCCGGAATGATTTCTGTACGCATTTTTCCTATAATAAATCGGGGAGAGGCCTTAACAGAAGATGCGCTGAAAACGAGGTGGGCGAATGGCCTTGCGACGATTTTTTTTCGACACACCTGATTTTCTTGTTGAAATATGGAAAGTTCTGTGCTACAATGCAAATGAAATGAAAAAAGGGACAGCGTGAGTCGGGTTTATCCCGGCGGCGGAATGGGGTGAAAATCCCCGCGAGACGGTCACTGTGATGCCGATTTATTCGGCTAAGTCAGATACGCAAGGCGCTGCTCCCGGGCACCGCCATCTCCGGAGCCGAAGCTGTCGTATAGAATTTGCTTCACCCGGCTGCTTTTTGGCGGCCGGGTGATTTTTTGTCAAGTCGAAGCGGCGCAGCAGCCGCATCTTTCCATACGGGGGCCGGAGTTTAAGCCGCTCCGCCCCCAATTCCTCAGCAAATCCGCTATAGAGGCGTTTGCATAAAATGTAAAAGAAAGGAAACAAGAGATGAAGAAAAAGATCCTCTCCCTGCTGCTGGCGGTGGTGATGGCCCTGTCCCTGGTGCCCACCTCCGTGCTGGCAGCGCCCGATGACCTGGGCCAGGTCCATGTCATCGTGGAAAACACCACCTATTCCAAAGACAAAGGCGCCCCTTGGGACGGCAAGCTGGTGGATACCTGGGTGAAGCTCACCGAGGAATCCACCATGATGAGCTGTGTTGTGAAGGCGCTGGAGGCCAAGGGGTACACCCAGACCGGCGCTGAAAGCAATTACATCGGCGAGATCAACGGCCTGGCTGCGTTTGACGGCGGCGGTCAGTCTGGCTGGATGGGCACCCTCAACGACTGGTTTGCCAACGAAGGCTTCGGCGCCTTTACCGTGGCGGCCGGCAAGCTGGAGGGCGGCGACGAGATCCGCATCATGTACACCTGCGCCTTTGGCGATGACCTGGGCGGCAGCTGGGGTAGCAGTGACAATACCGTCAAGGCCCTCTCCTTCAGTGCCGGCGAGCTGTCTCCCGCCTTCGATAAGGACACCCACAGCTACACGCTGAAGCTGGCCGCCGATGTCAGCAGCGTGGTGGTGACGCCCACCGCCAGCAACAAGAACTTCCAGGTCCGCACCAGCGTGGGCGGCACGGAGTATAAGCGCACGGCTAAGATCCCCGTGGCAGACGGCACCGTCATCACCGTGAAGTGCGGCGATCCCGCCTGGCCCAGCATGAACGACAAACCCGAAAAGGCGGAGGAGTACACCATCACTGTAGAGCAGGCGGTGAAGGTCACCATCCGCTCCCAGGCAGCGGGCAGCTATCTCCACGCGCCCCAGGAGGTGGAGGTTTCCGCCCTTGACGCCGAGAAATACGGCTTTACCGATGCACTGGAGGGCGTGACCGCCCTGGATGCCCTGGTCAAGGCCCATGAGCTGGTCTTCGGTGATGCATTTACCAAGGAAACAGCCGGGGAGTATCTGGCTGTGGGCAGCAGCGGCTGGATCTCCAAGATTTTCGGCACAGACACCTATGCCAGCGGCTTCTATATCAACGGCGGCTATCCCAATGACGGCACGCCCGCATCCTATGGTGGCGGTTATAACGGCACCATGGTCACCAACACCCCGCTGCTCAGCGGCGATGTGGTGGACTTCTATGTCATGAGTGACGGCACTACCTATTCCGATTATTACACCTGGGTGGACGCTCCCGCCGAAATGCAGGTGGGCAAGAAGGTCACAGCCACCGTTACCGGCTTCTATGCCATGAGCGGCTACCTGTATAAGGATCCCGCTTCCCTCAAGGCCGCAGCCAAGCCCCTGGAGGGGGCCAAGCTGGGCTGGATGGATCCCGAGACCGGCGCTGTCACCGTCATTGACGGCGCTGTCACCGATGAAAAGGGCCAGGCCACCTTCACCGTGACCAACGGCTTTACCGGCTATCTCACCGCTGTGAGCAACGCGGACAACGAGGACGAGGAGGTTTATGTCCTGCTCAACCCCACCACCAAGGTCAAGGAGATCCCCGTGGTCACCGTGGACCTGACGGGTCTGCACAGCGCCCAGCTGGCGTCCCTGAAGCTGTATAGCTATGTCGGCGGCGTCAGGGGCGATGTGGACCTGCTGGCCGGCAAGTCCACCGTGGCTGATGGCTACAAACTGAAGTATGCCGATGTGAAGCTGCCTGCGGGCAACTACTGGGTCCAGGGCTATAACGAGGCCGGCCAATATAACGGTGGCATCGTTGTCACCGTGTCGGAGGACACCACCTCCATCGCCTTCCAGCGCGTCTATGAGATCTATGCCACCAACAGCGGCTGGGTCGAGAATACGGACTACACCATCGACTACCAGGTGGTGGGCGCCGACGGCATGAACCGCAAGGCTGAGATGGGCACCTCCACCAGCTGGGGCACTACCCACACCTCCGGCATTTTTGTTGAGGGCGACACCGTCAAGGCGACCTTATCGCCCATGGGCGATAAGGCCGGTAAGTTTAATCCTCTCACAATCACCAAGAGCTCGGCAGACACGGCCCCGGGTAAGGGTGCCCTGTCCATTAGCGCCAGCTTACTTGAAGCCCTCAACATTACCGTCACGGCGCCTGCCGGCTCCACCATCAGCCTGGGTCGGTTCGGCAGCTACTGGATCTATCAGTTTGAAGAGCCCCTGTCCGTGGAGACGGTAGGGGACACGGTGGTGGCCAAATTCCGTCCCTCCGCTGCCGGCAACATGAACCACTTCGTGCGTGTGCAGCATCCCGACGGTGTGACCTACTGGACCTTCGACTCTCTCAAGGATGGCCAGAGCATCACCGTGACCAAGGAGGATCTGCACATCGGCGATGCCTCCTTCACCAAGGACACCGTGAACCGCTTCAATAAGAATGTTTACGACCTGGGTAATGTGTACCTGAACATCAATGAGAAGGGCTATCTGAACCTGGAGCAGGGGCAGACCCGGGAGCTGGATGTGTTCCGCTGCTGGCAGGCCATTGAGGGCTTTGTGAATGCTAAGATCGCCCTGCCGGATGTACACTACACCGTGGTGGACTTCAACGGCCAGCCCAGCGATGTGGTGACCATCACCCCCGATGCAAATAACAGCTCCCTGGCCTCTATGCGTGCCAATAAAAACGGCACCGCCCTGGTGCTGGTGACCTATGACGCTATGACCCATATGCAGGGGCAGAGCAGCACGAAGAGCAAAGAATTCTCCGCCATCTGGCCGGAGTTCACCGGCGTGTTCGTGGTCTCCGTGGGAGCGGACGGCTCTGCCATCCAGACCAATATGACCATGGACCGCATGGATGCCCCCGTGAAAAACGATGCACAGAAGGCATTGGATGCCGAGCACGATATTCTGTTCTACCTGGGCGATGCCGGCGCAGCCTACAGCTTTAAGCCCGAGGAAGGCTGCACCGTCACCGTGGCCCGCTCCACCGTCACCGATAAGATGCGCTTTAGTGGCTTTACCTCCAAGGGCGTCACCGTGGCCGCCGACGGCACCGTGACGGTCACCGGCCTCACCACCGGCCGTCATATCATCTGCGTGGAGAAGGACGGCGTTAAGACCTATCAGGTGGTCACCGCCCGGGGCGTCAGCTATGACTTCCTGGATGCGGACGGAAATGTCCTCCCTGCGACCACCGAGTTCAAGGCCGGGGACAAGGTGAAGATCCAGTTCCACGATCTGGTCAGCCCCAAGGAAAAGCTGTCCGGCTATTATAACTTTAATTTCTCCGTGTACTATAAGGGCGAGAATGGGACCTTCTTCAAATCCAACCCCGGCAGCACTTTTGGTGCATATGACTTCAGCGGAAACCCTGTGCGCCAGCAGATCGAGATCACCATTCCCGAGAATTGGACCGGCCTGAGCTATGATCTTACCGGCGCCATCAAGGTGGGCGGCTTTGCCGGTAAGCCTACGCACCGCATGCAGTCCTATACCGGTGGCATGGACATGCAGTACGGTACTACTCCCTCTGCGATGCTGGCCCAGCTGCCCGCCCTGTCCCTGAAGCTGGAGGGCTGGCATGTAAACGATGCTATTGAGAAGATCGACGCCATCGGCCAGGTGACCCTGGCGTCCAAGGACGCCATCACCGCCGCCCGGACTGCCTATGAGGCTCTGACGGAGGCCCAGCAGGCCCAGGTCAAGAATTATGACAAGCTCACCGCCGCTGAAGCGGATTATGCCCAGGTGCTGGCCGAGCAGAGTGAGCGTCTGCAGGAAATCTACAAGACCACCGGCGACTTCATGGGTACTCTGGGCACTCCCACGGTGAACTCCACCGGCGGCGAGTGGATGGTCATCGGCCTGGCCCGCAGCGGCCGCCCCGTGCCCGCCGGGTACTACGACAATGTAGTGAAATTTGTCCGGGAGAACGCCGACAAGAACGAGCGGCTGGATAGGAACAAGGTTACCGACAACGCCCGTGTGATCCTGGCCCTGACGGCCATCGGCAAGGATGTCACCAATGTGGACGGCCATAACCTGCTCAAGGGTCTGGATAACATGGCTTATGTGCAGACCCAGGGCATTAACGGCCCCATTTTCACCCTCATTGCCCTGGATAGCCATAACTATCCCACTATGGGCGATGTGACCCGGGAGAAGCTGATTGAGACCATCCTGGGCGCGGCCCTGGAGGACGGCGGCTGGACCCTCAGCGGCACCAAGGCCGACACCGACATGACCGCTATGGCCATCCAGGCCCTGGCCCCCTACTATAAGACCAACGAGACCGTGAAGGCCGCTGTGGATAAGGCCCTGGATGTGCTTTCCGGTCTGCAGCAGGGCGACGGCGGCTTTGGCAGCTGGGGCACCATCAATAGCGAGTCCTGCGCCCAGGTCATCGTAGCTCTCACTGCCCTGGGCATCGACCCCACCGCGGACAGCCGCTTCGTGAAGAACGGCCTCACCGTGCTGGATGCTCTGGCCGGGTTCTATGTCACCGGCGGCGGATTCCGGCACACCGCTGGCGGCGAGCGGAACGGCATGGCCACCGAGCAGGGCTACTATGCCCTGGCGGCCTACTACCGCTTCGTAAACGCCCAGACCCGGCTCTATGACATGACCGATGTGGCCATTCAGACCGGCGGCAGCAATACCCCCGCCACCGGCGATACCGGCGTGCTGGTTTGGGTCATTGCCCTGCCCGTGACGGCCCTCGCCGCAGCCTTCGTCCTGAAGCGCAAGGAGCGGGAGGCGTAAGCCAAAAAGAAAAGACCTAAGCGGCAAAATAAAACAGCACCCCCGGGGTCTCTTGCATAACAAGAGACTCCGGGGGTTTTCGTGCGTAACCGTCAAACCTCCCCATAGGGTGTGCTTTTTTTATTCTCGCTGTTGTCCGCAAGATTTACATCGTGGTACATACAGAAAATAATAGTTCCAAAATGTATTCTTTGCGAATTACAGAGAATGGATGATTTGATTGAAAAAAACAAAACCCTGTGGGCAAAGCTCCGCGCAATTCCGGCAAAATTAAAGCGAAGATCCTCCCGATGACCTGCGGAAAAAATTGACCCTTGCGGCATAAAACCGAAGATTTGACAAATAATAGGCGTACAATAATATGCAGCAAGGAGTTTTTATATATGAAAGCAACCGGAATCGTGCGCCGCATCGACGACCTTGGCCGCGTGGTGATCCCCAAAGAGATCCGCCGTACCATGCGTATCCGCGAGGGCGACCCGTCACAGATGACATTGGAACAATGGGAAAAGTTCTGCTTTGCGATGTTAGCTTTGTCAAAAAGGTGGGGGGTGGATGATACATAATAATGAAAAGCTGCGTCCCTGCCCCATGCTGGAAAACCCCCAGCTGCTGCCGAAGATGGTGGCCCAGAGCGGCGCCCACTCCACCGACCTGGAGGCTCCGGAGAGTGCCGAGCATCTGTGCGAGAAGTGCAAGGCCTATGCCGCTTGCTGGAAGCCCGAGGCCGAAAAGCTCTGGGCGGAGGAAAAGCATAATGGATGACGGCGGGGACATGATGCACCGAAAGGCGGTGCCGCATCGCGCAAAAGAGTAGGAATAGGATAGAGAGATGAGAACCCCGGCTGCGCCCAATGCGCAGCCGGGGTTCTCGCTATGTGCTTTATGTGGTTGGAACAAAAATGGAGGACTATTGCTTACAGGAACTCAAAGGTGCCGCCCAGGCCCTTCTCAAGGGCGCGCTTATAGACGATACCGGCCACGGCGATATCCATGGCGCCGGTGCCGATGGGCACGCAGATAATGCGCTCATTGGCTGCATCAGTGGGCTTTCTGCCCACGGCCACATCGCCGATGGTGGCATAGATGTCTTCTTCCTTCAGCTTGCCGTCGGCCACCACATCGTGCAGCGCGCCGCGGTGCATGCACTGACCCACATGGTCAACGATGATCTTATCCGCATTCAGCAGCAGAGCATCCTCGCACTCGGTGTAGGAGCCCATGGGGAAAACGATCTGGCCGGGCTTGATCCACTCGTCCTTGATGTACTTGTCCTTGGACTGGGTGAAGCCCACCACCACATCGCCGATAGAGGCATCCTTAGGATCGGAGCAGACGATGATGTCGCCCTTGACGGCATCCTTCATGTCCTCCTTGAACTTCTCGGCGGCGGCGGGATAGAGATCGTACACCCGCAGCTCCTTGATGTCAAAGAGCTCGGCGAAGGCCAGGGTCTGCATATGGCCCTGCATACCGGCGCCATACAGACCGATGGAGATCTCCTTCTTGTTGGGGAACATATACTTGGCGGCTACGGCGGCCTGGGCACCGGTGCGGAGGTTGGTAATCAGAGCACCGTCCATTACGCACTTGAACTCGCCGATGGTGGGATCGATCAGCAGGATCATGGCCGTTACATAGGGCAGGCCCATTTCACGGCGCTTGCCCAAAAAGCCGCCGGCCCACTTGATACCGGCAATGTCCTCCCAGCCGATGTAGGCAGGCATGGCATTCATAAAGCCGTGGTAATCAGGATAAGAGGCCGTTTCGCCCAGGTCCAGGTTGACCTTGGTGGGGTTGATGGTCGTGCCCTCGCCGAAGCCGACAAAGGTCTTGTCTACGATCTCGACGATGTCCTTCATTGTGATGAGGCTGTTAATGTCAGACTGATTCAGAAGCAGGGTTTTGTGTTCCATAATGATAGCTCCTTTACTAAAAAATAATGATTGTTTTGCAGGTAAAGCTTATTCTTCCAAGGCCTTTGCGGAACCCTTGGTCAGGGCGCTGACCAAGAACAGGGCTACGACAGAGGCCAGAATGCCCCAGATCACATAGGGAATCGTGGACTTCAGCAGTGTGCTGATAATGCATCCCAGAATGCCGCAAATCATGCTGGCCCGAAGCCCCATGGTCGTGACCTTGTTCTTTTTGCGCAGGGCGTAGCCCAGATACATGGGCGCGGCAAGACCGGCGGCGGAGTAGGCGTAGGTAGTGACGAGAACGGTCAGCACATGGGGGAAGAGAATGGCCAGCACGCAGGCCACCGCCATGACCAGCACCGACAGCAGGCGGGAGAGCTTCAGCGCCTTTTGACTGCTGACCTCGGGATGGAGCTGCTGGTAGATGTCGTGGGTGATGTTCACCACCACAGACTGCGCGGCGGAGCTGATGGTGGACATGATCGTGGCTACGATCAGACCGGCGAACAGCGCAATGAGCCAAACGGGCAACTGGGTCAGCAGCCAGCCGGTGGCATTTTCGCCCTCGATGTTGGGATTCATGGCGCGGATGCCCATGCCCAGGAAGCAAGACCAGCCCAGGGCGATCAGCGTAACGATGCAGGTGATGGCAAGGCTTTTATTAATTTGCTTTTTTTCCTTAATAGCGCAGATACGCTGGAAATACATCTGATTGGTCATGCCGCCCGGCACGGTGGAGAATATCCACAGGAAGATGGTGGTCCAGCCCACGCTGACAAAGCCTTTGGGGAAGCCGATGATCTCCTCGGGAAGCGCCGCCTTGACCTCTGCCAGGGAGCCACCGTTTTTCGCCACAAAAACGAAGGTGACGACCATCATCAGAATCATGAAGCAGGCAAAGAAGAAGTCTGTCCAGGCCACGGTTTTCATGCCGGCGGGCATCACGAAAAGAATACTGATAACGGCCATGGATACGATCAGTATCTCCAGAGGGATGCCGGTGATCTCACGATAGATTTTCGCAAACGCCGTCAACTGGTTAATCAGCCAGCCGAAGGGGACAAGAATGGTCAGGACAGAGGACAGTATCCGGACAAAGAGGTCGTTGTCGCAAAAACTGCCCAGCATATCGGGAATGGTTTCAAATTCGTTTGCGCGGATCCAGTTGCCGATCAGCATAAAAATCAGAAACGGTAACACCGCAAAGAATGAATAAATCAGCATCGCCAAGCCGTTGTTATAGGCGTTGCCCACCTGGCCGACCAGCACGCCGCCGCCCATGGCGCTGGCGAACTGGGTGCCGATTACAACAAACAGCGGCAAACTGCGTCCGCCGATATTCCAGTCGTCGGTTGCGTCACCCGTTGAGGCTTTTTTACCCCTGCGGCTGACAAGCAGCGACAGAATAAAGCTCGCTGCGAGGATCGCTAAGGTTGCCAAAACGGTAGTCAGTGCTTTTGGAGTCATGATCTCATCCCTTTCGTTTTTTTATTGGATATTGTCTACATATCGCGCATCATGCACGATTCATATTTTCATCATAGCGTATCAAGTGGGCTTTGTCAAGGGAAAATTTTCCTTTGCTGTTTATTCTGCAAATTGACAAAAAAACGACCATCGATTATAATGAGAATGCCGATAAAACAGCAGGATTACAGGGGAATGGGCGTGGGCGGCAGGCCGGGAGAGAAAGCGGGCTGCAATGCTCAAAACAATGGCTTTGGAGCTTTTTGGGAGTGCCCCAAAAGGCCGAGGAGCGGGCAAATGGATTTTTCGGGACGCCGAGCCTATACTTTCAGAGAAATTCCTGCTTAGAGGCAACTCTCTGCAGCCGGAAAGGAATCACCCAATATGGCAGTTTTGACAATTCGCCAGCAGCTATACCGGACCCTGAAGCAGCGCATTCTCGATGGGGTATACCCTCCGGGAGCGCACCTGAATATCGACATTATTGCCAAGGAGCAGGGGGTAAGCAATTCTCCGCTCCGGGAGGCTATGACCCTTTTGGTAAAGGACCGGCTGGTGGAAAACCGCCCAAACGCGGGGATGTATGTGATTGAGATCACGCCGCAGCTTTACCGTGAGCTGGTGGACACCATCAACATCTGGATCGAGGGCGCTTACCGTCTCTGCCTGAAATACGGGAAAACTGAATGTCTTTTGGCTCTGATGGAGGAGCGGCTTCGGGCACTAAAAAAGGTCATTCGCCGCGGGACGGACAGAGAGAGAATCTTTGCAATCCTGGATTTTCAGCGGTGCTTTGTCACGGCCACCGAAAATACGGTGTTTATCTCCTCCTTCGGCAGCGAATTTGACAGGCTGTGTCTGGCCTACTACTATAACCATCTTGGCCGCGAGATCGACTGGGATATAAATGTGCAGCGCGCCGCTACGATTATTGACGCAGTGAAAAGCGGCCTGGTGGATACCGTAAGCGACATGATTTGGACCTGGTCGGTTCCCCATTTTGAGGCGAATCAAATACCGGAAGAATAAACGACTGGCTCTTACTGCCTGGCGGGGTCAGTGTCCGCGAGCGCACGAAATTCTTTCGCTCTCTCTTGCAAAATGGGCAGAAGCGTGGTATAGCAAAAGCGGAATGACAAACATGGCTATACATATTATAATATAGACACATTCGGAAATGCCGGCCGGCATCCATCTGGAGCCTGCTGATCTCCGCTATCGAGCAGTCGGAGGGCGGGAGTAATGTTAAAGGCGAGGTTTGAACCTTCTTTTAGGAATTCAAACCTCGCCTTTACGGGGTTACAATGCTTTCATGCTGTGCTTCTTGGAAATCTGGTTCAGCAGGCACCACGGAGGATGTCATCGGCCACACTTTCCAGCTGAGAGCGGTCAAGATTCCGCAGTGCGGTGAGCAGAACGTCGATATCCTCTATCGTGTTGAAGTACCCGGGACTGACGCGCACCGTACCGGCATACTTGTTGCTGCCTAGGTGCTGATGGATTAGGGCGGCACAGTGGTGTCCTGCACGGACGGCGATATCGTATTTGTTGTCCAGGATGGCAGCCACTTCAATGGCCTTGAAACCTCTGACGCCAAAGGATACCACACCGGCCTGGTTTTGAAGTCCGCCGGGAGCACAATAAAGTTCTACACCGTCGATCTTTCCCGCCTCTTCGATGAAGTGGGCGGCCATGGCACGCTCATGCTCCAGTGGCTTGATGGAGGGCAGCCACTTCAGTGCCGCTTCCAAACCAGCGATGGCCACGGTATCCTTGCTGCCGGCCTCCATACTGCCAGGCAGGGATGTGGGCATAGAAAGGTCCTCGGACTTGGTTCCTGTGCCACCAGCCAGCGTCACCTGTAGCTTCGCTGAATTTTTGATAAGGAAACCTGCGATACCGAAGGGCCCATAGAGCGTTTTATGTCCGGCAAAGCAGATGGCATCGGCCATCGTTTGGGCAAAAGGCAAGCGAATCAGGCCCACTGCCTGGGAGCCGTCCAGCAGGTTAAAAGCACCGTATCGGCGGGCCAGGCGGAAGATCTCCCGGTGGGGCAGGATATAACCCGTTACATTGGATACCGCTGTTACCGCCACGAAAGAGGGGGGATTCTTCTCAAACATGGCCGCCGTCTTAGCAAGGTCGATGGACAGATCTTCTGCCAGCGGCAGCTCCAGCACCTGAAAACCGATTTTTTGGCTCAGTACATGCAGCGGCCGCAGCACGCTGTTGTGCTCATAAGGCGAGACATAGGCGATGGAGTTCTCTGTCCAGGCCTGACCGTAAATGATCTGGTTCAGTGCGATAGTCACCGATGGGGTGAGCACCACCTGTGCCTGTTCCCGGGCATCCATGAGGCTGATAAGCCCAGCGCGAACATTTTTGATCATCTGGTCAGCGGCACGGGCGGCGGCGTAGGCACCGCGACCTGCGTTCACTGCACCGGTACGGGCAAAGGTGTCCATGGCCTGATAGACCACTTCTGGCTTAGGGAAAGTGGTTGCTCCGTTGTCAAGATAGATCACACAAACACTTCTTTCTGATGTGTATTAATCAAAGTTGCGATTGTGAGAAAAATGGCCAGAGTTAGCAACCGGGGCAATAGTGCTTACCCAGCGATTCGTGTAGTTGAAGAAACCAGCCACAAAAGCAGCCTCCAGAATCTCATGGTCATTTAAACCAACTTCACGCAGCTTCTCAACCTGTACGGCATCAATCTCACGGGGGTTGGCAGTAACAAACCATGCGTACTCGCACAATGCATAATCAACATCGGAGAGCAAACCTTTGCAGGAACGGTAATTATAAGACAGCTTATCCACCAGTTCAGCATTCTTCCACATACCACGCAGGTTATCGCCGTGGGTGGTCAGACAATAAGAGCAGCAGTTGTAGCTGGACACCACGACGCCGATCATTTCTTTCTGGGCATCGGTGAGCCAACAACTATCATTGAAAAGAGAGCCCTTGAAGTTCAAAAATCCGATGTACTGCTTGGCGTTCAGAGGCAACACCTTGAAAAGGTTGTTGATGAACCCCCAGTTTTTTTCCATCACTTCTACATTTTTTGCAAATACGGCGTATTCCTCATCGGTCATTTCCGCACGGTCGGGTTTTTGCAGGCGAGAAAGCTGTTCATTAAATTCCAGTGCCATGATTCTTTACTCCTTTACACTTTTATGATATTAGACATCAGGTTTATTCTGCGGGGCAGATGGCAAAGCAGCGGGCGGGGAAACCTACGCCGTCTTTCAGCTTGGGGAAAGCGCACACGATCATAGCACCCACGGCAGGGCACTGATCCAGGTTGCGCATGACCTCAATCTGGAAACGGTTTACCTCCAGGATGTACTGCTCACCGGGATAGGGATAGGCGTCGGGCTTGGTGGTAACGAAACCGGGATCGGTGTCGGCGGGCTCGTGACCGATCGAGGCGATATTGCGCTCTTCTACCAGCCAGCGGATGGCCTCTACATCCCAGCCGGGATAGTGGGGCACACCATTTTCATCGGGATTGTCCAGGTTGGTTCCTTTCTTGTGCCAGTCGCTGCGGAAAGCCACAAAGCTGCCGGCGGGGATCTGGCCGTACTCAGCCTCCCAGGCCTTCAGATCGTCGATGGTCAGCATAAAGTCGGGATTCGCAGCACACTCTTTGGACTTATCCACCACCACCAGAGGCATTACCATCTCGGTGACATCAATGGATTCCATAGAGCGGCCTTCGCCCCAGAAGTGACGGGGAACATCCACATGGGTGCCGTACTGGCTGGCCACGCTGACCTGGAAACAGCGCATGGGAGCCATCATATCCTCAGGGGTGCCTTCCACATAGTCAAACAGCAGTTTTGCTTCCAAAGGATTGAAACCGTACCAATGGGGGGTCTCGGGGCTCAGCTCATGGGTCAGGTCGACCCACTTGTACTTTTCAGACTTCAGTTCACTTACCAGATTCCACAGTGCAAGGTTTGCCATAATTACATCCTCCTAAAAATAGTTTTTGTTGGGAGCTGCTCGTGCTTTGGTAAAATATGCGGTTTTTGTATCAATCCTTCAAAAACACCAGGGACTTGATGTAGCCCTCTTTGGTGGCGTGGGGGATACGGCCCCGCTGGGCATTGTCACCCACGCAGATCACATTTTTGAAAGCGCTGCGGTACTCAGCCAGCACATCAGCCCGGGGAGCTACGCCCAGGGAGAGCACCACATGGTCGGCCTCAATGCGTTTTTCTTCTCCGGTCTTTACATCTTTGACCATCACATAGCCATCGCCGATCTCGGTGAGCATGGTGTGCAGGTACATGGTGGGGTCCTTGGGTTTGATGCGGCTCATTATGTCGTTGATGATGACGGAGAACATCCCGGTGCCCACGGCATCCAGCATCTCTATCATAGCTACCTGACAGCCCTCGTTGAGCATCATCTCGGCGCACTCCAGGCCCGTGATGCCCGAGCCGATCAGAGCTACCTTGCCGCTGACCTTCACATCACCGGAGATCACATCGTAAGCGGTGCATACATGCGGCTTATCCACGCCGGGGATGCGGGGAACGATGGGGGCGGCACCGGCCGCCATCACAACACCCTCCGGGGCCAGCGCCTTTACCTCGTCGATCGAGGGGGCTTTCCCCAATAGAACTTTTACGCCGGCGCGTTCCACCTCAGCCTTCATGGTCTCCACAAAGCGGGCGATCTTCTCTTTGTGGGGGCCCTTGTCAGCTAAGTTCATGGTGCCGCCCAGGGTATCTTCCTTCTCAAACAGCGTCACATCGAAGCCTCGCTTTGCCAGGGTCACAGCGCTCTGCATACCGGCGGGGCCGCCGCCGATGACGGCAACTACACGGCCCGCCCCATCCTGTTCCGGGACAAGAGGATAGACACTCTCGTATCCCACACGGGGATTCAGTGCGCACTTGACAGGCAACTGGGCGTAAAGCTGTTCGCGGCAGTACATGCAGCCGATACATTTACGGATACCTACCACATCACCTTTGGCAGCCTTTTTCATGAAGAAGGGGTCGGCGATCAGGGCGCGGCCCAGGGCCACGAAATCGCACAGGCCTTTTTCCAGTGTCTCCTCGGCTACCAGCGGGTCCTTGATGGTGTTGGTGGCGATCAGGGGGATGGAGATGGCCTCCTTCACGGCGCGGGTAACATGTGCTTTCCAGAAGGAGTCGTAGGAGTAGGGCTCGCAGTTGGCATTGGCATTAAAGTTATTGCCATTGGACACATTTAGCACATCGGCACCAGCGGCCTCCAGCACCCGAGCGATAGCGGCGGCATCTTCCACGGTGCGGGTCTTGGGGATGTGGGGGGTGAACTCGTCGCCGCAGAAACGAACGGATACGGGGAAATCTTTTCCCAGGCGGGCTTTGATGCCCTGGACGATCTCGGTGTAGATGCGCAGACAGTTCTCAATACTGCCGCCGTATTCGTCAGCGCGGTCATTATAATAGGGGCTGAGGAATTGGTGGAGCAAGTAGCCGTGACTACCGGCCAGCTCTACGCCGTCAAAGCCAGCCTTTTGGGCACGGACAGCGGCGTCAATGAAGCGCTGTTCCACGATTTTGATTTCCTCGACCGTCATCTTGTGGGCAGAGGGACCACCGGGAGCTACAGGCACCTCGCTGGCGGCCCAGGCCTTGCCGGCTGCGGTAGGGGCGCTTTTGGCGCCGTAGTGGTGCAGCTGGACAAAGCAGCGGCAGTCGTACTTGTGGATGGCCTCGGTCAGGGGTTGGAAGGAGGCGGTGTACTTGTCACTAGCCAGGGACATCTGCAAATTCCAGGGCTTATTGTTCACCTCGTCCACATTCACACCCTCGACGATAATCAGGCCCACGCCGCCCCGGGCACGCTCTTCATAATAGGCGATAGCCTTTTCGCCGGCATAACCCTGGTGTTCGCCATACATCATCTGCATGGGGGCCAGTACAGCACGGTTCTTGATGGTCAGTTTACCGATCTTGCCGGGAGTAAAGAGTTTATCCATAGTGCTTTCCTCCTAAAATGATTACTTACCCAGCAGTTCGGCGCAGGCCTCGCCCAGCAGCTTCATACCCTTCTCAATGATCTCGTCGGTGCTGTTGGAGTAGTTCAGGCGCACGGTATGGACGCCGCGGTCTATCTCATAGAAGGGATCGCCGGGGCAGATGGCCACGCCCTTGGCAAGAGCGGCGCGGTACAGGTCAACAGATGTGATGCTGTCGGGCAGGGTGGCCCACAGGAACATACCGCCCTCGGTGGGGGTGAAGGTCACGCCCTCAGGCAGATACTTGCGCATACAATCCATCATCAAGTTGGCCTTGGCGCGGTAGAGCTCCTTGGTCTTTTCGATGTGGGCGTCCACATCGTTGTCCTGGAGGTACTGGGCCAGCACCAGCTGGGAGAAGATGTTGGTGTGCAGGTCGGCGGTGGACTTGTAGCTCAGCAGCTTGGCCTTCAGCTCCTTGTTGCGGACGCAGATCCAGCCGATACGCATACCGGGGGCCACGATCTTGGAGAAGGTGCCCAGCATGCAGCACTGCTCGCCCAGCTCCTTGCCGAAGCTGTCGGTGGCCTCGCCGGCGAAGCGCAGCTCGCGGTAGGGATTGTCCTCGATGAGCAGGATGTCGGTACCCTTCAGGATCTCAACCACCTTGTCGTGGACTTCCTTGGTGTAGCTCAGGCCGGTGGGGTTCTGGAAATTGGGGATGACATAGATGAACTTGGCGTCGGGATTGGCCTTGACGGTCTCAGAGAGCTTCTCGCAGTCGATGCCGTCGGGGTTGATCTGGACGGGGATGATCTTGGGGTCGAACATGTGGAAGGACTGCAGGGCCACCAGATAGGTGGGATTTTCCACCAGGACCTTGTCGCCGGGGTCGATCATGCACATGCCCAACATGGCCAGGGCCTGCTGTGAGCCGTTGGTGATGATGATATCGTCGGCCGTCACATCGTAGACGCCCATGGTCTCGTAACGCTTGGCGATCCATGCGCGCAGGGCGGGCAGGCCCTGGGTGCCGCTGTACTGCAGTGCCTGGACGCCGTTTTCGGCCAGGACCTTGGCAGTAGCCTTCTCCATGGCCTCCACGGGGAAGGACACCGGGTTGGGCAGGCCGCCGGCGAAGGAGATCAGATCGGGAGAGGCGGCGGCGGCCAGGATGCTGGCGGTGAACTCACCCTGGAAGTCGGGGCGCATGATTTTTTCAGACATGTGAACATTCATAAGCAGTTCCTCCTAATGTATGAAAGAGTATTAAAAGTAGAGCGCAAAATTAGATTGCTAATCTAATTTTATCAGTTCCACTCAAACTTGTAAAGAAAAAAATAATACCTCATAAGAAAATCGGAATATTACACAGCGGAAGGAGCCATATTTCAGCAAGACTGCTAAAAAGTATTTCCCGCTTGAAATTTATTGTGCTGCGTGATAGTATTGAGTTGGTTATATATATTTCGCGAGGTAGGAACATGGATGCAATTATGACAAAACGGCAGGAAAAGAGCCGTACCAATTATAACGCCGTATTGGACACCTCAATAGTCCTTTTCAATAAAAAAGGGTATAAGGACACTACAATAAAGGACATCTGTGAAGCGACCGGGCTTTCCAATGGTTCGGTCTACCATCTTTTCCGTAACAAGGATGACATTCTGCGGCATATTTATGAGCGGGACATCAATATATCCATCGGACTCACGCAGGATTTGGAGCAAAAAGTGCAGGATCCTTATCACTACCTGCTAAACTTCATGCTTGATGTTCAGAGACTCTGGGAAAAGACAGGGCCCATGCTGTTGAGCAACAAGTCTCACTGGACCACCTCGCGTACCTCATTGGGATGCAGCCCCATTCAGCGAGAAGAATTACACACTTTTATCACTTTGGCACAGGAGCGCGGCACCATTGCTAACACCTCTGATCCGGCTACTTTGGTTGAGTTTTTGTTTACTATGCAGCGCGGCATCCTGTATGGGTGGATCATCCGTGACGACTTTGACATGGATATGTATGCCGAGACCTTTTGGCCTCCTGTAATCCGTACACTCATCAGTGGTGAGCTCAGCTTTTGACTGAGATTGTAGGCAAAGATGTTGCTTCTAATCGCCCTTCCTGATAATTATTAGAAAGAAAACCTCGCATAAACTGGGAGTAAGCACCTGCAAAATATTGTTGGGCAGCCGATGGCTGCCCAGTTCTTTTAACCGGGCTCGTTTGCCGGAGCACTTGCGGATGCCGGGAAAGGACCTGTCACAGATAACACTGTCACGGTGGGAGAAATTCTGCTTCGCCATGCTGGATTTGTCAAGAAGATGGGGCTGGATGCGCCCTACCTGGGCGAATCCTCAGCCCATGGGGAACTGAAAAAACGGATGCCCTGCTGTCTGGCAGTCCGGCACCGGGAACATACACGGAAATGAATGAACGGCAGAGCCCTACAAATGGGGCTCTGCCGTAACATATTGTATCATGGATGCAGCACTCCCCCATGTATAGGAAAAAGCAAAACCGCGGAAAATATAGGAGAAGGGGGATTGCCTGTGGAGATTTTTGTGCAGGAGCAAGGGAAACTGGTAACGGTCTGGCTGACCCGGGAGAAGCTGATTCAGGTCATCCTGGATGCCCAGCTCAACGACGGCGGCTGGACCCTCAGCGGCACCAAGGCTGACCCCGACATGACCGCTATGGCCATCCAGGCCCTGGCCCCTTACTACAAGACCAACGAGACCGTGAAGGCCGCTGTGGATAAGGCTCTGGAGGCCCTTTCCACCCT
The DNA here is from genome assembly GCF_018326305.1 of Vescimonas fastidiosa. Lineage (NCBI taxonomy): Bacteria > Bacillati > Bacillota > Clostridia > Eubacteriales > Oscillospiraceae > Vescimonas > Vescimonas fastidiosa. The sequence goes on from NZ_AP023416.1 coordinate 827,141, forward strand.
GCAGCGCAATGACGGCGGCTTTGGCAGCTGGGGCACCGTGAACAGCGAGTACTGCGATCAGGTCATCGTGGCCCTGACGGCCCTGGGTATTGATCCTGCCACCGACAGCCGGTTCATCAAGAACGGCCACACCGTACTGGACGCTCTGGCCGGGTTCTATGTCACCGGCGGCGGCTTCCGGCACACTGCTGGCGGCGAGCGGAACGGCATGGCCACCGAGCAGGGCTACTACGCCCTGGCGGCCTACTACCGCTTCGTAAACGCCCAGACCCGGCTCTATGACATGACCGATGTGGCCATTCAGACCGGCGGCAGCAATACCCCCGCCACCGGCGATACCGGCGTGCTGGTTTGGGTCATCGCCCTGCCCGTGACGGCCTTGGCCGCAGCGTTTGTCCTGAAGCGCAAGGAGCAGGAGGCGTAAGCCAAAAAGAAAAAACCTAAGCGGCAAAATAAAACAGCACCCCCGGGGCCTCTTGCATGACAAGAGACCCCGGGGGTTTTCGTGCGTAACCGTCAAACCTCCCCATAGGGTATGCTTTTTTTATCTCTGTTGTCCGCAAGATTTACATCGTGGTACATACAGAAAATAATAGTTCCAAAATGTATTCTTTACGAATTACAGAGAATGGATGATTTGATTGAAAAAAGTAAAATCCTGTGGGCAAAGCTCCGCGCAATTCCGGCAAAATTAAAGCGAAGATCCTCCCGATGACCTGCGGAAAAAAATGACCCTTGCGGCATAAAACCGAAGATTTGACAAATAATAGGCGTACAATAATATACAGCAAGGAGTTTTTATATATGAAAGCAACCGGAATCGTGCGCCGCATCGACGACCTTGGCCGCGTGGTGATCCCCAAAGAGATCCGCCGTACCATGCGTATCCGCGAGGGCGACCCCCTGGAGATATTCACTACCCGTGACGGCGAGGTCATTTTTAAGAAGTATTCCCTTATCGGCGGTCTGGAGGATTTTGCGGCCCAGCTCTGCGATATCCTGGCCCGGGCCACGGATTTCACCGCCGTCATCACCGACCGGGACAGCGTCATCGCCGCCGCAGGCCCCTGCAAGCGGGAGCTTATAGACCGGGCTGTTTCTCCCCAAATGGAGCAGCTTATGGAAAAGCGCAGTATCTATCAGCAGGGCAGGGGAGACGCCGCCCTGCCCGTCTGCGCCGATAACCTGCACACCCATGCCGCTACCGCCGCCCCCATCCTCTGCCAGGGCGATGTGCTGGGTCTGGTGCTTTTCGCCGCTGAAGAAGGGCGATACCCCGGCGAAAGCGAATATAAGCTGGCCCAAACCGTCTCTGCCTTCCTGGGCCGCCACATGGAAAATTGAAGCGGTAGGGGAGACCCTTGCGGCCGCCCGCAACCTGAGAGGTAACAGGGTGTCGGGGACACCGCCCCCTACGAAGTTCTATCGGTAAACGGCGTGTAGGGGTCGGCCTCCCGGACGACCCGCCCGGCCTTGCCCCGTACCCCATGTAAAGCCCCCTGTCATTGCGAGGGCGCACCGCGCCCGTGACAATCCACATCCCCCGTCCCCTAAAAAACGCTCCTGCACACCCGTGCAGGAGCGTTCTCCGTTATAATATAAGCTAAGTATTAACCTAAGTCCTTACTGCTGTCCCAGCTGGGCGAACACCACATCCGCCGCCCGGAAGAACTTCAGCGCCGCCTGGTCGTAATCACCGTCGTAGTAGTCGCTGTCCAGAGCCCTGCGCAGCATAGACTCCTGGGTGTCGGTGATGGTGCTGTTTACGCTGTTTCCGTAGAGCACCTGGTAGTCCTTGCCCTCTATCATCAGCAGCAGCATATCATTCTGCCCCAGGCCCCATTGCTTGCCCAGCATAGCGGCATATTTTGCCCCGGACCACCCGTGGGTGCTGTCCACCGAAGCCACGGCAATGGCGGCGTTATAGCGGCTGTCCCACTGCTGGTTGTAGCTGTGCAGCATTTCTACGGTGGACTCCGTCAGTACCCCGGCATCGTCGACGATCCATTGGTGATACTGTACCTCCAGGGGCTTGCGGCTGAGGCCGTATACAGACCCGGCAGCCACCACCAGGATCAGCACCGCCAGCGCCACGGCGCTGCTTTTGAAAAACTTCATTTTCCCGCTCCTTTCACGGAGGTTCTTACTTGTGCAGCTCCATGAGCTTCTGCTTCAGCTCGCCCTCGATACGGCCCAGCTCTGCCTCGGCGGCCTTGCGCTTGGCAGCGCCCTCCTGCTGAATGGCCAGCACCTCGTCCAGGGTGGAAATGAGCTGCTGATTGGTGTGCTGCAGGGTCTCAATGTCCACAATAGACCGCTCGGACTCCTTGGCCGTGGCGATGGTGCCCATCTTCAGCGCATCGGCGTTCTTCTTGAGCAGTTCATTGGTCATCTCGGTGACGGCGTTCTGGGCGGCGGTAGCCTGGCGGCCATGCTCCATGCCCAGGGCCAGCACCATCTGGCTCTTCCACAGGGGGATGGTGTTCACCAGGGAGGACTGGATCTTCTCCACCATCTGGGTGTCATTGTTCTGCAGCAGCCGGGTCTGGGGGCCCATCTGCACGGAGATCATCCGGGTCAGCTCCAGGTCGTGGAGCTTCTTTTCAAAGCGGTTGCACAGGTTCACCATGTCGTTATAGGCCTGGGCATCCTCGGCCAGGCCGGTTTTCTCCGCCTTGACGCGCAGCTCCTCCAGCTGGCCTGCGCGCACCTCCTCCAGCCGCTTCTTGCCGGCCAGAATGTACATGGTCAGTTCCTTATAATATTTCAGGTTCAGCTCATACATCTGATCGAACATGGCAATGTCCTTCATCAGCGTGATCTGATGCTGCTCCAGGGACTGGGCAATGCGGTCCACATTGGCCTCCACCTTGCCGTACTGGGCCTTCATGCTCTCGATTTTATTGCCGGCCTTGCGGAAAAGACCTGCCAGACCCTTCTTCTCGTCGCCGGAGCCGAAGCCCTTCAGCTGCACCACCAGCTCGCTGAGGTCAGCGCCCACCTCGCCCAGGTCCTTGCTGCGCACATTGCTCAGGGCGTTCTCGGAGAAGCCGGCCACACTCTTCTGGGCGGCGGCGCCGTACTGCAGGACCATGTTGGTGTCGGTAATGTCGATCTTCTTGGAGAATTCGTCCACGGCCTTCTTTTCCTGCTCGGTGAGCAGCTTGTCGTCCAGCGCTACGGGCTCGATTTTCTTCTCCTCCACCTGGGCGGGGGCGTTGGGCTCCAGGGTCAGCTCGGGCATAGCTACATCCGTTTCCGTGGGATTCAGGGTCAGCTCAGGGGTCATGTTCTCAGTCATAGTGCAATCCTCTCTTTCTTATAGTTCCAGTTGGATGCCGCCATCGGTCGGCTCCGTTTTGCTATCTTTTTCTTCATTTACGGTGTGGTGAACGGCGTCCTCCGCCAGGCCCTCCCGGGCCATCATGTTCTCCAGCACGGTGATGTCCGTGGAAATATCCAGGGCTTCGGCGCCGAATAGAGCGTCCAGCTGCCGCTCAAAGGCGGTGACAATGGTGCCCATGATGTTCTCCACCCGCTCCATGGTGCCGCCGATGTTGCCGCCGGAAACGCCCTGGCTGTCCATGCGGTGGTAGGCATTGAGCAGCTTCAGGGTGGTGGGCAGGTAGTAGCCCATGAATTTGCGGATCTGCGGCAGCTTCTCAGGCTTCTGCTGCACCACCTCGAAGATTTTCTTGCTCAGCTCCTCCAGCTGGCGGATCTGGCCGCTGATAACCTCGTCGTCAATGGCGTCATCCAGCCGCCGCATTTCCTTCAGCGCAAGCTGTCCGTCGGCAATCATCTTGTCCAGAGCCTCGTTGCCGGTGCGTACCGGCTCCGGCTCCACCTCGATGACTTCCTTTTTGTCCTTCCAGATGCAGCGGCTGACGAAAAACACCGCCAGCGTCACCACCGCCGCGATGACAAAATGCCCCACCTTATAGAGCGGGAATGCCAGCGCATACACGGCCCACGCTGCCGCCGCCGTGTAAAACGGTGCCGCCGACCTATGCACGATCGTTTTTTTCATGCCTTCGTCTCCCTCCGGGATGATTTTCCCCTCTATTATACCGTATCCCGTCCCCCTGGTCAAGAAAAAAGGACGGCTGATTTGCCCGCCCCATAAACCGCTGTACCTTATAGAATGTTCCTCTTATCCGATCCCCCTTGTCCCCGTCACCGGGTCTATAAATATCGCCAGCTCCGGTGGCTGGAAGGTAAACAGTAGAAACACCGCCCATATCCCAAGCAGTACCAGCAGCCCCGCCACCGTCCAGGCGCCTCCGGCCAGCCGCCTGCCCTTTTGCAGGACCCGGCTCACCCAAAAGGCCAGCAGCACCGACACCTGAAAAATCAGTATGTCCACGATCATGTACCCCTGTCCCACGATCCCCTTGTAGGTGTAAAACAGTGTCGGAATGGCCGCCAGCCCTGCCAGCAGTCCCGCCGCCCGAGGTGCGGCCACTCCGTCCGTGCGCAGGGCGATATACTCCACCAGGGAAAACAGGACCCACGGCACCGCCAGCAGCTTCATATGCTCCCAGGTGGATTCGTTCACCGCGGCGAACAGCCCCGCTACCGTGCTTTCTCCCGTCCATTGGTATACAAAATGCAGCAGGTTTCCCGCTGCCAGCGTCCATAAAAGGCCGATGGTCTCCCAAGCCTGCCAGCGCGTGTTCTTCATGGCTACGCCTCCGTTGTCGTTTTGCATAATTTTACGCACATATCCCGAAATTTATACCTAAAATTTTCCGTTGCGTTTTGCCGCCCGGGGCGTTACAATAAGCCATATCATTCCAGTAAGGGAGAGATACAATGGATTATAATGAGATTCTGCAATCGGCCCGTACCTGCATGGGCCCCTACTGTAAGGCCTGCCCCGTGTGCAATGGTCGGGCCTGCGGCAACACCATCCCCGGTCCCGGCTCCAAGGGCCTGGGCGTGACCTTCCAGCGCAACTATCAGAAGTGGCAGGAGATTTGCGTGCAGATGGACACCATCTGCGAAAATCGTCCCGCCGATACCTCCTTTGACTTCTTCGGCAAGAAGCTGCGCCTGCCCGTTCTGGCCGCCCCCGTAGGCGCCATGAAGATGCACTATGGCGATAAGTACGACGATGCCGCCTATAACGATCTTCTGGTCTCCGCCTGCCGTGACGCGGGCATTCTGGCCTGCACCGGCGACGGCATGGACGCCGCCGTCATGGAGGGGGCCCTCCGGGCTATCCATCACGCCGACGGCTGCGGCGTTCCCACCGTGAAGCCCTGGGATAAGGATACTATTTTTGCCAAGCTCACCCAGGCTCGTAAAGCCGACCCTGTGGCTGTGGCCATGGACATCGACGCTGCGGGCCTGCCGTTCCTTAAAAACCATATGCCCCCCGCCGGCAGCAAGACGGTGGAGGAGCTGCGGGAGATCATCGAGTATGCGCAAAAGCCCTTTATTCTGAAGGGGATTATGACCCCCGCCGGAGCCCGTAAGGCCCTGGAGGCCGGCGCCGCCGGTATCGTGGTGTCCAACCACGGCGGCCGGGTGCTGGACCAGTGCCCCGCCACGGCAGAGGTCCTGCCCGCTATCGTCGAGGCCGTAGCGGGCCGTATGAAGATCTTCGTAGACGGCGGCATCCGCACGGGCCTGGATGTATTCAAGGCCCTGGCCCTGGGTGCCGATGGCGTGCTTATCGGCCGTCCCTTCGTCACCATGGTTTACGGCGGCGGCGCAGAGGGCGTGCGTGTCTATGCGGACAAGCTCCAAAGCGAGCTGCAGGACGCCATGCAAATGTGCGGTGTCCACACCCTGAAGGAGATTACCCGGGACCAGATCCTCCGTCCCTAAATCATAAAAGGGGAGAGTAAGCCTCCTCCCGACCCGTTTTCACGCAGCTATATAATTTCAAAAACCACCATTGCCACGGACGAAAAGTGCCCGCGCCAATGGTGGTTTTCCGTATTTTTTCGTTTTATCCGCCCAGATAGGCCTTGCGGATGGTGTCGCTCTCCAGCAGCTCCTCCGCCCGCTCCCGGGCGATATGCTCCTCCCGGGCGAACCGGGGAAAGTGCAGTATGCTCCCCACCAGGCCGTAGCGCATGGAGTCGTTCATGGCCACCATCAGGTTTTCCGCCACGGTCAGGTCGCCGAACAGACGGATATTCTGAAAGGTCCGGGCGATGCCGGCCCTATTCACCTAGTCTGTGGTCATGCTGTGGGTGCCCTTGCCGTCCAGCACAATGGCGCCCGCTGTGGGCTGGTATACCTTTTCTCAAAAAACGCCCTTTCTTTTGTAGCCGCCGAAGCGGCGGCTGTCTCACCGCGCCGGGGCGGGCGACAGGAAGAAAATGGGAAATTCGTTTATTTTTCCTTATAATACAACCGGCAGTGGCAGTACCCCTCGAAATTCGGGTCTGCGATCTGCTCCTTAAACTCCTTGCACATACATTTGTTTTCCGGTGTCCGCTGTAACCGACACGGACAATACCCACCTGTGCGCTGCAGTCCCTCCCGGATGGACTGCACTACCTCCGGATCCGAATTGAGTCGTACTTTCATTGCAATATCCTCCCTGTAAATTCGTGTTTTATGCGCTTATTATGTCCCCATTATATACCCAACTTTCACCAAAAGTCTACGCCGTTGTCCGGCTTTTTTAAGCCGGACAACGGCGCGCTAAATGTTTTCGCTATTCAAATATCCAAAAGCTCGATCTTGTGCGTTAGTTTTCCTCCGGCTGCAGCGCCTTGTCAAACAGCGCCTCTACCTCCGCGCTGGGCTTCTTGCTCAGCAGGGAAGCCACAATAGCCGCGACCATGCTGGCGGCGAAGGCGGGGATGATCTCATAGATCCCAGTGCCGGACAGGAACGCCAGCCACAGGCCGTCCACAGCCGCACCCACAACGATACCGGCCACGGCGCCTGCAAAGGTGAACCGCTTCCAGAACAGGCTCAGCAGGATGACCGGGCCAAAGGCCGCGCCGAACACGCCCCAGGCATTGGACACCAGAGACATAATGCTGCCGGAGTCGGGGTTGGAGGCGATAAGCAGAGCCACCACGGAAATGATCAGCACCACAATACGCCCGGCCCACATCATCTCCTTGTCGCTGGCCTTGCCCTTGCGGAAAACGGGCTTATACACATCGCTGGCAAAAGCGCTGGCAGCCATAAGCAGCTGGGAGTCCGCCGTGGACATAGACGCAGCCAGCACCGCCGACAGCAGCAGACCGGAAATGACACCCGGGAAGATCTTGCGCACCATGGTGATAAACACCAGGGAGTGACCGTTGATGGACTCGTCATAGCCCAGGAACAGACGGCCGATGATACCTACCGCCGCGGCAAAGATGACGATCAGAACCGTCCAGGAAATGCCGATCTTGGCGGACTTCTTCAGGCTCTTCTGGGACTCCAGGCACATGAAGCGAATGATAATGTGGGGCATACCGAAGTAGCCCAGGCCCCAGCCCAGGCCGGAGACGATGTCCTTCCAGCTGCTGAAGGCATTAAAATAGTTGGGGGTGTCTACCGGGTGAACGCCCGCGCCCTGGAGCATGAACAGGGCAAAAATCGGTGCAATGAGCAGCGCGCCCAGCATCAGCATGCCCTGGAAGAAGTCCGTCCAGCAGACGGCGGAGAAGCCGCCCAGGAAGGTATAGGCAATGATAATGAGGGAGGCCAGATACATAGCCGCCGTCTCGTCCATACCGATAACGGTGTTAAACAGGGTGCCGCAGGCCTTCACGCTGGAGGCGGCGTACACGGTATAGGCCACCAGGAAGATCACCGCGCAGATGATCTGCAGGGCCTTGGACTTGGAGAGGAAGCGGTTGGTCAGATACTGGGGAATGGTGATGGAGTCGTTGGCCACGATGGAGAACCGCCGCAGCCGGGGGGCCTCGGCGAGCCAGCTGATGGTGTAGCCGATGGCCAGACCCACGGAGATCCATACCTGGCCCAGACCCAGGGCGTAAATGGAGGTGGGCAGGCCCATGAGCACCCAGGCGCTCATATCGGAGGCGCCGGCCGACAGCGCCGTGACCCAGGGACCCATCTGCCGGCCGCCCAGGAAATAGGTTTTCTCGCCGCCATCGCGATTCTTAAAGAAGAAATAGATGCCGATGGACAGCATAAATACCAAATAAACTATAAATACAACGATTTCACTGATTTTCATGGTTTTCCCTCCTACAGGATAAGTCACACTAACAAGGGCCAGTATAACACAAAAAACAGTAGAACAAAATACAGAATCATGTATAGAATGCAGTCTATACAAATAGGAAGTTATTTTCTAATTTTATGCCAAAAAACTTACTAAATTTCTGATTATCTTTTCATAAGTTGGTAAATGCCGATATATCCCGTATTTTAGGGCTTTATCGGTATTTTCTTTTTGGAAGATACCTTGCATAAGCTGGCATTTACCAGCATGAAAATGCAACCAAAAGTAGTAAATGAGTAGTAAATATAAGCTCCGATATTAACAAGCCAGTCTTTCCAGTTCTGCTTTTGCAGATTGAAATGTACCGTGTGCATAATAGCCAAGTGTCATGGTTATGTTAGCGTGTCCCATAAGATATTGCAGGGTGTTTGGGTTCATTCCTCTGTTTGCCATATTCGTACAGTAAGTATGTCGGAATGAATGTGGTGTGATGTTCGGTAACTTGTCCGTGTGATACTTGTTATACTTCTTAATTAGTCCTCGCACCATGCCCTCATAGTTTCCTGCAACTTTAGGTAAGCCCTCACGGTTCAAGAATAGGAAATTGCTATAACCACCTACAATCAACGGTTGTGCCTTTCCTCTGTTCTTTAGTATTCTTTGGATTGCTTGATAAGCCCGTTCTGTCAATGGAAGTTCTCGTTTTCCGTTTTTGGTCTTTGGCGTTTCAATATAGTAGCCGATTTCGCTGTCTTTCAATAACTGGTGGTCTATATTGAGTATTCTGTTCTGCATATCAATATGCGTCGTTAGTCCGCAAAATTCAGAAATACGAAGTCCCGTTTCCAGCAGAAGCACAACCTCATCATAATACTTGCTGTAAATCTTATCCTTTTCCATAAAGGCAAGCAGGCGTTCTTCCTGCTCTGGTGTAAGGATAACTTTCTGCTCCGTATCATCTTCCAGAACATCACTTAGCTTAAATTCAAACGGGTTCTTTCTGATACAGTCGTCTTGTATCGCCATGTAAAATGACGCTTTCAAGGAACGCTTGTAGTTATCAATCGTTTTATAGGCGTATCCTTTTTCGCTCATTCTGATAGCCCATTCTTTAGCGTCCGACTGCTTAACAGTATCAATCGCCCTCATACCCAATGGGTCATTTTTCAGAGCGTTCATAAGATACTGTCGTCCTTTTTCAGTAGCCCTCTTGATGTTCTTTCTTTGGCTGTTCTTCTTGTCGTAGAGCTGGCAGACTGTCATTTTACCGCCTGCTGTATCGATACCGTCGTTAAGGTCTTTTTTAATCTGTGTTTCTTTTTCCCTCAACGATATATCATCACGCTTTCCAGCAGGTGTCTTGTCTGTCGGTACAAGTTTCCAAGAATAGATAAATTGTGGCTTTCCGTATATATCGGTATATTTATAAACGTATCTTCCGTCTTTTCGCTGGCTCTCTCCATTACGCAAATTGCGATTTTTACTGTCTTTTCGTTTTACATTAGACATAGTGTAAAGCTCCTTTCCGTCATGGAACGAGCCGTGATACGCTATATTTATTATACCATATCTACGGCTCAATGACATTAGATTTCGTCCAATGTATCTATGATTTTTTCAAATTGTTTTCGCTTAATCTGAATACGGTTGCCGTTCACGATAACCCAGCCAGCGTCAAGATTTTCTTCGGCTAATTTACGCAATTTCTTTTCGCCAATGCGGAAGTATTTGGACGCTTCTTCAACCGTCAGCGTATATTTTTCCCAAATAGGCACATCAGTATTGTTCATAATCTATGCACCCCCCTTTACTGTGTGTCGTTTTTTACAAGCAGGCAGACGGCTTTGGAAAGCTCCATTAGTATCTCAACTATTCCCATTCTTGTGGGCAGAACCGCACCATGCGGACGTATCATTATTCTGTGAGGATAGGTCGTGGCAAAACAACTTTTCCAACAGTCGCTCTCGGATCACTGCGTGGGTCGCTCGCTTTCTTTTGAAAAGGTCGTGGCGTACAGTCCCCGTGGCTCGCCATCTCACAAACGTATCTGTCTGCTTTATTCAGTTGTCAAAGAGCTGTGGTGAAAGCGTGTTGCTTTCATATAAAAGCAGGTGGCAGAGCAGGAAAGAGGGGGATATTAAATCATGCTCCGCTAAAAACTGCTTATTCTTCTGGTTCTAAGTCCATATCTTCAATATCAAAACCTAAAATCATTTTGATAAGTGCTTCTCTGATACGTCCTTTTAATTCCATATCTACAACGATATAAACATTGCCGTATTCATCATAAAGTGAACGCAAACAGCACTTTGATATGTAAGGGTCATAAAATGCCAGTAATTTTTCAATCGCTTTTTCGTTTCCGTCCATAGCTGATGAAATCAAGTAATAAGACGGTTTCTTAAATAACTGTTTCATTTTCTAATGTTCCTCCTTGAGTATTTTTTTCATAGTTTCCAAAGCGTGATGTCGGTTTCTAAATACACCGCTTTGCGTGATTTTCTGCAAGTTGGCAATTTCACTTTCTGTCATTTCCAAGAAGTAATACATCAACAGAGTATTGCGTTTTCTTTCTGGAAGTTTCTTCAAGGCTTCTGCCAATTCATCATCAAGGACACGAATATCAATGCCACATACTGAAAAGATTGTATAATCTGTTTCGTAGTCGTCCCAAACAGCCATTTTATCAACAAGGACATCTGGCAATTCGCTGAAAGATATTTCTTTATTCTTACGACGGTTTAATTCCTTGTAATAATCTTTCACGACACTACGGACAACTTTCTTTAAACAACTTTCAAAACGACATTGAACTGTTTTCTGGAAGTCAGACGGTTTCATCAATCTCACCTCCTTTCCTTTATGATTTGAAAAGTGTTTATCCCTCTTTCCGCACCATATAAGGACAGCTAGGTGTGATTTAATGACCTCTTTTGAAAAATTTTTTAAATTTTTTCGGGTATGAAAAAAGCCCGCACAAAACATATAGTCTGTACGAGCCTTTAAAGCTAAAACATAGTAATATTGTATCATTAAGAATCACAAATCACAAGTGATTTGTGATTAATCACTTGTGATTTGTGATAAGTGATTTGTGATTAATATATAAAAGCCCTCTTTAAAGGGCTTTTATGTTTATTGTTAGGCTTTAAGCCTGTTCAGCACAGTGGAGTTTCTCAGAAGAGAAACGGAACTTTGATGAACAAATAAACCACCGGCTAGGCCGGTGAGTCAGCATTGCTTAAGCTTACAGTAAAAAACCTCCAGTGATATAATTATGTTGGTTCGCCAACCACATAAAATCAAAGGAGGTTATCCAAATGGATATAAACAGTTTAGCACATACGAAATGGAATTGTAAGTATCATATTGTTTTTGCACCAAAATATAGAAGAAAAGTAGCGTATGGGAAGATGAAACAGGATATTGCGAATATTTTAAGTATGCTATGCAAAAGAAAAGGTGTAGAAATAGTAGAGGCAGAGATATGCCCAGACCATGTGCATATGCTTGTAAAGATACCACCAAGTTTAAGTGTTTCAAGTTTTGTAGGGCATTTGAAAGGAAAAAGTACACTTATGATCTTCGAACGCCATGCAAATTTAAAATACAAATATGGAAATCGCCATTTCTGGTGCAGAGGATATTACGTAGATACTGTAGGGAAAAATGCAAAGAAGATACAAGAATATATTCAAAATCAATTACAAAATGATTTAGAGTATGATCAGATGACACTAAAAGAATATATTGACCCGTTTACGGGTGAGCCAGTAAACCTAAATAAATAAAATAAGCCCCATAGGGCTTGATAAGTAAATGACGGTACAGTTGGCGAACCAAATTCGATGAGTCTTTAGACTTAGCGTCGGTAATAAGCCCTTATAGGGCTAGTACAAACCACCGGCTAAGCCGGTGGTTTTGATTTTGAAAAAGAGATAAAATCAATATATCCCTTTTCCCCAATTTTTACAACGGCATTGTAGGGCTTTTTCTCTTTGTTTTTGATTCCTTTTACCAGGGTTTCTTTTCCCTCCAGTAATTCTTTTACATTCGTTTTGGTTAGTTTTTTCTTTCTAAAATGTTCAGCTAAAGTAAACTTACATTCAGGATAATTTGAACAACCATAAAACGATTTTTTTAATACAATATTGTTGCCACACTTAGGACATTTTCCTACAAGGGGTCCCGAGCGCTTAGTGGGAATTTGTACCCCTTATCGATACAAATTCCCCGTAGGCGCTAGGGACCTCTTTAGCTTCTTGGAAGCTGTCAGTAGTATATCTAATAATTTATCTCCATTCCCTTTAGTAACGTGTAACTTTCCAAATTTAAAAAAGCGACTCATAGAATTATTTCCTCCCGTTAAATAATAGATAACTATTAAAAATAGACAATACTTGCTCATAAGTAATGGTACTTAAATTGTTTACTTTGGCGTGTTTCATTGCTTGATGAAACTGATTTTTAGTAAACAGTTGACGATATTCTCGATTGACCCATTTTGAAACAAAGTACGTATATAGCTTCCAATATTTATCTGGAACATCTGTGGTATGGCGGGTAAGTTTTATTAAGACACTGTTTACTTTTGGTTTAGGATGAAAGCATTCCGCTGGCAGCTTAAGCAATTGCTGAATCGAGACTTGAGTGTGCAAGAGCAACCCTAGTGTTCGGTGAATATCCAAGGTACGCTTGTAGAATCCTTCTTCAACAATCAGATAGATGTCAGACGCACGGCTTTCAAAAACCACTTTTTTAATAATTTGTGTGCTTAAATGGTAAGGAATATTCCCAACAATTTTATACCTCTGTTTGTTAGGGAATTGAAACTGTAGAATATCTTGGTGAATTAAAGTGACACGAGTATTCAGTTTTAATTTTTCTGACGATAAGTTGAATAGATGACTGTCTAATTCAATAGACGTTACCTGTTTACTTATTTTAGCCAGTTTCGTCGTTAAATGCCCTTTACCTGTTCCAATTTCGTAAACGGTATCGGTTTCTTTTAAATTCAATTGTTTTATTATTTGGTTGAGTACTTTTTCACTCGTTAAAAAGTTTTGAGAATATTTTATATTTTTGTTCATGTAATCACTCCTGAAGTGATTACATCTGTAAATAAATACAGAAGTTAAACGATTTGTTTGTAATTTTAGTTATCTGTTTAAAAAGTCATAAGATTAGTCACTGGTAGGAATTAATCTAACGTATTTATTTATCTGCGTAATCACTGTTTTTAGTCTGTTTCAAAACAGTAGATGTTTTATCTACATTACGCATTTGGAATACCAACATGACGAATCCCTCCTTCTTAATTACAAATTTTTAGCATCTAATTTAACTTCAATTCCTATTATACAAAATTTTAAGATAACAGTCAAGAACATATCTGCACAAGTTGTAGATATACCATAAATGCTGATAATCAACATGATTACGCTTACCATCAAATAAGTAAGTGTTTCTTGCTTATTAAAATTATCCATAGTACAACGTGAATTCCAGAGAAAAAGAGAAATCGCACCAAGAATAATACTTAAAACAAAAATGACATTTCTTTTTTTACTGTCACGGAACATTTTCTTTTCATTTTGTTTGTCAAAATAAAGAAAATCACGTATCGTCATTTTACTTATTCTTCTTAATAGATTAAGCAAAACCAAAACATAAATAGTTAAAAAATAAATTATCAATAGTCCAATAGAAACGAAATTCAAAGAAATAAAGAGAGTTTTTGGAATACCCAGTAAGTTTACAATTACTAACGACACAAACTGGCTGAATAAAAAGCCAATAGGAATAGCTAATACAAATGCTAAAATTCCCAACAGTATATTTTCAATTACAACTAAGTGGGCAATTTCTTTTTTCTTAATGCCAAGAAGCATATATGTTCCTAATTCTTTACTTCTTTTTTCAAACATAAATTTCGTTGTATAGTTGATCAAAAAGCATATCACAAAAATAATAAGAATATTTACAGCGAACAATGAATTCTTAAATGCATCCATACTGGAACATAACTTTACAATTTCATCAGAATTTGCCACCAAATTAAAAGCAAATATAAGAGAAAAGGATGCAGTAACGGTTATCAGATAAATCAAATAATCTTTAATATTTCTTTTTGTATTTCTATACGCTAACTTACCTAACATTTCCCACTTCACCTCCGAGCAAGGTTAATATATCCAGTATTTCATTGAAGAAATCTTTTCTGCTTTTTTCCCCTCTGAAAATTTCATTGAATATTTTACCGTCTTTCAAGAACAAAATACGTTCACAGAAAGACGCACTAAACGGGTCATGTGTTACCATTAAAATAGTAGCCTGCATTTTCTTGTTGATTTCAGACATTGTTTCCAGTAATAATCTGGAAGCTTTTGAGTCCAAAGCTCCCGTCGGTTCATCAGCTAAAATCAGTTTCGGTTCATTGATTAAGGCTCTAGCACAAGCACAACGCTGTTTTTGTCCGCCAGAAACTTCATAAGGAAATTTCGATAAAATATCACGAATACCCAATTTATCGGCGATAGCATGAACTCTTTTCTCAATATCAGTAGGGTTCTGTTTGTTGATAACCAATGATAAAGAAATGTTTTCTCCAATCGTTAAAGTATCTAAAAGGTTGAAATCTTGAAAAATGAACCCTAAATTTTCACGTCTGAAATCAGCAAAATCTTTATCCTTGATTTTGGTAATATCTTGATTATTGACTGTAATGTGTCCGCTGGTTACAGTATCAATCGTAGAGATACAGTTTAATAGGGTAGTCTTTCCAGAACCACTAGCTCCCATGATTGCGACAAATTCGCCCTTATCTACATACATAGAAATACCGTCTACTGCCTTTGTGATATTTCCAGAGTTACCCCCGTAGTATTTTTTTACTTGCTCTAAATTTAAAATGTGTTCCATTAAAAATCGCTCCTTTCTTCCTGCCACATTTATTTGTTTTGGAATACAATTAAATTATAGCAAGGGCAGTATTCAATTACACTTACAGTTTTGAAAGTAAACAGAGAGTAAAAGAGCCGTGATAATGCAGATCACAATTTTGTGAAGCATTTCCACGACCCTTTTATTATAATTTTGCCTTTGTCTTTTTCGTAATGATATAAATATATTCTTCTGGTGTAGGGCGTTTATTCCCAAAATACTTTTTGAAATTTGCCTGCACCTCTGGGTCGGTGCTATTCATAGCTTCATCAATCGTAGCTTCAATATCCGCCCGAACATCAGCCAATGATACACCGCCAGCTTTTGCACCAGCTTTCAATGCCTTTTTTATATCTCTTTTGTTCAGTCCTATCATATTCATACCTCAATTCTACTTTTTAAAGCTAATAAGTTTTCCATTGTATTTTACAATGATGAATATGATATAAAACACTCCTACAACAATCAAAATAAGACCTATGTAATAGCCTAATTCAGAATGAGAGATTAAATTGATAATCGGCATAACAAGAATACCAATACTAACCAGTAAAGTGCCTATTCCTATTTTTTTTGTAAACACCTTTTTATCTTTAGGGTCAAGTTGTGTATAATGATAACCATGTAATAAAGTAATATTCTCTTTTATACCTATTTGATAAGATGTAAAAAGTAAAAACAATCCTATAACTATTTCAACAATCAATTCCTCTAATTCCATAATCGTTCTCTCCTTTAATCAAAATAAAATAATTCTTCAAATTTTTTATCTAAAGCTATACAAAGCACTAATGCCAATTTTGCTGTTGGATTAAATTGTCCAGTTTCAATAGAACTAACTGTATTCCGAGAAACCCCGACTAGTTCAGCTAATTCTGTTTGTGATAATTTTTTTTCTTTTCGTACAGTTTTTAATCTGTTTCGCAAAATTAAATGTTCGTCCATTCTATAAACCTACCATTAAAAATTTATAAAAGTAATACCCCATAAATAGAAAAAAGAATAAAGCAATAACAAATTTGGATTTATTTTTTGAAATATGTGCTTCATAACCCATAGAGCCAAATGCCACAGACCCAATAATTGTCATTATGTCATAGTAAGGTTCTTTACAAACTGCTTTAATGAAAAGAATTAAAATGCAGATAAATAAAACAAACATTAAGCCAAAAGATTTCCCTTGAAGTTTAATATGTTTTTCGTATTCATCAAGATATAGATTCTCTTTTTTGTTTTGTGATAGTATTTTTTCTTTATCCATTATATAACGCTCCCTTCAAATAATACCAAGTACACTTGTCATTTATATTATAGCATTCGGTCATTACAAGTCAATATTTTTGCACAGTTTTCTTGTCGTTTTGTAAAAAGCGTGCAAATCTGATAGGAAATGCACGCTATATCATTTATCCTACAATCTTCCAGTTACTATCCTTATGTAGCACAAGCTCATACTGCGATACCTGCGTCGCTTTTGTCTGATTATCAATGAATTTTACCGCAACCTTGACTTTCACATTGTCGCCGTCCTTTATAAAGATAGGGTTTACCAGTTCAGAATAAAGGTAGTCCCTGCCGATAGGTTCAATCACATTTCCCAATACATAGTAAGCAAGCTCTTTTTCCGTCGCTGTTGGGTACAGCTTAAAGAATGTTTCCAGAAAAGCGGTAGCGTCATTTACCGTATCAGCGTCCACGCTTGCGTCTGCTTCTGGTGTCTTAGGCTCATAGTCTGATTTTTCAACTGCTGGTGCAAGGGTAGGGTTTTGAACGATTACCATATCCCCGTCTGCGTCCACATAGACTTTTACAGTATAGGTTGCTTTCACATTGCTTGTCTGTTCTCCCTCTTTTATCTGCTGATCTACTTCGTAGGTAGCAGAAAAAGTGTCCGCTCCCGATTGCTCGATATGCCATACAATCACATCTGTAACCGTGGAGCTGGTCGGTATATCGGTTCTAATGGTGTCTACATTTAAGTCCTGCAATTCCTTTGTCAGATAACCGCTGATTGCCTGCGTCCTTGCTTCGATAGCTTCTTTGCTGTTATCCCATGTGTAATAGGACTTCGCAAAGTTTTTCACGAAATTTTCTATCCCGTTGGTGTCCTGCAAGCAAAGTTCAATGATTTCTTTTTCATGGGTGGTGTGCTGGTCGATAGCCGTAAAATTCTTATACACCCCAAAGCTCACGCTTGCGACAAGCACCACCCACAACGCAATCACGGTTTCTTATGTGTGCCTACCTTGACAGTACGCACCTTTTTTTCTTTTGGTTCTTTGATAGTTTCTGTCTGTTTCTTATTCTTCTTAAACATATTTTTCAAGTCCTTTCTATTGTTTTACTCGTCCTGCACCGATTAAGTGCTGTTGCCAGTAACTACTACTTAGGTCTGCATATCCTATCGGGTCGCCTGCGTGGTACATCTGTGTCGGCGAAACAAGAATACCGACGTGTGTTACATACGAACCAGCGTTATAGGTGGAATGGAAAAACACCAAATCGCCTGCTTTTGCCTGCGAGAGTGGCAGATGTTGGGTTGCGTCATACTGTGCTTGTGCTGTTCTCGGTAAGGAGATACCAGCTTTTCCATAGCACCATTGCGTCAATCCCGAACAATCAAAGGAAGTATTCGGGTTACTGCCACCATACACATACTTCCAGCCTTGATATTTCAACGCTTCATTCATTACCTTTTGTGCCAGTTCTCCCGATACCTGCGGAACTGCTAAATACTGATTGACTACTTCCACATAGAACATATTTCCATAGCCATACCGCCAGCCCCCATTCTTAGCAACGGCTATCGGGTTGGTGTAGGTTACTTTCTTTCCACCCGATTTCTCACGGGCGAAGCTCTCTGCAAGATTAAAAGTGTGTTTTTTTCCTTTTCCTGCCACATATCCCACATAGCCACCGCCATAGTTATAAGACTGTATCGCTACATTCAAGTCGTCGATACCTTGATTTTTGCAGGAAGAAAGCAGGGACGCAAAATACTTACACCCCTGCTTGATTGAGCTTTCCGTATCTAAGGAATTAGGCGGTAAACCAAGACTTTCCGAACTCTGCATAACATCTTCTGCCGTACCGCCACTTTCTACTTGAATGATAGCAAGTAACACATTGACATACTCGGAGATACCGTTTTCTCTGGCGTATTTTTCTACCATAGGCTGATGTTTCAAGACTTCTGCGGATAGGTTCATACCCGTAATGCCAGAAGAAAAATTGCTGTTCTCGTCGTCGCTGTCCGCACTAATGAGGACGCCAAAGAAAAGCACCAGAGAAAAGAGGATAGGAAACAGACTGCCAATGATAGCGATATGTTTCAGTTTCATTTTTTCTTCTGTCCTTTCTTCGTTACAAGGTTACGGGTTTTCTCTATGGTCTGCTGGTTCTTCTGGACGCTCTGGGTCTGCTGAACCTTTATCCTGCGGTCTTTGGTGTCATTCTGGCGTGTTTCCTGCGATACCACTTTTTCTACATTCTGCCTATGTACTGTCTGTGTAGGCTGGGGTGCTTTCTTATCAGAAGCACCAGAAGATAACGGACGCTCTTTGATAACATTTGTCTTGACTGGCTCACTTGCTTTTGAAGTGGTCGCTGTGGCAGGACGTTTGACTTCCTGTGTTTTTTCCGCACTCGGCTTTGAAGCTGTGGCTGGTCGCTCATGGGGACGGGTAGCTCCCGTTGTCGCTGATCCGTCAGCCTTTCGCTGTACCTGCCTTGCTTCTTGTGCCTTTTGAAGCTCCATACGCTTGTCAGCGATATTTTTCTTATGCTGTTCCTGCTTTTCCAATCGTCCCGTCTGTCTGGACTGCTGTTCCTGCACCATGCCACGCTTAAAGTCAGACACGCTGGACTTTGCCTTTTCCTTTGCGGAATACACCGCATAAGCGGTCTGTGTCGGCATATCCTTGATATTCTCTTTGACAGCGTTTGCCTTGTCTTTCACTTTATTTTTCGTATCTAAGACAGCACCCACCTTTGAGCCTGCACGCTGTCCCATGCTGGAAGTGGTATTGCCCCGATTTTCTTTAGAAGCTGTATTTTTTCTTTCAGCTCGTTTTCCAGCAACGGCACTTCCAGCCACCGCACCAGCGACACCGCCCGAAATACCGCCAGCACTTACCGCCCTTGCAATACGGTGTTCCATACGCCTAGCCCGATGTCGCATAAACAGATACGGTCTGCGGAATATGCGTCGTCCCATGCTTTGACTGTCGCCAGCATTAAGTGAGAACATACTCATTAAGTCGCCCAGCTTCATGTAGATACCAGCGAAACATACTATCTGCAAGAACGCCACCATAAAGAATGGGTAGTCTGTGGAAATGTTGTAAAACATACTGGAAATACTAAATGCCACCGTTACAATGAGCGTTATTCCTGCCCGTGTCATTATGGTATTAAATACTCTCACGATTGCCTGCTTTGCCATGCTTTCATAGCTCGGTATCATGGAAAGTAAAAAACTGATAGGTAAAAACATTGCAAAGATAATAAAAAGTATCTGGCTGAACAACATCATGCCCGTAAGCAAGAATACAAATATCGTGATACCCAAGTTAAAGAACAAGAGGAAGAACACCATACCCAAACGGTTCACGACCTGCGGTATTGTCAGATTGTTATTGTCGTTGTCCTCGATTTCTGTTTTCACGACTTCCTCTCTGGTTTTCCCGTCCTCGTCCTCTGGACTTGCCGATACGAGAGCTTCTACACGGTCTGTCCCGATTTCTTCTGCGTTGCTGTTCCCGAATTGAAGCAAGAGCCACGGCTGTTCCACTTGAATAGAAAATAGGCTGTCCCGTATCAAGTCCACGCTGTCCTTACCCTCGCTGTCGGAGTTAGGGAGCATGATTTTTGTTCCCAAATCCAAAGAAGCGGTACTGATGTCTGATGAAAATTCATTTATCTTCTTGATATAGTCGGGAGCATAAGCAATAAATGAAGCGGACAGCACGAACACCACCACAAAGTTGATAACAGCGTGAAGTGCTTTGCTGGTTTCCCGTTTTATCAGTCCCGTATAAGCAACGTACATTCCCACCACTAAGATAATGAGAAGCAGGAAACCAACATAGAAGCCCGTAGAAGAAAAGCCGTTCTCGGTAACGCCTGCAAGGGTCTGTATGCTCTTTCCGATACTGTCTGCCATATCATTGATGAAGTCCAGCTTATAGGCTTCCTGCACCACATAGCCCGTAGCATTGCTTAAATAAAGACTGATAGTCCAGACAAAGTTGGTAATGCAGTACAGCCCGTATTGTACCGATTTTCCGATACCGTCGAGCCAGTTCCACGGAAGCCACGACCAGCTATTATCGACGAAAAAATCAAGCTGGTAGTTGGAAAGGGGATATTTTGAATAAAGATTTTCTGCGTTTATGGTATCGTCTACAAGCCCCGTCGCATGAGCCACCGTCCCCAAAAGTGAAAGCAGGATAAGGGAGAGTGCCACCACGAACAGAGCCATTTTGAGAAAGTGGAAAATCTTCTTTTTTGTGAACACACCTTTTATCCTTTCTTTCATCACTCCACCTCATTTCTCTGTACGGGCGGTCTGGTATCAAAGGCGTGTAGCAGTTCTTCAAAGACTGGGTGTATCTGCACCACACCGACACGCCCGTATAAGTCCTGCAATAAGCATTGTCCGTTCTCCAAATCACGCAAGCGTTTCTGGTTGTTCTCATCGTCCTTGTCGATACCGAAAAACTCTAAGGTCTGCTTTATCTCGTTTATATCCGTGCTTCTAAATGCAAACTTTAAGCCGATATTGTTTTTCAGACTTTCCTTTGACACGTCATAGGCAGACTGGGTAACGAAATAAACGCCTGCCTGCATAGCTCGCCCAGCACGAACCAGCTTATTTGATAAGGTTTCTCCTTGTGCCACATTTAAGAACGCCCACGCTTCGTCTAAATCGACAATCTTAAAAATGCTTCTGTCCGAATGGATAAAATCAAGGGCAAAGGTACTAATCACAATCAGCATAGACACAGACAACAATTCAATGGTCGTGTATTCTTCAAAAGTGGTATCTTTATCTGGCAGTACAAGGTCGGCTACTTGAATGATATTGAGCTGATTATCCAGACTGATAGCATTTTCTACCGTACCGTCTGAAAACAGCAGGTGTGCAAAGTCGTAGTCCGTGAAGCTGTCGATATGGTCTGCGATATTTCTTGATATGGGCGTATCTTCACGGCGTAGCTCGTCTATCACATGGAGCAAGCCCCGACTGTCGCTCTGGGTAACGGAGCGTACTGCCTTACGAAGTACGGGGAATTTTTCGCCGTCCCTTGAAGAAATACCCGTAAGGAATGTTAAGATGTCGATTGCCAGACTTTCAGCGTCTTTTACATTCTTCATAATCACAAACGGGTCAAGAAGCCCTGCATTGTCCTTATCGCTGGTAAGATTTACGATATTGATTTCATGTGCAATCTCTGGGAGCGTTTCTTTCCAGTTACCACGCTCACTTTTAGGGTCTAACAGAAGTGCTTGACCGCCAAACAGCACCGCATAATATACCAGAAGATTGTTACAGAACGATTTCCCACCGCCAAGCGAACCGACAAAAGCAGACGCTAAAGCGTTGGTAACTGTACCTTTTACACCTTGACTGGCAAGGGACGGTTGCAGGTACACATTTCTTCCCGTATCAACAGAATAGCCCATATAGATACCCGTAGTTTCTCCTAACTGCTGTGTCGCACCAAAGCCAAGCCCAGCTAAAAAATCTGATTTTACATACTGCACATAGTCATTGATATATCGCTTGCTGGCTGGTAAAAATTCAGAATGAAGCCCCAGCATATCCCCAGCAGGACGCACCAGCTTTACATTGAGGTCGTCGTAAAAGTCCTTGACTTCATCACAACGGCGTTTCAGCTCGTCAAGATCGGGTGCAGACACCCGTATGACGTAGCTTAACTTATACATACTTTCTTTTGTCTGGTCTAAATCAGTTTCCAGCTCGTCCACGCTGTCTAAAGCGTCCACCACATTTGAGCTGGTTTCACTTCCTGCTTGATAGGCGTGATTATCAAGGTCTTTCAGTTCCTTTTTTCTTGTTGCGGACGGTCGTTAATGCTTTCCGATTTTCCACGATTTCTACATTCATGCTCGTATCAACGGGGAATGTGAATTGCTGTTGCTGGAAATAGAAGATTTCAGACGACGGAAAATCAAGCTCTCCTACAATCGCATTGACGGTAAAATAGGACACATAGCTTTCCTTGTCCTCATGTTCCAATCGTAAATACCGCTGGCTTTCCTCAATCACACACCTTGTCGGGACGGATAAGGTCGTAGTATTTTATCAGCGTCTCTTTGTTCAATTTTTTTCTTTGGTAGCTGGTACTCATAATCTTCATAAGCGATACCGTCCCTGCCGTAAAGATGTTCCATGAGATACCCAAAATCATGGATTTCCAAGCGACGCACCTTAAAGCGACGGGAGATTTTATTTTCCAGTAACTTTTTCCATTTTTATGTAACGGTTGATTTCATCATTCGGCATGGAAACAAAATCATTCATCAGCGTGTGGTTCACTTCATGGAGAAATTCTGTGAACGTCAGCCACACCGATTTTTTGATGTTCTTCAGATTGAGCTGTTCTTCCGTAACCATGAGCTTAAAGCCAAGAAAAAAGCGGTAGTCCACTTGATTGTCCCCAATCATAGATACTAACGCTTCGGTCTGTTCGTCTATCTTCTGATAGGCAACTTCCTTTAATTTTCCAGTTACCAGTTTCTTTGACTGCTCCTGCATACTGCGGATTGAGCTTTCTGTGGCAATCTGCAAGGCATGAATTTTACCCTCACGGGACTGTGCAATGAGCTGGCGAAAACTGTCATGCACGATAAATTTCTGCTCTGCGGATAAGAAAGAATAGTTGTACGGTATCAGCTCATAGTAAGCGAACACCTCATTGTCCTTGTTCCAGACAAGGTTATTGTCAATATATTTTATCGGGAACATAGTTCACACTCCTTACTGCCGTGATTGTTTCATTCAAGGTCTGCTTATGCAGTTTTACGGCTTTTCCTGCATAAGTGATTTTAGGTCGCAGGGCATAGGTTATCTGTGATTTCAAAAAGCTGTACGGCTTCTTTCCGTCAAAAGTTTTCTGCGACATAAACCAAGTGAGAGCAACGGGAATACCAAAATATTTGAGAAATGCTCCCTCAATCATGGAAAGTGGGGGAATATCCCCAAACAGAATGATGAGAAATTCCGTAATCACAAACCATGTAATCTGTGTAAAAGTAACGGGAAAGGGTAAGTTAAAGTCATTGATTGCATACAAGACTTTTTCCACGTTCCAGATACCCGTGTAGCTTTTAATCTTTTTCAAGTTCTTTCAGCTCCTTTCGTAAGTTTCTAAATAGAAAAGGACAGCCATGTTTCAGACTGTCCCTTAAAAGAGAAATACGCTGTCAGTAGCAACAATGCTTGTCGCTGATCTTCCAGCGTTAATATGGTATCTCGCACATACCTCGGCTTGTTTCAATAAAGCAACCGCCCATATCCA
The DNA here is from genome assembly GCF_018326305.1 of Vescimonas fastidiosa. NCBI lineage: Bacteria > Bacillati > Bacillota > Clostridia > Eubacteriales > Oscillospiraceae > Vescimonas > Vescimonas fastidiosa. The sequence goes on from NZ_AP023416.1 coordinate 850,784, forward strand.
AATCTCGCCCGTAGGCTTCATAGTCAATGTAGTTCTGTAAGCTGGGTGGAATGTCGCCAAGTGCCTGCAATTCGTCTATGTAGTAGTAGGCAACGTCTGTCATGGTTTCACAGTCGGGATAATAATAAATATCGTCCTTATGTTCCACGACTTCTTCCAGCGTCCCATAGTGGCTGATAAATTCGTCCAGACACTCTACAATATAGTCGGGAAGTTCCTCTATCATTTCATACATCTCATTGAGTTCTTCAATGGAAACATACTCGCCAATCGCAATGGGAAAGTTGTCGGTATCATGGATAGCGTATTCCTCATACTGTTCATTCAAGCCGATTTTTTCTTTTCACATCTTCCTCGTCAATGGGGGAACGTGAACCAAGCACCGACTAAATAGCCCTCATTGTATTTGCCAAGATTAGCAATATAAACCGCCATATCATCAATCATAAGCACCACCTCATTTCCTACTCTGGCAGTTCAAAGATACCGTGTTCTGTTACTAAAAATTTCCCGTGTTCCTGCAAGTGAGAAGCGTAGGCTTCAAAGTCAAAGTAGTATTCTTGACAGTCCTCGGATAAATGCTTGAACATCGGGTCGTTCATCAGCTTTTGCCTTGCAACATCTATCATGCTTTTACAGTCGGGATAAACAATAATCACGTTCCTGCAAATATAAAGTGCTTCTAAATTTTCAAACACCGTAAGTAGTGATACATATTCTTCCTGCATATCACTTGAAAGCTGGCGGTACATAAAATCTAATTCGTTGAGCTGGTACACGCTGGTGTGTTCGTGGACTTCATCAGCATAAGGCAACACCTTTTCGATAATACGATAATCCCCACTTTCTGCACCGATACCTAACTTTTTCTTCAAACTCGGCAACATCTATCGGCAGGTCGAACCAGTATGATATTGTTTCTTCGCCAGTTGTTCCTCTCGTTTCCACCAGCACCCTTGTTTCCTGCATTGTTCCTCACGTCCTTTCTGTTGCTTCATCACATCTTTTAAGCTCTGGTACGACATACCAAACACATACTTTGAAAAATCTTCTAACTGTTTTATATCATAATTCGTAAGCGGTAATCGCTTCATTTCATGCCACACTTTACGCTTGTAAGAGGGCAGGTTAGAAATATAATCACAGCCGACGTTTGCTTCGCATATCCTTAAAAAATATCGCTCATTTCATCACTCCAATCTGATTTTAGGTAAGAAAAAAGCAGTCAATCCTAAGACTAACTGCTTTATGTATATGGATATAATTTGATTAAGTTTTAAAACCAGTTTGTTTTTTCATCTCTAAATTGAGGGTTATCGCTGTGTTGATATGGATTATAGTTATTCAGATTGCAACCATATTCTTTTAATGATTTGATTTTGTTATCTTCTGTCCATTCAATTAAGGAAATACCGTCAAATTCTTCAACGCTTCCCGTATTCATTTCATTTTTAAAATACCATTCTACGACAGTTTGATTTTCTTTATGAAAGAACTGTTTAATATCCCAAATAATGACTTTACCACGAGTATTCCATTCATTAAACCAATGTTTTACTGTTTTAAGATTTTCATATTTAGGACACCAGCTTTCCGTATAAACAACATCTTCTGTAAAAATTTTATCTATTCCTAAGTCTTGCTGTTTCAACCACATATCAAACCATAAACGAATAATTTTTTTCTCTCTCATTCAAAATAGAACACCTCGATTACTTCTTTTTTCACATTATAGCACCCATACATCAGCCCCACAATAAAATTTTATGCACCGATAATCTTATTGAACAGCTCTAACAGTACATCTTTCACACCGCCAGCATTGAATACCAAGCCGACAGCAATCAAGGCAACTACCAAGAAACCGATAAGTTTTGAAAACTCACGCTTGAACCCTAAGTAGATACCGATAACCACAATCGACATAAGCACTAAGCTCTGTGCGTTGCTTAAAAACCATTGATACAAATTTTGCCCGAAATTCATGTTATTTGTCCTCGCTTTCTTTTAATTTCTTCATTTCATAGTCAGCTCCTTTGCCAACACTTAAAATACACATCAAGGCTACGCCGATACCCGTTCCAACAGATACCAGCAGGAAGTCTTTCAATAATTCCCACATTTTTTCATCACTCCTAACTTTCTACTAAATCTTTTGCAGGGGTCGTCTGCTGTTTGATTATCATTTCATGCTTTTCTGTGAGCTTTGCCTCGCTGTTCGATAGTTTTCATGTAGTCTGTTCCGTTTCCCTTATCAATCCTTTTCAGCATTTTCAAGGTCGGTGCTACCTGCCGTTGTACCCACCGCAATGTACGGTCTAAGGTGTAAGGCTCTGGCTTTGTCGTCAGCTTCAAGCTCTGTCTGTTATCGCCGATAAACCACGCCCAGCGGTCATTGAGTTTCCAGTCATTTTTTCGCTTGTCTGCTTCTTCATCAACAAACCGCACATACTGGTTGATGATAGAAAAGGCAGTCTGCTCTGCGTCATAATAGGTCAGCAAATCTCGTACTGCATAATAGGCACGTTCATTTCTAAGCCGTATCTCAAAACGGTTGATAATGTCGGCTTCTTCCAGCGGTGTCCCTAACTTGACGTACTGCTCATAGTCCTTTTCATAGATACAGAAATACACATCTGATTTTAGCGAACCAAGATAAAGGGTGCGTCCCATATATTCTCTGTCGTCCTCTCTATGCTTGATAAGCTCGCCCGACTGATAAAACTTATAACTTCTGGACTTTCCGATATATTCCCGTTTCCTGCATTTTTCCGCAAGCTCTGGAATATCCAAAATACCCGTATGGTCGTTGATAGCAAGGTCGATACGCTTCATCACGCCACCGTCTATGAGTGCGTCCATGAGAAAGTCATACCAACTTCTTTGTTGTGCCAGCAGGTAACTTTCAAACTGTCGGCAACCACGCCCCCTTTAACTCTAAAAGGACACCTTTTTTCTTCGTCAGCCGACGTATAGATAAAGATGTCCCCTAAAGAATAATGCTCCGTATAACTGTAATGTCCGTAATCTTCATGGAGCATATAATTGATATTCAGTTTTAATATATCTTTGATGATGTGCTGTATATCCAGCGTGGGAAAACGAATTTTCACATAATCAAACAGCATGGTAAGCGGTACTTCTGGATTGAACCTTGCCAGTTCCTTATGCAGAGTTTCCAGAAGTTCCTTTGACGGCTTCATTTTTCCACTTTCTATCTTGTTGAAATATTCCCTTGTGATACCAGAAGCCACCGCCAGCCTGCCTTGTGAGATACCGTAAGCAATCCGTTTCTCCCGTAATTCTTTTATCCGTTGTTCTTCATTCAGAACCATACCCCCCCAATCTGTAAAGTGTGAAGTTTTTTAAGGCGACTTCACAGCCGATTTTTGCTAGAAAACCATGCCAGAAGCCTTATGTTTCCTATGTTTTTTGTCTATTGTCTATTTGCAAACGTACCCCTCTGTTAGATACCGAGGGGTTTTACCTGCTGGCGTGGCTGACGCCACACCAGCAACGGCTAGTCCGTGCCGTCGCCTTTCGCTTCGCACGTCGCCGTCCCGTCCTGCCTTGCTTGTGCAAGAGAGCCGATAGTCTGCAAAAAATCATGTCCTTTCGGGACTAAAGGCGTGTAAAACTCACTGATAACACTTGTTCCCACATCACAATAGCCACGCCCCCTTGATACGCTTCTGGAAAAACTGCTTTTTCACATCTGAACCAAACAGCATACCGTAACCTAATTCGCTGATACGCCCAAGTCCCACACGGAAATTGAAGTTATCTCTGATACCGTCCGAGAAATACTTTGCGTCTGGACGCTGGCGAGGGCAACGATAAGGAAATAACCTGCTTGTCGCCCTAACATAACGATTTTCTTTAACTGGCTAAGTAGGCTCACGCTTTCTTTTGTCCCCAGCATTTCAAAAAACGCCACATATTCATCAAAGATAAGAAAGCAGGGTGGCAGTCCCAGATAGGCGTAGTTTTCGCCCGTCTTATAGTTCGGGTGTCGCTTCATTTCCTCACTTCGCTGTACCATGCCCTCATAAAAGGCATTGACGCAATCTATCATTTCTTCTTTGGTGTGATACACATTTCCCATAACTGTCCCTAAGTCTGCAAGGTCAGCGTTCTTCGGGTCTAAGATATAAAGGACAGCGTTGGTATGCAGTAAGGCTTCAATGAGCGTCAGCAGAAAATAGGTTTTACCGCCACCAGTCCCACCAGCAATCAGAGCATGAGGGAGTGCGTCATATTCCCAGACAAGATTTTTCATCAGTCTAAGACAGCCGTTTTCTGCCCGTACTTCATCAATGGTAATGCGGTTCGCTATCATATCATAAAGCAGGGTATATTCGATATAGCCGTCATGCAGGGTCTTGTCGGTCAGCTCACAATACAAGCCACTTTCCAATTTATCCTCTAACCGTAAAAGCTGGTCTTGATATTTTCCTAACGTAATTTCACAGCGGATATGAAGAAGTCCTTTTTCCATTTGATAATAAATCTTTGGAAACCAGACGATTTTTTCCCTTGATCTGCTTTGCAGGTCAGTAAAAAAACCGCTGTCTTGTACGGTATCGGCTTCATACCACTTATTTTCCAGTATCATTCTTGCCAGCTTTTGACGGTGCAGTAGCTTCTTGAAACTGTCGTAACAGAAGCGGTAATACCCAAAAGCGACCAATGCACAAACACCAGTCGCTATCAATATGGTTATGAAGTTGTAAGGGGAAAGCGTCAAGCCGTTTTCTAACAAGCTGAAATGCTCCCAGTCGGTACGCATGAGCTGTTTGCTATTCAGTAGCAGGAGAACTGCCACGAACACAAACAGAAGCGTCTCTATGGAAAAATGATAAACAAGGTGCTTGTCGCTGGCTCTGATACGGTGTCCTTTGTTCCAAATCTTACGCATAAATCAATCACTCCTTTCTGGGTATGAAAAAAGCAGTCAATCCTAAGACTAACTGCTTATATCATTATTCGTGTTTTTTTCCCAACAATATAGGTTGTTACTAACATTCCTATCAGCAAAATAATTATAGCTGGATGTTTTACAGTATTCCATAATGAAATGCCACCAACTAAAAAACTGATATAGCAAATAATAGGATATAGAATAGCAGTTCCTAATGTAAATACTCTAAATACTGTTAATACATATCCCCAGTTTGCATTATTAAAAGATAGCCCTGCCATGTGTATTCTGAAAATTCCTTGTGATACAAAATTAACTTTATTTGTATCATAATATGTCGGTAATAATTCTTTCGCAAAAATGCAAAGCCAACTTGCAAACAAAAGCATTAACAAAGATATATACAAACTATCTCCCATTTGTTCTATGGAAATTCCAGAAACAGTTAATAATATTGCCTCTATAACTACCACACCGATTGAGATAAGAAATGCAAATATCCAGTTCTTTTTTCGTTGATGAATTGTATCACGCAACGACAAGTCTAACGAGTTTACAACAAGAGTTTCTACCACATCACTATTTAATGTCTTGTTCTCTTTTAATTTTTCTCCTTGTAAAAGTTCTGTTACTGTAATACCAAGTATATCAGCAATAGGGATAAGTAATGTAACATTTGGCATACTGTTTCCACGTTCCCATTTACTAACTGTTTATCCGACACAAACAACTTATCTGCTAAGTCCTTTTGTGTCATTTGTTTTTCTTTTCGCACTTCGGCTAAAAATTGTCCAAATTTTTCATTGTTGATTTGATACATTTGTGCCACCTCCTATCGTTATTTTAACCATTTACGATAAGGTAGGCAATCTACTAACGGGAGAGTACCTCTATTTTTCTAACTTATGAGGAGAATTTTTATTTTTTCGGCTGTCCCTGCGGTGTATGGTTCTGTGGACTTCCTGCGTTCTGGTTTCCTTTATTCTTCAATACAATATCCTCTGCCTTTACATACCAGTCCACATCTGCACCCGTATAGGTCTTTCGTGATACCGTATCGGCTACGGGATTGACAAGTTCCACAACTGCATTGTACGGAAATTCTCTTAACGGTACTTCTGGCGGTACAGATACGGGGATAATTCCACCATGCAGACTGCACTTCAAATCATAGATACGCTTTTTAAGCTGGGTACTCGGTGTCCCGTCCTCATTCTGTAAGAACACATCACGCACTGCTGTAAATTTTAATTCTCCAAATGTTTTCTCTTTGTCAATAACAAATCCCGTTTGATAATCTCATAACTTCTTCACTCCTTTACTTTTCTTCAACTGCTACAATATCATCAGCAACTAATACATAATCGGTATGTCCCATATCCCCGATTGCGTAACCTCTGCCGTATAACTTCGGATTGACAAGTTTTACTTTCTGCTCATACTTGAACTTCTTTTCGCCAGCCTGCACGGGAATTTCTACCACAACATTTTCGCCTTTCTGTACGTCGGAATAAAGGTTATAGCTTCGTCTGGCTAAGACCCTGCGATTATTTTTATCTCTTTCAAAGACTGGCTCGCTTTCGCCTGCAAATTCAAGAGTTCCAAAAGACTGTGCCATATCTGGCACGACATATTTCATTTCCATATTGTTTTACCTCGTTTCTTTCTATATTTGATAAGTTTTTTAATTGTGATTTCTTATTCTGGCGGTTTGGGAAGTACCAGCAATCCCCCAGATAGTAAAGGGTAAAATCAATGCTTACGCACCCTTGACTATCCGTGTTCTTGCAGGTTGTTGGCAGACAAGCCAGAATAAGCAAAAATCTGCCGTTTGACAGCTTCGGCGGAGAGCGTGATTTTTCTTTCCTCATACCGTTACCGCCTTATGATTTCTTCATTTTACGGCGTTTGTAAAGATATGTTCCAGCCAGTCCACCAGCAGACGCAAGCAACATCACGATAAATGCCATTACATTTGTACTGTCGCCCGTTTTGGGACTGTCGCTAGGTCTGTTAGGCTTTTCCGGTGTCGGTGGTGTTTCGGGTTTCTCTGGTTCTTCTGGCTTTTCCTTAAAGGTAATCGTCTGTCCCTTATCCTCAATATCCTTATGCTCGGTAACTTTCTTCGGCTCGTCTGGATTGCTTAAATCGTATAATTCCTCAAAAGTTACAAGCTGTTTGCCGTCAAGAGAAGTAGCGTCAAACGTAAAAGCAACTTCCACTTTCATAGCTTCGCTGTCAGCAATAAAAGTGTAATCACTTTCCACACGTTTTCCATTGATAAGAAGTTCTGCATTTTCTTCTTTCAACATCTGCCAGCCCACAAGTTTGTACTGTGTACCGACTTCTAAGCCCTCTAAGGTTACGGTATCAATGATTGTAACGTCTTTTTCCTGCTTTAAGCTCTTTATTGCCGTCCTTATCGGTAACGGTAGTATGTATCTTGATGATACGCTCTGTGATAAGTACCGTTTGCCCGTCGTCCTCAATGTCCTTGTGTTCTGCAACTTTTACGGGTTCGTCTGAATTGCTGAAATCATATAATTCTTCAAAGGTAACAAGGTTTTTGCCACCTAAAGCAGACGCATTGAATGTATAGGAAATTTCCACTTTCATTTCTTCATCATCAGCGACAAAGGTATAATCGTTTTCTACACGTTTCCCGTCAATGATAAGCTCGGCGTTTTCTTCCTTTAACATCTGCCAGCCTTTGAGCTGATACTTTGTGCCTTTTGTAAGTCCGTCTAATTTGACAGTATCAACGATTGTAACCTCTTTTCCTGCAAGGATAGTCTTTTCGCCGTCTTTGCTGGTCGCTGTGGTATGAATAGAGATTTCTTTTTCGTATTCATCAGTCAGCGTTCCTAAATCAATCACAAGGTTATTTCTTGATACCACGATTTCAAAAGGTGGGATAAGTTCAAAGCCTTTGTTACTATCGCAACGCATTTCTTCAATGATATAGGTATCATAAGGTAATGCCCCCTTGCTGTCGTCTGGTTCAGAAGTCCCAAACCACACACCGTCCTCACTGGTCTTGCCTGCGTTTGTATTGTGCTTATGAGAAGCCCAGTCAGCAGAAGTGGAGAATTGCCCGTTATCATCAGTTACCACGACGTGATTTTCGCCCGTTGTCTTGCTTGTGATCCTAAAAGGAACATCAGCAAGACGCTTGTGTGTGCCTGCACCGATTTTTACACCCTCAATATCTCCACGCTTAATCTGATTATAGATAGAATGGGCTTTTTCGGTTAAGTCCACGATTTTTCCATTTTCTGTGATTGTAAAATCAATCGGCTTTGCACCGTCAGTTAAGTAACCGTTGGGAGCTTCACTCTCAACGATACGGAATTTTCCATAAGGTAAGAGGTCAGAAGAAGTAGAAGCGACACCCTCAATATCTGTACGAATTGTCTTTACCACTTCATTTTTCTTGTATAACTTGCCCTCAACCAATACTGCATTATCATTTAAGGAAATGATGTCAAAGGCAGTATCTTTCAAAGTGGCACTTCCTTGTGGCTTTGTATCGCCCGTTTCTAAATCTCGTTTCTGAATTTTGACACCGCCACGGATAACCTTGTCTGATACGGAAAACTGGTTACTTCCAGATAATACGGCAAGGTCGCCGTCCTCGGTAATCTGTGTTACATATAAGCCTTTTATCTGTTCGGACTTATCGCCAGCATCGCATATATGCACCCTCTAACAAGTAGCCGTTTGGAGCTTTTGTTTCTTCTACGGTTAGTGTTCCAAGTGGAAGAACCGCCTTGCCGTCCTGCATATAGAAGCTGTCGCCAGATACTTTGTATGTGTCCGCTAATTTTGTGATGTAATGAGTTGTCCCGTCGCTGTCTGTTTCAGCGATTGTCTTTGTAACCCATGTACGAGTAGCTTCGGCAGGGAGATTGTCTTTATTGTAGAAGCCAGCATAATACTTCCATGTAAATTCCGCACCTGCTAAAGAAGCGTTCCCTTGCGGATTGTCTTTCTGTGTTTCCATATCAATCTTGAAAAGCTCAATCAAAGTGTCCGTTACTTTTGGCGTATCTGATACTTTCAAAATTGCTGTCTTTCCAACTTCAACCTTTAAGGAATATACAGTTTTATCCACTTTATATCCTGCTGGTGCGTATAATTCCTTGATATAGACTGTGCCTGCTTTTACCTCTGCAATATCTGTGTTTCCGTTTTCATCAGTCGTAAGGGTGGCAAGCTGTTTTGTGCAGTCTTTATCAGAAAAGACACCGTATGTTGCACCTGCAATATAGTAATTCCCATTACCGTCGGTAATGCTGGTATTACTGGAAGTCTTTTGTAGTTTTGCATTTCCGACATTCAGTTTCGCCCAGAATTGTCCTAATTCCTGCCCCTCGCCAGAGTAGATATAACCGCCACATTCATAGCGTCCTTTATTTTCTTTGACAAAGGCTTTTGCACCAGAGAAAACTTCGTCCTGCGTAGCCTTTTGAATTTCATCATAAGAAGCTCGCACGTTATCACATTGCCAGCCAAGATGTACGCTCAATCTCTGCCAGACAACACATTGTTCCAACAGATAGAGTTGCTTGTAGTTCAGTTCCTTGTGAGCTTCGCCATACTGTTTGACATACTCTAAGGATAACGCCACATCTGAAATCTGGTCGGTACTCATGCGTGAGCTTGCGTCAGCTCTGGTCTTGTAACCATTTTTGAAATCTGTATTGATGTCGATACAATAGGCAGTTTCGCCCTCAACTTTCATATAGCCCTCATTGAATGTCGAACCGATAGAACCGTCATTCATTACTTTTTCAATGATACCGACACGCTCTGCACTTTCCGTCCAGTATTGCTTGCTTTCTGCATGAACGGGTGTAGTCGGTAAAGAAGTAACGACAGTTGCAAGAGCTAAGAAGCCCGTACACAATCGTTTCCATGTCTTTTTCATAGTTTAATGCTCCTTTCATTTTTGGTAATAAAATAGCCGTCCAATAAGAACGGCTGGAAATAGAAAAGGAACGTCATTTTAGGCGTTCCATAGTCTATAAGTTATTCAATTTTTTCTTGTTTCAATACTGATGTGCTGTACCATATCTTTGCATATCTAGGAAAACTTGCGTATCAAGGCTCATTCGTTAGTAGTAAATAAGTAGTAAATTGATGTGTTTGTTTCCTTGAAAATGCTGATAGATACTGTGTTTTAGCGGATAATCAGATTTTTATTGTGTTTT
>NZ_AP023417.1 GCF_018326305.1 Vescimonas fastidiosa
ATTGTGTTTTTTATAAGAAAAACAAAGGATATATGGGAAGAATTCGGACTATAACAATATGTGTCCGTGAAAAAATATTTCTTCCTGAAACGACACCGTTCTCCCTTCGGCAGGGGGGGCGTCGCCGCATCTCAATGCAATAGCCCGGCCTGCCGATTTTTTCGGCAGGCAGGGCTATTGCGTTCAGCTTCTCAAATGCTCTACATCCTTAAGTCGGTGGCTCATGCTGTGCAGCTGCTCCTCCAGCACCGGCACCCGACGGGCCAGCTCATTGTGCATCCGCACCTCTCGGGTCAGCGCCTCCAGCTTCGTGTCCGTCACGGCCTGGGCCCGCTCCAGGCGGCTCTCCATGTCCCGGGCGTGTCGGCTGTTGGAGATCAGCACCCCCGCCAAGGTGGCTGCACCGGTGATAATAGCCGCCAATACGGTCTCGATCATCTCTCTCCCTCCCCTCCGGCAAAAGCTCCTCTTGCCTGTGGGGGGAAAGTCAACCAAAGTTGCCTGCTTCGCTGCCTGTTTTCAGGCAACAGGCAGCACAAAAGCCGCCCCCATGGGAGCGGCTTTCAAGACTGTCGAAAAACCCTCCGGGTTTTTCCGACAAAAGGTTTTATTTCTTTGCCGCCTGCGGGCGGCAAACTCTGCGAGGCTTTTTGACACAATGGCTATAGGGCAAGGCTTATTTTTTCAGCGTTCCGTTGGCCGAGGCGGTGAGGTAGGCGTTGATGAACCCATCAATATCCCCGTCCATTACATTCTGGATGTTGCCCGTTTCAAAGCCCGTCCGGGTGTCCTTCACCAGAGTGTAGGGCATGAACACATAGGAGCGGATCTGGCTGCCCCACTCAATCTTCATCTGCACGCCCTTGATGTCGGAAATCTTCTCCGCGTGCTGCTGGGCCTTCATCTCCGCCAGCTTGGCCCGGAGCATCTTCATGCAGTTGTCCCGGTTTTGGAACTGGCTGCGCTCGGTCTGGCAGGAGACCACCACCCCGGTGGGGATGTGGATAAGCCGCACCGCCGAGGAGGTTTTATTGATGTGCTGGCCGCCGGCGCCGCTGGAACGGAACACCTGCATCTCGATTTCCTCGGGACGGATCTCAATTTCGCTGTCGTCCTCGATTTCCGGCATGACCTCCAGAGCGGAAAAGCTGGTCTGCCGCCGGGCATTGGCATCGAAGGGGCTCACCCGCACCAGGCGGTGTACGCCGTTTTCGCTCTTGAGATAGCCGTAGGCGTTGTCCCCCTCGATGAGGATGGAGGCGGATTTGATGCCGGCCTCGTCACCGTCCTCATAGTCCAGCAGCTGGTAGGTGAACCCGTGGCGCTCGGCCCAGCGGGTGTACATACGGTAGAGCATCTCTGTCCAGTCCTGGGCCTCGGTGCCGCCGGCCCCGGCGTGGAAGGTGAGGATGGCGTTGTTGGCATCGTACTCCCCGGTGAGCAGGGCTGCCAGACGGCGCTCGCTTATCTCCTTTTCCAGAGTCTCACAGCCCTGGGCCACCTCGTCCAGTTGGCTGGCGTCGTCCTCCTCCTGGGCCATCTCGCACAGGGTCAGGGTGTCCTCCCAGTCGGAGACCAGGTGGTCGTACTTCTTGATTTTATTTTCCAGGCGCTTGATCTTCTGAGCGATGCGCTGACTGCGCTCCACATCGTTCCAAAAGCCCTCCTGCTCCGTTTCGATCTGCAGCTCGGAAAGCTCTTTTCGGGCGGACTCAATATTCAGAGCCTGCTCCAGCTCCTTCAGCGTCGGCTCCAGGGCCAGAAGCTTTTGCTTATAAGCATCATATTCAATGACTGCCATGGTCGGTGTCTCCTTCTCAATAATTCCTTAGCCTTACTATTATAGCCGAATCCGTCTCCGCTGTAAAGCATCAATTCACACCTTTTTGCCGCAAAAAGGTCCCGGACCGCCGCCGATCCGGGACTTTTCCTCAAATTATGACCCGATGCACCCCGCTGTATGCGATGCCAGCCGCCTCCAAAGCGGCGGTGACGGCCTCCTCCTGGTCCACCTCCGCCTTCCAGGCAAGGCCGCATCCGGCGGTGATCTCCCGGGGCACCGGGATCAGCCGCCCGGGAACGCCCCTTTCCAGGCAGTATTTTTCCGCCGCCATGGCGGCGGCGGTGGCGTCAAAGGTCACCACCAGGCACAGTTTTTTTTGCAGCATATCAGGGCCTTACGATGAGGTCGGCGGCCATCTGCTTTTCCACGATGTCGTACATATTGGTCACGCCGCCCACGGCCAGCTTCTCCGTCAGCCCGTAGAAATTCAGGCAGGTGCCGCAGGTGAGAATTTCCACGCCCCGCTCCGCCATGGATTGCAGGTCCTCCAGGGACAGGGAGCCCTGGCAGGTGAGGGACGCTCCGCCGTTATAAAACAGGATGGTCTTAGGCAGACGCTCCTGCTGGCTCAGAGCGTAGAGAAAGGCCTTCAGCAGGTTCTTACCCAGCTCGCCCTGGCCCTCGCCCATGTGGTCGGCCGCCACCACCACAACGGTGTTTTTCTGCCCGGCGGGAACGGCGCACACGGTCTCCTCATTCTCGGCGGGCAGGTCGGCCCCGGCGCCCACGGTCATGGTGACCCGGTACTCGTTTTCTCCCAGCTTCTCGCTCTCCACGCCGTAGCCCTTTTGATTGGCCATCTTGGTCAGGTTCTGCACGGCAATTTCATTGTCAACTAAGGTCTCCACCACACCGCCGTCTGCGCCCAGCTGGCGGATGGCGTCCTTGGTCTTTACCACGGGGATGGGGCAGGTATCGCCTATAGCGTTCACTTTCAGCATTTTTATATCCTCCAATCAATATGCAGTATAATATAGTATTTATCCGATAACGCGAATTTCGATGTCCTCGCTGTCTGTCACTTCTCCCACGACGGCTGCCGGCGCGCCGCCCCGGCGCAGGTCCTCCACCAAGGCCGCCGCCTGCTCTTTGGGCAGAGCCACCAGCAATCCGCCGGAGGTCTGGGGGTCAAACAGCACCTCCTCCATGGCGAAGGGGACATTTTCAAACCGCACGAAGGGCCCGGTGTGGTTGCGGTTTCGCTGCCCCGCCGCCGTCAGCAAAAATTCATCCGCGTGGCGCAGCGCCTCGGAGAAAACCGGTACTGCCCCGGCCTCGATGCGGCAGCTGTGGGCCCCGTCCATCATCTCATGCAGGTGGCCCAGGAAGCTGAACCCCGTCACATCCGTGCAGGCGTGAACCTCGTAGGCCCGGCAGCACTGGGCGGCATATTTATTCAGGGTGGTCATGGAGGCAATGGCGGCTTCCATAGCCTCGGCGCTGGCCTCGCCTACACGGTTTGCGGTGCAGAGAATGCCCACGCCCAGCCGCTTGGTCAGCACCAGGCAGTCACCTGTTTGGGGCGTGTTGTTGGCGTAAATATGGTCCGGGTGGACAACGCCCATAACCGACAGACCGTATTTCACATCGCTGTCGGCGATGGAGTGGCCTCCGGCCAGCACGCCACCGGCCTCCGCCACCTTTTCCGCGCCGCCGCGCATCATCTCCCCCAGAATATTCAGGTCCGACTTCTCCGGGAAGCACACAATGTTCAGCGCTGTTTTTACCTGGCCGCCCATGGCCCATATATCGCTGAGGGCGTTGGTGGCTGCGATCTGCCCGAAGGTGTAGGGGTCGTCCACCATAGGCGGGAAAAAGTCCAGGGTCTGCACCACCGCCACCTCATCCGTCAGCTTATACACGGCGGCGTCATCCTTGCTGTCGTAGCCGATGAGCAGCGCCGGGTCCTTGTCAAACTTCGGCAGCCTTTCCAGCACCCGGCTCAAAATGCCGGCGCCCAGCTTGGCGGTGCAGCCGCCGCCCTTACAAAACAGTTTTTCGTTACCCATAAGGTGCCTCCTTATTCTGCCGCCTGATAAGGACAGTCCTTGCTAAACGGCTACACTCTAAGCATAGCACAAAACCCCGGAATGTAAAATAGATTTACTGCATAGAATGCCCTGATTTATCGTTTCTTCCTATAATTTCACACCCAGAAGTCCGAGGTTGCACCGGAGACCTCTTTCTGTTATAATAATAAGTTGTATACCTGCCCGAAAGGAGTTTCTGTTTTATGCGCGTCATAGATTTGGAAAATATTAACACAGCCATGCGCAATGAGGAGCAGTTCGTTCTGCGCTGCGAGGAGGTCTTTCACGATAAGATCGGCTCCGCCGCGGCTACCATTTTAGCTGATAAAGCCAAAAAGCCCATTGTGGCCCTCACCGGCCCCTCCGGCTCCGGCAAGACCACCACAGCCATGCGCCTGCAGCAGTATCTGGAAAACCTGGGCGTAAAGGTCTGCATGCTGAGCATGGACAATTTCTTCCTGCCCCTGAACCAGCGTCCTCCGGAGGCCGCGGACTGGGAGAGCCCTTACTGCGTCAACCGCCAGCTCCTGGTGGACTGCATCCACCGCTTATCCGACGGCCAGGAGGTGGATATTCCCTGGTACGATTTCGTCACCGGCAACACCGGCGGCTGGCACAAGATGCAGGGCGACAAGGACGCCATCATCATCGCCGAGGGCATCCATATGCTCAATCCCCTGATCTTCGACCAGCTGCGCAGTGAGGCCAACGGCATCTATGTGGCCCCCCGCACCCGCATTATAACCAATGAGGATAAGATCGTCCGGCCCGAGCAGCTGCGGGTGGTCCGGCGCATGATCCGGGACTACAAGACCCGGGGCCACTCCCTGCAGGACACCGTCCGCAAGGCCCAAAGCGTGGATCGGGGCGAGGTGAATTATATCCAGCCCTATAAGAATAACGCCGCCATCCACATTGACAGCTTCCACGACTACGAGCCCTGCATCCTGGCCAAATACCTGGAGGAGATCCCCCGCTTCCGGGAGGAGCTGACGCCGGAGTTCATCAGCCAGTACGGCCTTACAGATCTGATGAAGGCCGTGGAGAGCGTTCCTCCCCTGCACACCCCCTATGTGCCCCTGAATTCCATCGTTCGGGAGTTTGTGGGCGGCAGCTGCTTCCAGTATTGAAAACGGGAAAACCGGGAAGGCGGCGGAAGAATTTCACCGCAGGCCCTTTTTGGCAGCCTCCGGGACTGATTTCTGCGGTGAGGGAAGCCCTTTTTTGGGTTTCCCTCACATTTCTTCCCTGCAGAGGGAATGTCCTGATTTCCCGGGCAGCCCAGCCAAACCGAAAAAATTTATTTTCCGTGCAATAAATCGACCCTCCCGTGCATTACCCGGATGACAGGAGAAAAAAGCCCATGCTCAATATGCTGATGACAAGTGAATATGCCCCGGCGGAGGAGCGGCACCGGCTGCAGCGGATGCTCCTCCGGGTTGCCGAAGGGGAACGCGAGGCACTGGCGGAGCTGTATCGGCACACCCGGGCGGCGGTGTACGGCCTGGCGCTGTCGTACCTTAAAAATGCGCACGACGCCCAGGACCTGACCCAGGATGTCTATGTGCAGGTGTGGGACTGCGCGCAGCAGTACCGCCCCACCGGCTCGCCCATAGGCTGGCTGCTGACCGTGTGCCGGAGCCTGTGCCTGATGCGTCTGCGGCGGGAAAAGAACAATGCCGCCCTCAGTGAGGAGGAATGGGACGCCATTCCTGCCCAGGCGTGCGGGCTGGATGCCGATGAACGCATTCTGCTGCAGCAGGCGCTGGGGTCTCTGGCAGAGGAGGAGCGGCGCATTGTGCTGCTCCATGCGGTTACGGGCATGAAGCATCGGGAGATTGCGGCCCTGCTGGAGCTGCCGCTTCCTACCGTCCTGTCAAAATATCACAGAGCATTGAAAAAGATGCGAAGTACTCTGGAAGGAGATGACGCCCGATGACCAATGAAAAAATGGAGCAGAGGTTGGCCTCGGCCCTGGAAAAGACTGCGCCGGACGATGTGAGCGGCGTTCTCTCCCGCTGTGAAGTGCGGAAAGGAACGGTAAGCAGCATGAAAGCAAACCATACAATAAAGAAAAAATGGGCAACCCTTGTGGCCGCCTGTCTGGCGGTGATCCTGTTGGGCGGCGGAGGCGTGCTTTACCAGCAGGCAAATGCGGCCGCGTCCGTGGTGTCCCTGGATGTAAATCCCAGCATCGAGCTGCGGGTCAGCCGGAGTGAAAAGGTGCTGGCCTGTGCGCCGCTCAATGAGGATGCAAAAGCCATTCTTGCGGATATGGGCGGTGGGGCCGACCTCAAGGGGGCCAAGCTGGATGTGGCGGTGAACGCCATTGTAGGCAGCCTTGTGCGTAACGGCTACCTCAGCAGCATTTCCTCCGCCATTATGATCTCGGTGGAGGACAAGAATACCGCCCGGGCGGAAAAGCTTCAGCGGGAGCTGACGGACGCCGTGGACGGCGTATTGCAGACAAGTGATGCAAAGGCATCGGTTCTGACGCAGACCCTGACGCAGGATGCGGCCCGGGAGCAGCAGGCCCGGGAAAACAGCATTTCTACCGGCAAGGCGGCGCTGGTGAATCGCATTCTCGCCATCAACCCGGCACTGCAATTCGATGCGCTTGCAAAGCTCTCGGTGGAGGAGCTGAAGGATCTGGCGGAGGCGGGCGCGCCTGCCATGCCCATCGGCAAGGACAAGGCATTGAGCATTGCTGCGGCGGCCTTCAGCAGGGATCTTGCAGATGAGATACGGTACAGTGAGGTGGATGCGGAGCTGGATGAATCCCCGGCACAGTATGAGGTGGAGATCACCGGCCAAAAGGGCGAGGAAATAGAGTATAAGATTGACGCCTACACCGGCACGATCCTGGAGAGTAAGCGCGAGACGGAGGAAAAGACATCTGCGGCGCAGCCCACCTCCTCCGGCGACATCGGCCACGCCAAGGCGAAAGCCATCGCCCTGAACCACGCGGGCGTGAGCGAGAGCAAGGCGTATGACATGGAGATCGAGCTGGACGAGGAGGACGGGATGCTCGTCTACGAGGTGGAGTTCAAGTCCGGCGGCATGGAGTACAGCTACGAGATTAACGCCGCCACCGGCGCGATCGTCAAGCAGGAGGCGGAGCCGGATCGCTGAGCCCCCTAAGGTGGGCAGGCCGATGGCCTGCCCGCCCGGGGCGGTCCTTGAAACTTTGAAAAAGTTCCAAAAACTACTGATTTTAATGGCGAGGGACACCCTTTTTGGGTGTCCCTCGCACTTCCTTCCTTGCCGTTATCGCAATTCCTGCCACTTTATCGACAGCCTCTTTTTTACTATTATTTTATGCGGTTTGGGTTGAACAATTTACATTTCGACTCTATAATAAACTATACATACGAAAATGCTTCAGGGCGGTCATCGTGGATGACTGCCTTGCCCTGTATCGGGTCCGGCAGGCTGTTGGGCGTTGCCGTGGGTCTGTGCGGCGGCTGGGCAGTGGGGACGCTGCGAGGAAGGAGGAAGGAGGCAAAGGATGAGGAAAAGAAGGAAAAATAGCAGAGGGCTTTCCCAATATGTCCCCTCGGCACTGCTGTTTTTACTGTTTGAAGCTGTGGCGGTTACGCTGTGGCTTACAAAGGGCAACCTGTTTTATCTGCTGAATTTCAGCTATATCGGGGCCTGTCTCGGCCTGGGGACGGCACTGTTTACCGCCGGGAAGCGCTATGCCCGGCATTTCGTGCAGGTGGCGGTGGGCAGCTATATGCTGCTGTACCTGGGCGTGATCTCCCATGAGAATATGCAGATCGAGGGCTTTTGGTACTATCTGTTTTTGGGCGTATTTGAGGCGGCGACCATCCACTACGCCGTGGCGAAGATTTTTGGGCCCTTGCTTTTTGGCCGGGGCTGGTGCGGCTACGCCTGCTGGACGGCCATGGTGCTGGACTTTCTGCCCTATAAGCAGCCGCAGAAGCCACGGAAGAAAAAACTGGGAATTTTGCGCTATGTGATGTTTGCGCTGTCTCTGGCCTTGGTTTCCGGTCTCTTTCTGATGAAGGCCGCGCACCTGGAGGAGATCATGTTCTGGCTTTTCCTTGCCGGAAATGCGCTTTACTACATCGCGGGCATTGCGCTGGCCTTCCTGTTCAGGGATAACCGGGCATTTTGCAAGTACCTGTGCCCCATTACGGTGTTTCTCAAGCCCATGAGCTACTTCTCCCTGCTGCGGGTCCACTGCGACGAGGAAAAGTGCATCCACTGCGGCAAATGTCTGCGCACCTGCCCTATGGATGTGGAGGTCAACCGGGAATCCCGCAAGCGGAAAAACGGGACAGAGTGCATCCTCTGCTACGAATGCACGAAGGCCTGCCCCACAAAGGCGCTGCACTGAGGGAAGGGATCTTGGGGCGGCGCGGCACCCTGCGCCGCATCACCAGAGGCCCATTACATGCTGCATCAGCAGGCTGACGGCGGTGATGCTCACCCAGCAGCAGGCACCCAGCAGCAGGGGCTTGCCGCCGCTTTTTACCAGCTTGACGAGATTGCTGTTCAGCCCGATGGCCGCCATGGCCATGATAATGAAGAACTTGCTCAGCTCCTTCAGGGGCCGGAACACGGCTCCGGACACGCCGAGGGATGTGCAGAGGGTGGTGACTACCGAAGCGCAGATGAACCACAGAATGAACAGGGGAAAGGCGTTTTTCAGCCGGAAGCGTCCCTGACCGTCTCCGGCCTTCTTCGCCTGCAGCAGCGAGAGCACCAGTGTAATGGGAATGATGGCCAGGGTACGGGTCAGCTTGACGGTCACGGCTTTATCCAGAGTCTGACTTCCCAGATCCCACATGCTGTCCCATGTGGAGGCTGCCGCCGTGACGGAGGAGGTGTCGTTTACCGCCGTTCCGGCGAAGATGCCGAAGGCCTCGCCGGAGGTGGTGTCAAAGCCGATGGCCTGCCCCAGCAGCGGAAACAGCAGCGCGGCCAGTACATTGAAAAAGAAAATGACGGAGATAGACTGGGCAACCTTTTCATCATCCGCGTTTATGACTGAGGCCGTGGCGGCGATGGCGCTGCCGCCGCAGATGGAGGAACCCACGCCGATCAGTGTGCCGGTTTCCCCGTCAATATGCAGCAGCTTGTGCAGGGCAAAGGCTACCAGCAGCGATGTGGTAATGGTGCAGACGATGATGGGCAGCGACTGCTTTCCGGTTTGCAGCACCACATTCAGGTTCAGACCAAAGCCCAGCAGCACCACGGCTGCCTGCAAATTTTTCTTAGAAGTAAAGCCTATGCCCGGCTTGCAGGATGCGCCCGGTGTCCAGAACAGGGCAATAAGCATCCCTATGAGGATGGAGAAAACCGGCCCGCCGATCACCGGCACCAGCTTTCCCAGCAGCCAGGAGGGAACGGCAATGGCAAGGCACACAGCCAGGCCCGGTATATTTTTCTTAATGGATTGCATAGTGGGAGACTCCTTTATTTTTTTCTATACCATCGATTGACAAGGGCAAACTGTGTCTACCCTTGTCAATCGATGGTATTATAGCAGGATATGCGGGAGATAACAAGGCACTGTAAAAATATAGGGGCGGATGCGGCGGGGCAGCCTGCCGCTGCTTTGCGGAAAGGAAGTTTTTCATTGACACCGCCGGGGTGTTTCCTGTAATATGGTGCTTAATGGCTGCCGATAAGGCAGTAAAATTGCAATAACGGTAAAGAAGGGTGCGCGTGGGAGACCCAAAAAGGGTGTTCTGCGCCATTAATAAAATATGAAACCGGTGACATAAAAATCAGCGTGCCTTGCAGCAAAGGCGAAAGGCGGAGGCTTATATGCTAACTGTGCAAAATCTTTCCCACGATCCGTTTTATAACCAGGCCTTTGAAGAATACATCTATCAGACCTATCAGGACGATGATATTTTCCTGCTGTGGCAGAACTCCCCGGCGGTGGTGGTGGGCAGCTACCAGAACATCTGCCGGGAGGTCCATGTGGAGGCCCTGCGGCAGCGGGGAATTCCCGTGGTGCGCCGGATCAGCGGCGGCGGGACGGTCTATCACGACCTGGGCAATGTGAACTATACCTACATTATCCGCACGAACGGCGCTTTGGACTATGACGCCGTGCTCTCGCCGGTGATCGCGGCGCTGAACGCCATCGGCGTTCCCGCCCGGAAGAACCGAACCTGTGACATCGCCATCGGCGATTTGAAAATTTCCGGCAGCGCCCAAAGGATGATAAAGGGGCGGCTGCTGCACCACGGAACGCTGCTGTTTTCCTCGGATCTGGGCGTGCTGGATCAGATCACTACCCACCGGAAAAACGACTGCTTCCAAAGCCGGGGGACCCAGTCCGCCATCTGCACCGTCACAAATATTCAGGAGCATTTGGAAAGCCCCATGACCATTGGGGAATTTCAGGATCGGCTGCTGAGGCAGATGGTGCCGCCGGGGAGTCCGCATCTGGCCCTGACGCAGGAGCAGGAGGCGGAGGTCTGCCGCCTGCGGGATGAAAAATACCGCAGCTGGGAGTGGACATGGGGGAAAACCCCTGCCTTTACCTACGAAAAGTCCGGGGCCTTTCGCGGCGCGCCCATCCGCGTGGCCTATCAGGCCAAGGGGGGTATCGTTTCCGGCGCGGTCATCGACTGCGTCGCCATTGACGGGGTCCTGGCGACGCAGCTTCTGAACGGCGCGCGCTTAGACCCGGAGGGCTTTGCCGCCATCTGCCGCCGACTGGCAGGGGAGAGGGCGGAGGAGCTGATGGACTGGCTCATGTAAAGAAGCTTTAAGCGCTTTTGAAAATCGTATTGCCGGGTACGGCAGAAAGGAACAACACGATGGAAAAGAAGATCAATATGCCTAAGCTGGCACCGGAAATGGAAAGCGGCGTTTTGTGCGCATGGCTGAAGGAGGAGGGCGAGAGCGTCGCGGCAGGCGAGCCCCTTTTTGAGATTGAGACCAATAAAGTAGTTAACCAGGTGGAGGCCACTACCTCCGGCGTGCTGAAAAAGCAGCTGGTGGAGGAGGGGGACACCGTTCGTGTGGACACCGCCGTGGCGGTGGTGGAAGCGGAGTAAGACATGGAAAAGAAACCGGAATGGCTGAAGGTCCGCTACAATCAGGACGCCGTCAACGAGGTGGCGGCGCTGATGCGGGATCTGAAGCTGAACACCGTCTGCAAGGAGGCCAACTGCCCCAATCTGGGCGAGTGCTACCAGAAGCACACCTCCACCTTTATGATCCTCGGCAGTGTCTGCACCCGGAACTGCCGATTCTGCAATGTGACCACCGGCCACCCTCTGCCCCCCGACCCGGAGGAGCCTATGAATGTGGCAAAGGCAGCCAAAAAGCTGAATCTGCGGCATGTGGTCCTGACCTGCTCCACCCGGGACGACCTGCCGGACGGGGGCGCGGAGCAGTTCGCCAAGTGCGTCCGGGCCATTCGGGAGGTCTGCCCCGGCACTACCGTGGAGACGCTGATCTCCGACATGAAGGGCGACCACGCCTCTCTGGACACGGTGATCGCCGCCCACCCGGAGGTGCTGAACCACAATGTGGAGACGGTGAAGGAGCTGCAGGCTGCCGTGCGGCCCCAGGCCCGGTACGAGCGGTCCCTGGGCGTGCTGCGCTACTGCAAGGAGCAGGACCCCACGCTGCTGACCAAGACCGGCTTCATGGTGGGGCTGGGAGAGACGGAGGAGCAGATCAGCCGCCTGATGGACGACATTCTGGAGACCGGCTGCGACATTCTCACCATCGGGCAGTATCTCCAGCCCTCGCCCCAGCACTATCCCCTGGCGCGGTACGCCACGCCGGAGGATTTTGCCCGCTGGAAGGAGCTGGCGCTTACCAAGGGCTTCCGCCATGTGGCCTCCGCGCCGCTGGCCCGGAGCTCCTATAAGGCCTGGGAGGCACTGGAGGATGTCCATGATCTATATTGAGACCGGCTCCACGGATGTGTACTATAACTTCGCTCTGGAATACTACTTCACCCTGGAAAAGCGTCTGCCGGATACGGTGTTCCTATTCTGGCGCACCACGCCGACCTTGATGGTGGGCAAGTACCAGAATGTGCTGGAGGAGATCAACAAGCCCTATGCCGATGCCCACGGCATTCATCTGGTGCGCCGCATGAGCGGCGGCGGCACCATCTATACGGACATGGGCGGCTGGCAGTTTACCTTTATCCAGCACAAGGAGGCTGGGGAAATCGAATTTGGCCAGTATATCGCCCCGGTGATTGACGCATTGCGGGAGATGGGGGTCAACACCGCCTTCAACGGCCGCAACGACCTGACCATCAACGGCAAGAAGTTCTCCGGCAACGCCCAGTACCGGCTGGGCGACTGCATCGTGCATCACGGCTCCCTGCTGTTTGACACGGATATTGCCCAGATGGTGGCCTCCACCACCGTGGACAGCTACAAGATCACCTCCAAGAGCATCAAGTCCGTCCGGGACCGCGTGACCAACATCTCTGAGCATCTTCCCGGCCCCATGGACGCGGAGACCTTCAAGGAGACCATGGTGCGCCACATTATGAACGGCAGCACCGCTACCTATACCGTCACGCCGGAGGACGACGCCCGCATCCGGGAGATCGCCCGGGAGCAGTTTCAAAGCTGGGAGCGGATCTTCGGCAGAAGCCCGAAGTTCACCATTGACCGCACGGGCCGCTTTGCCGGCGGGAAGGTCCAGTTCAAGCTGGATGTGCAGAAGGGGCTTATCCGGGATGCCGCCGTATACGGCGACTTCTTCTCCACCCTGGACGCCGACACCCTCTGCGCCGCGCTGCTGGGCTGCCCCTATGAGCGGGGGGCGGTGCTGAAAGCCCTCCGCAGCCACGGCATCGACGGGGCGGTATACCGCATTTCCGCCGAGGAGCTTGCATCGGTGGTGGTTGACTAAAGCAAATCCTATATCAGCGTGTCGAAAAACCCTCCGGGTTTTTCCAACAAAATCACACCCGGCTGCCAAAAGCGGCCGGGTGTGATTTTGTCGGGGAAAAGCTCCGTTTTTTTCGACAAAGGTATCACAGTGAGTTTTTTTACACGCTGTAATTTTTTCTCGTTTTTATGAATGTTGTCTGTTGCATCTTTTTCTTCATTGCCGTATACTCTAACTATTATTTTTACAGGATAGGCAGGTGGAGCGAATGAAAACCTATCGATTTGCATACGGCAGCGGCACGGTGGAGTTCCCGCTGGAGGAGAAGAACATCATCGGAGAGCTGCACGGCAATGTGGTGGAGCCGATCTCCGACATACGCAAGGAGCTGTGGGCCTCGCTGGATGCGCCCATCGACAGCGCACCTCTGTGCCGGCGGGTCACCCCGGGCAGCACCGTTGCGCTGGTGGTCAGCGATATGTCGCGCTTCTGGATGCGGCAGGATCTGGTGGTGCCGCATCTGGTGGACTATCTCACCCAGCGCTGCGGCGTGCGCGAGAGGGACATCACCATCGTGATCGCCAACGGCACGCATACCGGCGGCGATGAGGCGGAGCTGCGCACCCTGGTGACGGACGCCGTTTACGACCGGATCACCGTGGAAAACCACAACTGCGAATCGGAGGATCTTGTCTACCTCGGTACAACGCCCCACGACACGCCGGTCTCCATCAATCGCACTGCGGCCCTGGCGGATATGGTCATCTGCCTCGGCGCGGCAACCCATCATGTGATGGCCGGCTTCGGCGGCGGACGCAAGAGCATCCTGCCCGGCATCAGCGGCCGGGAGACCATCTTTCACAACCATGCCTTTTCCCTGGATGCCGCAGCCCTGCGGTCTAACCCCGCCGTGGGCAATGGCATTTTGCAGGGCAATCCCCTGCACGAGGATATGTGCGAAGCCGCCGGCCTGGTGAAAAACCTGTTTATGGTCAATCTTGTCATGAACACGCAGATGCGCCTGGCTGCCATTTTTTCCGGCCACTACCTCACCTCCTGGGAGCAGGCCTGCCGGACGGTTAACCGCATTTACCAGGTGGATGTGCCCCGGAAGGCGGATGTTGTCATTACAAGCTGCGGCGGCTTTCCCAAGGACATTTCGCTCTACCAGGGCACCAAGGCCATTGATAATGTGGAATCGGCCCTGAAGCCGGGGGGCACGCTGATCCTGGTGATCGAGGCCCGGGAGGGGGGCGGACCCGCCGAATACTTCGGCTGGTCGAAGGATCTCCTTGCCGGTACCATTGAGCGGCGCCTGCGGGAGCATTTCACGGTGGCCGGGTATGTTTTCTTCCTCAACTGCGAGCAGGCACAGCGCTATAATATCCTACTCTATTCCAGCATCGACCCCAAGGCGGTGGAGCCCATGGGAATACGGGCCTTCTCCGATGTGGATGCGCTGCTTGAGGCGGCTCGGCTCCCGGGAAAAACCATCTATGTGATCCCCAATGGGTCCACTGTGATCCCACATGTTGTTAAGGAGGTATCTGCAAATGAAGCGTAACTACATTGCCCGGCGTTTTCAGCTGGGGGGGACGGGCTTATCCCTTGACACCGAGGCCCTTTCCAAGTACAAGGATATTATTGACCTGAGCATCGGCGACACCGATTTTACCACCGATGAGGCCATCATCGCCGCCGCATTCCGGGACGCCGGACTGGGCCACACCCACTATGGCGACCCCAAGGGCGATCCGGAGCTTATCTCCGCGGTCTGCCGGGCCTGGGAGGAGGATTTCGGCCAGCCCCTCTCCGGCAACCATGTGCTTGTGAGCGCATCAAGCTGCCTGGGTATGGCCCTTACCATGCTCGCCATTCTGGACCCCGGCGACGAGGTGATCGTCTTTTCTCCCTATTTTGCCGTATACCGCTCCCAGATCGAGCTGGCCGGCGGCGTGTGCGTGGATGTGCCCACCTATGCCGATGAGAATTACGCCATCGACGAGGCCCGCCTCCGCGCCGCCATCACGCCGCGCACCAAGGCCATTATCTTCAATAACCCCGCCAATCCCACGGGCATGAGCTATGACAGGGACACCCTGTCCATGCTGGCCCGCATTGCGCAGGAGTATGATCTGCTGATTGCCGCCGATGAGATCTATACCACCTATCTGTATGAGGGGGACTTCTGTCCTATCCGTACCCTGCCCGGTATGGCCGAGCGTACCATTACCCTGAACAGCTTTTCCAAAAACTACCTCATGACGGGCTGGCGTGTCGGCGTCATCATTGCCGAGCCGGAGCTGCTGGCGGTGATGAACCGCATCAACGGCGCGCTGGTTTACACGGCGCCCTCTATTTCCCAGCGTGCGGCCATCCAGGCGCTTTCCATGCGCAGGTCGATTCGGGAAAAGTATATTTCCGAATACCGCGACCGTATCTTTTACGCTGCCGACCGGATCGAAAAGATCCCCTACCTCAGCCTCGTTCGCCCCAAGGGCACCTTCTATCTCTTCCCCGGTATCGAGAAAACCGGACTGGACGAAAAGCAGTTCTGCGAGGCCCTGTTAGAGAGGGCGCACATTTTGGTCACGCCCGGCACGCCCTTCGGCGTAAGCGGCGCGGGACACTTCCGCATCGCCTGCACCGTGGGCATCGAACACCTTAAAATCGCATTTGACCGCATGGAGAAGCTGTCGTTTTGACGGCTTCCCTAAGACCTTTTACTACGCAGGGAGAAGCTGCCGCCCGGACAGCTTCTTCCTTTTTTGCATATTTACACAATTCGAGGGTATATTTTTCCTGCATTCTTGTGACACGCGGCTATTTACAAATCAATTCACGGGTGTATAATTATGCACATAAATCAAGAGAATATGCATTTAAATGCATGGAACGGAGGAAAGTATGAAAAAATTTAACTTGACAAAGAAGATGCTTGCTTTGGCACTGGGCGTGCTGATGCTGCTGTCGGTTATGACCGGCTGCGGCAAGACCAACGATCAGGCCGGCGGCGGAAGCGGCGACACCCAGCAGGAGCAGACCGGAGCCCTGCTCAAAAAGATCAAGGACAGCGGCAAGCTGGTTGTGGGCACCGAGGCCCAGTATGCCCCCTATGAGTTCAAGGACCTGGACGCTAACTTTGTTGGCTGCGATATGTGGCTGGCACAGCAGATTGCCGACAGCCTGGGCGTTAAGCTGGAGATAGTGGATATGTCCTTCGACGGCATCATCCCCGCTGTGCAGTCCGGACAGGTTGACCTGGGCATCGCGGCTTTCACCAACACCCCTGAGCGTGCAAAGGAGATCGACTTCAGCAATCTGTATGAGACCAGCGCACAGCTGCTGATCGTCAAGACCGGCAACGCAGATGTCTACTCCACCAAGGAGTCCCTTGCCGGGCAGAAGGTCGGCGCACAGAAGGGCACCATTCAGTCTCAGCTGATCCAGTCCGCCCTTCCGGACAGCGAGCTGTTTGAGCTGGAAAAGTATCCTGCTCTTGCTCTGGAGGTGCAGAATGGCAACATTGCCGGTCTGGTAGTGGATCAGGCTGTGGGTGAGTCTCTGGTGGCCACCAGCAACGGCGGCCTGGAGGTTTCCAACTTCGCCTTCACCGCAGAGGAGGCCTCCTTCGGTAAGTCCGTCGTGATCGCCAAGGGCAACGAGGATCTGGTGGCCGCTGTGAACCAGGTCATCGACAAGGTCACCTCCGACGGCAGCTATCAGAAGGCCTACGACGATGCTGTTAAGCTGGCTGCCAGCCTGGGCCTGTAAAACCACGGGAGAGAAAACAGCATAAGTAAGCAAACCACGGGCTTCGCCGCCGAAACGGCGAAGCCCGGCTATGCATTGAGGAGGGTTCCCCATGAAATTCATTGCGTTTATCGAGACCATCGGACAGCTCATCGCCCGGTACCACAGCTTCTTTGAGGAGGGCATCGTCAACACCCTGGTCATCGCAGCTTTCACCGTGTTATTCGGCACGATTTTCGGCACGCTCATGTCCTGTATGCGCATGAGCAAAATACTGCCCCTTCGCTGGTTCGCAGTGGCCTACATTGAGTTCATCCGCGGAACGCCGCTGATGGTGCAGCTCATGTTCATTTTTTACGGTCTTCCCATGATTGGCTTTACGCTTCCCGATATTTCCTGGATCCCGAATTTTTCGCGGTTTTCCGCAGGTATTATCGCCATGAGCATCAATAGCTGTGCCTATGTGGCGGAGATCATCCGCTCCGGCGTGCAGGCCGTGGACTATGGCCAGATGGAGGCTGCGCGCAGCATCGGCTTCAGCCACGGTCAGGCTATGCGGCTGGTGGTTTTGCCCCAGGCGATCCGCAATATCCTCCCGGCCCTGGGCAATGAGTTTGTCACCGTTATCAAGGAATCTTCCATCGTATCCGTTATCGGCCTTGCCGACCTGATGTTCCGGACCAATGATGTCATCGCCGTCACCTACAAGAGCCTGGCCTGCCTTGCTATCGCGGCGCTGTGCTATTTTGCGATGACCTTTACAGGCGGCCGCCTGATCTCGCTGGCAGAAAGGAAGATGAATCATGGCAAGTGAAAATGTCCTGCAGGTGATAGACCTGTGTAAAAGCTTTCATAAGCTCGAGGTTCTCAAGAACATCAGCGTCACATTCAAGAAAAACGAGGTGGTATCCATCATCGGCCCCTCCGGCGGCGGCAAAAGCACCTTCCTGCGCTGCCTAAACCTGCTGGAAAAGCCCACCTCCGGGCAGATTCTGATTGACGGCGTGGACATCTGCGCCAAGGGGCAGAGCAAGCATATCGACCAGCACCGGCAGAAAATGGGCATGGTGTTCCAGCAGTTCAATCTGTTCAACAATATGAATGTGATGAAAAACCTGACCGCCGGACCCGTCCGCATTAAGGGCATGGATCGGGCGGAGGCGGAGGAAAAGGCCCTGGAGCTTCTTGGCCGCGTAGGGCTGGCCGACCGCGCCGACGCATATCCCAGCCAGCTCTCCGGCGGGCAGAAGCAGCGCATAGCCATTGTGCGTTCGCTGATGATGGACCCTGAGGTGATGCTCTTTGACGAGCCGACCAGCGCCCTTGACCCGGAAATGATCGGGGAGGTGCTGGATGTTATGAAAAATCTTGCCGAAAGCGGCATGACTATGATCGTCGTCACCCATGAGATGCGCTTTGCCCGTGAGGTCAGCAGCCGCACCATCTTCCTGGACGGTGGGCACATAGAGGAGGATAAGCCCTCTCACGAGCTCTTTGCGCACCCAGAGAGCCCGCGTCTGATCAGTTTTCTCAATAAGGTGCTGTGAAAAGAATACGACCGACCCGCCGACCCTGGGCGTATACCGGGGCGGCTGTAACGGCTACCGCAAAAGCGGCAGGCTCAAATCAAAGGAGCCTGCCGCTTTTGCGGTCTATGGCGGCGCTGCAGGGAATATCTGGAAAAGAAGAAATGACCTCATTATTCACTAAAATTCATTGACAGAGGCCGTTCTTTTTCGTATAATATAGCTGAATATAGAAAGAAGGGAGGCTTGTGACCCGATTTCATAAAACCCACAGGCAAATAAAGGACATCCAATAGCAGCGAAAACGCCGGGTACTATATTACCCACTGACAGGAGGATATACTTGTATGAAGCGGATATTATTGCTATCCCTGGTCTTTGTATTTTCTCTTTGCGCCTGCTCTAAGCAGAGCCGGCAGCCGCCGGAGCCCACGGTGCAGCCGCTCCCTTCTCCGCTGACGCTTTCCGCAGAGGAGGACGCCCTGATGCTGTGCTGCGAAGAAAACCGCGCCCTGCTGGCCGTCGGGCATCGCAACGGCGCGCAGGAGGGCCCCCTCTATAATACCGATTACCTGCTTCGCTGGAATTATGCGGACGGGACCTCGGATAAGGTGCCTATCCAGTCCCAGGCCTACATCACCTCTGCGGTTTTTGACAAATCCGATCTTCTCTATGTGGATTATGAAGCGGCGGATGCGCACATTGCCTGGTCCCTGATCCGCTGCACGGAAGCGGGGAAAACCACCCTTGCCTCCGGGCAGGCCGATTCCTATGACCGGGTTCCCGCTCTGTTTACCCTGGATAAGCAGCCGATGTATCTGCTGGCGGAGGATTCCGGCCTGTCGGTATGCCGGGTTGACGGCAGCGAGGTTTCTGCGGTGCTGACCGTTCCCGACTGCACCATGCTCGGCCCTGTGGCCGTATGCAGCAACGGCACCCAATACGCCTTTTTGGCGGCCGTCAACGGAGCTGCCTACGGTACCGTCTTTATCTGCGACGGCTCCGGGATTCTCCGGCAGAAGGAGCTTTCCAAGCCGGTTACCACCTTTGCCATCACGGACGACTATGTGGTGTGCGGACTGGGTACGCCGGATGCAGATGCGTTTTCCTATGAAACCATTCTTATCGGCGATGGAAATACAACCACAGCCGACGCCGCGACGCCCATGTGGCGGCTGGCCGGAAGCGGCCATAGCTGTATGTATGTTGACGGGGCCTTTGCACCCCACATCTTCTATCCGAATACGCAGCAGACCGATACCCTTACGATAAACACCGATACCGCAACTTATCAGAATTGGCCTACGCTGTTCTTCTCTGACGGTGCAGGCGGGTATCTGGCGCAGATGGACATAGACAATACCGACTATTTCTGGCACATAGCCGCCTGATTTGAAGCGATAAAAAAACCGCCGTACGGACTGGCATCCGCGCGGCGGTTAACTTTTTTGCCTACCGGGGGCTTTTTGCCCGAAGGGGCGGGATGGATAGGGGGGCGGAAGCGGAAAACGCTCTACTTGATCCTGGCGCTATACAGCATTCTATATGGCGGATTTTTGCTGACGGAAATACCGCTTTGCGCGCTGGTTTCCCAAATGTTTCGCAAAAAGATGGTATCCTTAATCTGGTACCCCGCGTTTTTGAGATTCTCCTCAAATCCGCCGGGAGCGTATAGTTTATAGAGATTATCCGGCAATTCAGGATGAAGCTGCTTTAATTTCTCGAAGTATATCGGGTCCTTAATTACCAGACTCACGCCGTAGATATGGGCCTCCTGCTTCATATAGGCGCGAAGAACGGCCGGGAGAAATTCGCAATTAGACTCGGAAAAATCTGTGCTATCCATATAATCAATCCACAGGTCAACACAGCCGTGGCGCAGCGGATATCGGTTTGGGCGACACGCCATAAACAGGCACTGGCGTCTGTCATCGCCGGAATCAAAAATGGATTTGTGATAGGCAACGACCTCGGGATAGCTTTCGGCAAATATGTAGCGGTGCTGCGTTCCGATGGACTCTATGTTTTGCGCCGTGAAAAACCATCGCTTAAAGTTTGTTTCGATAATAACCTTGGGCTCCGCCATGAGCTTTTGGGGGATGAGAGCCAGCAGCGCCTGCTCGTCCTTTTTGATCGCTGTGACGGCTTGCGCATCATACTCCTCCAGGAAAGTGGTGTGGGCATTGAAAAAGGAATTATCCAGGATGCTGGGAAGATCCTTGTCGTAAAGAATGCCGTCTTGAATGGTAAAGACCGCGCCGCATCCGCAAGAGAGCTTCCCAGAGAGGACTTGCCCGTTTCGGATAACAGCGTCGGACAGCGTGAAGGCTCCATGGCAATCGGGGCATTCCAATAGGTCTAAAAAGCTGAGCGGCATTCCGCTTGTGCGTACCGGGTTAGAGATTTTCAGCTGGTATTCCTCGATGGATCGGCTTAGCTCCTGAATGGAGTCTTTAAGCGCCTCTTGGGCCTTCTCTAATTCATTGCGCTTTCTCTGGAGGATGTTCAGCAGATAGGAGACCTCCTTCGGCCCGTGCAGGGAAGCTACACGGTGAAGGGACAGAATACGAAGCGTTTCCTCTAAAGAAAAGCCCATTCTCTTGCAGCTTTGAATATAGCGCAGATCCTTTAGATCCTGCTCCGAAAAGGAATACTGATACGAGGTGTGCAGGGGAATCAAAAGGCCTTTTTTGATATAAAACCGTATGGTTTGCTCAGAAACATTACTTTTATTAGAAAACTCGCTAATTTTCATGGGAACCTCACTTACCCAGCCTCAAAATCTATACCCAACTTTAAGTTTGGGGAAGAACAGGGCGAAAAACGGTATTGACTTGCAGCGTTATCCGGAATTTATAATATAAGCGTGTATAAATACAATCGTGTATAAAAGAGAGGCACACCGGTGCCGGTAAATTGGAAGAAAGACAAGAAAATCAACACAAAGGAGGGACGCGCTGTGTTTTCGGGTATGTCCTCCGGAGGCATAACACTGATTGTCGTAAGCACGATCGTTGTTATGCTTATCGGAACCATTATTACAGCATATTTTACTAAAAAGACAAAAACAAGTCAAGACTGGGCGACAGGCGGAGGGAAAACGCCGACGATCGTTCTGGTGTTTACTATGTTTGCCACGCAGGTTGGAGGCGGTGTGCTGGTAGGACATGTGGGCATCGGCTATTCCTACGGCTTGGCACCGCTGGCATACGCCACCTGCGGGATCGCCGGACTTCTGCTGATGATGATCGCCGCCGGGTGGTTTCGTAAGAATCATTTCACGACTATTCCTGACATTTTTTTGAAGCTCTATGGTGAGAACAAGGCTTTGATGATTTTAGCGACCTTGATGGCAGTT
Source organism: Vescimonas fastidiosa (assembly GCF_018326305.1). NCBI lineage: Bacteria > Bacillati > Bacillota > Clostridia > Eubacteriales > Oscillospiraceae > Vescimonas > Vescimonas fastidiosa. The sequence goes on from NZ_AP023417.1 coordinate 21,367, forward strand.
ATTGTTCCCTTTGGGTGGATCGCCAGTCAAATTGTCTCCTTTGGCAAAATGTACGCGGCTATTACCGGACTCGATACGACTGTACTTATTGTTGTCTTTGCTATTATCTGCATGCTGTTCACAATTCCGGCCGGATTCAACTCTGTGGCATGGAGTGACTTTATTTTCGGCCTGATGATGCTGCTTTTGTGCTGCATCACCGGTTATCAGGCAATTCACCTGGGCGGCGGCTGGGAGCACATTGTGCAGTCTTTCCCGGAGCAGGAGCATGTCTCGTTCCCCGGGGGTATTATGGGCGCAGGCCTGTCTACAACGCTGCTGTGGTTTGTTGCGGCAACGCCCGGTATGATGACGAACCAGATGTCCATTCAGCGTGTCTGCGCTGCAGACAGCACAAAGAGCGCACGAAAAGTGCTGTGGCTGAGCTCTATCATCATTGTGGCTTTGGAAATATGGGTCGTGGTCATAGCTCTTACCTGCCGCGCCCTGCAGCCGGAGCTCCCCTCCGGAGAGGACGCCATCGGTATTCTGCTGCCCCGCCTCCCCATTTGGACAACGGCTATGTTCGCAGGCTTTATTACCACCACTATTCTCACTACCACCGACAGCGCCATGCAATCTGTGGCGGTGAACCTGACCAACGACATTTATGCCCGCTATGTTAACCCCGGTGCCGATGACAAAAAGCTCATGAAGATGTCGCGGCTGTTTACCCTGTTTATCACGGTGGCGGCGATCCTGCTGGCGGTCAATTTCCAGCAGGTGCTGAATCTGATCACCTCCACTTATTCCTACGCGGCGTCCGGTCTGCTGATTCCCATTTACGGTGGGTATCTGCTCAGCAAGAAACGCCGGCTTACACCGGCCTGCGGTCTTGTCAGCATGATCAGCGGTGTGGTGGGCTGCTTCGTGGTGTCTCGTTGGTTTGATACATTCCTGCCTGCCGCTTTCTATGGCATTCTTATTTCGACTGTTGCTATGTTGGTTATGGTTTTCTTGGTTAAGGGAAAAGCCAATGTGGTAAAAGAATAATAAAACAGAAGGAGAAAAAGCTATGAATACATTGTTGCTTAACGAACAGCAGATCAAAGGCTTGCTGACCATGAAAGAAGCCATAGATATTTGCGACAGAACTTTTGCCGATCTGGCACTGGGCAATACGCTCAACCCGGCAAAGGTCAACCTGAACCTTGGCGATAGTGAGCCCACCAAGCTGCCCTATAAGGCTTCCTTGAACGCAATGCCCGCTTATATCGGCTGGCAGGATGTGGCCGGAATGAAATGGGCAGGCGGATTCGGTAAGGGTCGTATTGAGATCGGCCGTCCCTTCCTGAACGCACTGATTCTCCTGATCCAGCCTAACTACGGCGATTTCCAGGCTGTTATGGATGGCTCCTGGATCATGGCCATGCGTACCGGCGCACAGAGCGCGGTCTGCCTGCGTCATTTGTGGCCCGGTAAGAAGAGCGGCACCTTCGGCATCTTCGGCTGCGGACTGCAGGGCCGTACCCAGACGATGGCTCTGGCCAGCGAATATCACATTGACAAGCTGATCGTATACGATCCCATTCCCGCCGCTACCGAGCGCTTTGTGAAGGATATGCAGGATGTGGTGCAGGGCGAGATCGTCGTTGCCAAGGAGCCCAAGGAGGTTTCAGAGTCTGATGCTTGCATCTCTGTGACAAATGCAAACGATCAGTTTATCAAGGGCGAGTGGTTCGGCAAGGGCAGCGTCTATCTGTCCCTCGGCTCCTATAGCGAGTGTGACGACCAGGCAATTCTGGGCGCCGATCACATTATTGTCGACCATGTGCAGCAGTGCCTCCACAGAGGCAATCTGAAGCGCCTGGCAGATCAGGGGAAGCTGGATGAAAGCAGCTTCTACTGCACCGTGGGTGAGATGGCTGCCGGTCTGCGCAGCGTTGAAAATGTCAGCCAGAAGAAGATCCTCATGGTCCCCATCGGAATGGGCTGCCTGGATGTGGCGTGTGCCGGCATCGTGTATAAGAAGGCAATTTCCATGGGCCTGGGCGAGACATTCATGTTTGACCAGAAGTGATTCTCTGACATAGAATTTTTTCCTCTTGCAAAGGTGGATATGCATGCTTGAACAGAGCTTGCATATCCACCTTTTTCTTTGATGAGACAAGGCCGTGGCCGGTTATGGGGCATAATGCGCCCCTATTGTGCTTGGCTGGCGAAGCATCCCCAAGGATGCGCAGCGGGGGAATATCCCGTTTGGCGGCGGCACTGAGGAAAGTATAAGCACAGCTTATGTCAAATATGCGAAATTCATTCTTTTCTTAGGGTGGGAATGCGACTATAATAACACGGTCAAAAAATCCAAACACCGGGCCGCGGTGCGGCCCGATATATCGATCGGAGGTTATTATTCATGGCAAATTGCGCGATCGTAGGCATCAACTGGGGTGACGAGGGCAAGGGCCGTATGGTGGACTACCTGACGAACCACTATGACATCGTCGTTCGCTATCAGGGCGGCGGCAACGCAGGACATACCGTGGTCAACGAAAAGGGCAAGTTCGCCCTGCACCTGCTGCCCAGCGGTATTTTCCGGGACGGCGTTGTCAACATTCTCGGCAACGGCGTAGCGCTGGACTGCGAGAACCTGTTGAGCGAAATGAACACCATCCGTGCCGCAGGTGTCGCCATTACGCCGGATAACCTGAAGATCAGCGACCGCGCCTCTCTGCTGCTGCCCTGGCACCGGGAGCTGGATGCACTGGAGGAGGCGCGGCTTGCCGATAAGAAGTACGGCTCGACCAAGCAGGGCATCGCGCCCTTTTACGGCGATAAGTACCAGAAAAAGACCGTGCAGGCGGGCGAGCTGCTACATCCCGAGCATTTGAAGGAGCATCTTGCCGACCTGCTTGCCTGGAAGAACCTGACGCTTCAGAAGGTCTACGGCGCCAAGGGCTACACCATGGAGGAGCTGATGAGCTGGGTCGAGACCTATGGCGATGCGATCAAGCCCTACATCACCGACACAGGCCGCTTCCTGAGAAGCGCCCAGAAGGAGGGCAAGTCCATCCTCTTTGAAGCCCAGCTGGGCGCTCTGCGGGACCTGGACTACGGCATTTATCCCTATACCACCTCGTCAAACTCCGTGGCGGCCTATGCACCTGTGGGCTCCGGCCTTCCTACGGCGAGGATCGACGAGGTCGTGGGTGTGGTGAAGGCCTACTCCTCCTGCGTGGGGGAGGGCCCCTTCGTCTGCGAGTGGTTTGGTGAGCAGGCACAGCAGCTGCGGGATGCGGGGGAGGAGTACGGCGCAAAGACGGGCCGCCCCCGCCGGGTGGGCCCCATCGACTTGGTTGCCACGCGCTACGGCGTGGAGACCCAGGGGGCGACGAATATTGCACTGACGAAGCTCGATGTCCTGAGCTACATGGAGAAGCTCCCGGTTTGCGCGCACTATGAGCTGAAGGGTCAGCAGACCGACGAGTTCCCGTTCCCTGTGCTGCTGCAGGATGCTAAGCCCGTTGTGGAGTATCTGCCCGGCTGGCAGTGCGACATCTCCGGCGCGCGCAAGTGGGAGGATCTGCCGGAGAATGCACGCAGGTATGTGGAATATGTCGAAAAGGCCATTGGCTGCCACATTGGCTTCGTCTCCGTGGGTGCAGAGCGTGACAGCCTCATTATCCGCTGAGGAAAGTAAAGAACAGGAAAGAAAGGCAAAGAGGGGACGAAAGCCCCCTCTTTCAGCGTGCCGAAATAAATCTGTTTGACACCCTTCCTTGCCGTTATCACAATTTCTGTCACCTTATCGGCAGCCTCTTTACTTTTCAGATGTTTCTATATAAAATATGAGCAGTGATCGCTGCAAAAGAAAAGGAGAATCCCATGGGTAAGGATATTTACGAGTCCCCGCTTTCGTCCCGCTATGCCTCCGAATATATGCTGCACCTCTTTTCCCCTGACACGCGCTTTCAGACCTGGCGCAGACTGTGGGTGGCCCTGGCCCGGGCAGAGCACGGGCTGGGTCTTCCCATTACGCAGGAGCAGGTGGACGAGCTTGCTGCGCACATCACCGACATCGACTATGCGGTGGCCGAGCAGCGGGAGCATGAGGTGCGCCATGATGTGATGGCGCATGTGTACGCTTACGGTAAGGCTGCGCCCACCGCCGCCGGCATCATCCATTTGGGCGCGACCAGCTGCTATGTAACTGATAATGCCGATCTCATCCTCTATCGTGACGGCCTCAGATATTTGCGGGGGCAGCTTTTGAGCGTGATGCGCAACCTATCTGTATTTGCGCGCGAATACGCTGAAACCCCGACCCTGGGCTACACGCACTATCAGCCCGCGCAGCCCGTGACTGTCGGCAAGCGCGCGACGCTGTGGATGCAGGACTTCCGCACGGATCTGGAGGAGCTTGATTTCGTCATTGACTCCATGCGATTTCTCGGCTGCCGCGGCACCACCGGCACAGAGGCGAGCTTTTTGGATCTCTTCGATGGCGACGGAGACAAGGTTGACGAGATGAACCGCCGCATCGCTTCCGAGTTCGGCTTTGAAAAATGCTTCTCTGTCAGCGGCCAGACCTATCCGCGCAAAACCGACAGCCGCATCCTGAATGTGCTGTCGTCCATCGGGCAGAGCGCATACCGCATGGCCAACGACATTCGCCTGCTCCAGCACGACCGTCAGGTGGAGGAGCCCTTTGAAAAGAACCAGATCGGCTCATCCGCCATGCCCTACAAGCGCAATCCCATGCGCTCCGAGCGCATCTGCTCCCTTAGCCGCTACCTGATGGCCGACGCGGCCAACGCGCCCATGACGGCCTCGACCCAGTGGCTCGAGCGCACGCTCGACGACTCGGCCAACCGCCGCATCTCCATGCCCGAGGGTTTCCTCTGCGCCGACGCGGTACTGCGCCTGTGCCAAAGCGTGACCAAGGGCCTACATGTGAATGAGGAGATCGTCCGGCGCGCGCTGCGGGAGTACCTGCCGTTCCTTGCAACGGAAAACATCATGATGGAGGCCGTCAAACGCGGCGGCGACCGGCAGGAGCTGCACGAAAAGATTCGTCGGCACTCCATGGCCGCCACCGCCCGCATGAAGAAGGGGGAGGCGTGTGACCTTTTAGACCGCCTTGCGGGCGACCCGGCTTTCGGCATGACGCGGGAGGAGCTGGACGCCGTTATGGAGCCGAAGCTCTACATCGGCCGCTGCAAGCAGCAGGTGGAGCGCTTCCTTGATGAGTGTGAGCCGCTTTTGCGGGACGCTGCGGCGGCAGACGGGCAGATCAGCCTGTAAAACAGAAAAAGCGGAGATACTGATTTCAGCGCCGAGGGACACCCTTTTTGGGTGTCCCTCATGCTGCCTTTCTTATCTTACCGTTATCGCAAATTCTACCGCTTTATCCACAGCCTTAAAAGCCGCTTCACTCCCTGGGTGTCTGCGTCACTGCGTCCGGCATGAAATATTTCCGCCAAGGAAAGCGGTCGCAGAATGTCCAGTGCTTTTCATAGAATGCAGAGATTCGCCCGATGATGTGGCCGTTGATCAGCGCGCACAGAATCGTTCCCCACTTTACGCCCTCAAAGTGCCAAAGCCCAAAGACGAGAAAGCTCATCGCCACGCCAATCAGGCAGCTCACGCAGTCGTAGCCGGTTTTGAAGCGGTTGATGTCTGCGCCGAAATGGGCGGAGACCTCCTTCACAAAAAGCTCGTAGACCTCGGGGGAATTGTACCATGCCTGTCAAGCGGTGCAGAGCCGTAAAAGCGGGGGATTCCGAGCAATCTCATCTAAACAATTTCAAACAGGATAAGAAAGCATCTCTTGTGAGGCGATTTTTTTAAATGGCTTCGGAGGATTCACAAACAGGCGGAGAGTTTTTTCGCGCAACGGCTTGAGAAAAAAGAGGTTATATGCTATAATTTATAAAATCCGCAGCGTGTCAAAAAACCTCGCTGAGTTTTCCGCCCACAGGCGGCAAAGAACAGCTCCAAGGATACCCACTTATATAAGCGCTGCATCGAAGCAGGGATCGGGCAATTCCGGCAAAATGGTGCAGCCTGATGAAATCCAATAAAGCCAAATGCTAAAACGGTGTAAAAATGGTGTAACAGCCAAGACACCAAACGCTGAAACCCCTTGAAAATCAGGGAAAATCGAAGGAGAATGAGTACAAATGAAATTAGGAATCGATATAAATTAACCTTTTTGTGCATCTTTATGTATCTCTATAAATCTCCACAAATCGTTGTAATATAAGGGCTTCCACATTTTTCAGAAGAATGTAAATCGATGTAAAACGCCATATCTCAATGTCAAAATGGTGCGGATATGGTGCGAAGAAAAACGAGAAAACCCAACGCGGCAGCAAAATAAGGATGTGCATGATTGGAAAGGTTCCTTTCTTAATTGTGCGCATCTTTTTTGGCAAACATAATCTCTTCGCTTTTCGGAATTAAGTTGTTTACAAAAAGCGAGGTAATAAATATGCGCGAATATACACTTGAGATCAAACAGATCGTAGATTATCCACGATGCCGGATCTACCGGCAGTTCGTACAAGCCTTGATAGCAGACCGGAGCATTCGCGTGAGCGGAGGCTCCGGTCTTTTTTATTTTGTCGTGCTATGCTCCTATGCCAACTTCCGCACCTCATACAAGCGCATTGATGGCATTAGTTACACCATCTACCCCGGCGAATGGATTATGTCCGTGGAGGAATTGTCCCGGTATTTCCGAACACGCTTCCGCCGCCAGACCTTAACCGCATTGGAGGGGCTGCAAAAGAAAGGACTTATCAGCTTTCTTGTTCTCGGACATGGTAAGCTGGTCAAATTCAAGATTCGCGGGTGGCGGCGTCACAACACGATTCTCGACTACAATGCGCCCTGTCAGAAGGATACCGGCTTTTTCTTCTTCCCTGTATCCACTGCCACAGAGCTGGTCAGTGCCGGTCACTGCTCGGAGATGGACGCCGTATTGGATCTATGGCTGAACACGGTCTATAACGATCCGCAAGTCCTCGGTTCAGACGTCGGGCCGGTGGTCTATCTCCGCAACGGTACAGGCTGCCCGCTGGTCAGCTACGCGGAACTGGCATCCCGCTGGGGCGTCTCTAAGGCAACTGCCGGCCGATACCTCAAGCGCATGGCTGAACGGGGCTATCTGCAACTGGCAGCATTCCCCGGCACACATGGCACCACGATCTATCTACAGAACTATCTCTCCACCATGTTCCAAATTTCTGACATCGTGGTGGATAAGGAAGAGATCGCCATGAGCCTTGGCATCAAGCTGGAGCTTCAGGAGGAAACCGCCCTGACCACGACGGTAACAAGCGGTTCAAATGAGACCGGTAGCGTTTCAGAAATGAACCGCCATCGAATCGAGCGGAAGATGCGGGAGATCCTTGTGGCACAAGGGCTGCCGTGTGCGTCATGCCCTAAATCCAAGTATATGTTATTACCATTATCCGACGACTGCGAGGTTACAATAGAAGGGGGGCCTCCGCTGCGCCGGTGGCTTCAACTGGTGGTCACCTGCGGTGATGCTCAGGAAGTCTATCACTTTGAACTCAGATTGCACCCGACAGGGATGCGCGGCGATAAGGAGGTCGAACGATGAAAAAGACTGCACAAGAACCCAAAGTGACCGAGAACCCCTTGTACCATGACACATGGATGCTGCTACGCAAGTACCGGGACGTGGTGTGGAGCCTGGAGCTGTCCGTGCAGCAGGTACGTCGGCAGTTCCAGATCGAGTATGGCAGCAGCATAGAGGAATTTCTGGAATCCCTCTATGTGGCCGGCATCACCTTCGATGGCTCGGCGATTGAGGATCATGCCCGCTGCATCGAGCGCAGCTACAAGATGCTGAAGCTGCTGGATACCTCCGTGGAGCTGCTGCGGACAAAGCACAAGTACGGTGAGAGCTATTACTGGCTCCTGTACTACACCTACCTGTCACCGCAGCAGTTGGCGAACACGCAGGAGATCATCGACAAGCTGGAGCCGCACATTCGGGACATCAGCTACCGCACCTACTTCCGCAAGCGTCAGATGGCGATTGATGCCCTGAGTTCGGTGCTGTGGGGGTATTCGTCGAAGGAGAGTCTGGCACTGTTGGAGAAGTTTGTGCCGGAGGAAAACAAACCATGAAGAAATAATCATACAATCAAAACCTCCGGCTAAGCCGGAGGTTTGATCAGGCCCTATAAGGGCCTATTACTGGCAAGCCCCTCAAGGGGCACTGAATTTTTCTTCGCTTGCATTCTCTGCCCTACCGCCCGTAAACGGGCTATCACCATCACCGGAAGCCTTTTGCTTGTCGGTGTATTGCTTGTCATGAATTAGTCTCCTCGTTTTTGTAAGTGTTGGTCGGCAAACTTTTCACTTACTCTAACTTGGAGACTTTTTCTTTTTTGCTCTCTTCCACGCCATAGGCTTTTGTATCCCCCCGGCAGAGCCGGGGGTTCTCTTTGGTGTCCAAATGAAATAGCGGAGATGTGCAAAAGCAACATCTCCGCTATCGTTCCTACAATCCGTATTGTAGGAATCTTTCGTCTTCTGAGGAGTCAACTCAGAGAGTAGATCCTGGCTCAAGAAGAACGTAAAACAATATGGGCCGTTCCCATATGGTTTAACAAAAGTATATGCGTATAAGCACGCAAGCATACCATCACCACAAAAAATCTTTGTTCTACACATTATACATAACAAGCACATGCTTGTCAAGCCACTATATGCTTAAGGCGAAGAAGAGTTATCGAATCCTAAACAGCAGATCCATTCGTTCTTTTTTCTCTGACTTGACCGATGTCTTACTGCTTGGTAAGCCATAGGCTTCAACGTAGCCATCTTCTGAAATCTTAATGCCTACTCCAAGATGAGCAAGCTTTTTTGCTGCAGCTGTACGCCCACCGCCTGTACTTCCTGAGGGAACTGCAACGATTGAACCTGCACAATAAAACGAGCCGTCAAGAGAAACTACGGTTGCGCCATCAAGACTCAATATTTCTTTTCTCAGCGGGGCATCAAGCTCGAAAAACGAGCGAATGTTAAAGTTGTTGTCAACTAGCAGATAGCTAAGTACCTTAATTTTTTCTTGGCTCTCCGAACTTACCCCGTCAGGCAACTTTCCAGCAACACTCAAATCGAAGCGCTCTTTGATTACCTTAGATATTTCGTCATCATCTATGCCAGGGACAATGATAGATAAGCAACCTCCAACATGAGAAAACGATACATCCAGTATTGTGTTGTAAATAATCTTGATCTTTCTTTCAATATCGATTATATCAGCATTCTCGGTTGTCAAAAAGTAAGGCAGTAGCTGTGAGCGTATACGATCCCAATCAAATGATACCCATTTTGTTCCTCGCTTAGCAAAGCAGATGGCACGTTTTTTAACTAAGAGTATTTCGCCATTAGTCAGAACAATAACGCCAATTGCATTGCCGGAACAATGTTGTGCGATATCCGAAAACTGATAGGGCACAAACATTTCGTTTTCTGGCTGGTGATTTTTAATTGGGGTATTCCGTGTTATAAACGAAAGCACTCTACCTTTTTGATCCAGTCTTATTCCAGAAAATACACCGTCTGTAAAAACGGCACTGCAGTCATTCTGCAGAAAACTCAAGTAACTGGCAGCGTCTTTATTTGCTTTCGCGTCAAAGTCTACTACAAAACCAAACGGAACACTGCTCCCTTCATATGTTTTTGAGGCCCACTCCTCCATGCGGCACAACATGGCGTGTAGTGTGAATGCACCATCGTGTGGAGCCAGCCAAGAACACATACCAAGCTCAAATGCCAATTGGAGGGTCTTGTTCTTATATGATGTGTATCTGCGCTTGCCGTTCCCGTAGTCACGTTGCTTTCGTATTTTACCATCGAAGCAATTATATTCAGTGACTTTTAAGAGTTCCCTTAGAATGACATTGAGACGCTTAACTATAGATTTGGGGGAATATGTTTTTACCTTATAACAAAATGGTGTTGTATGGCCGTTTCGGGAAATGCACGGGAAAAAATACAAGCAGGGACTGTTCTTTCCGTTTTCCACATAAGAAACTAAAGCAGTATTCATTGAAGGCTTTTTAACAAGCTTCAGGTTACCCCGTGAATCACAAAGTGGAAGAATAAAAGTGTTAATAACGGAATGAAATTCTACTTGGGCTTTATTTAGAAGATCGTCTTGTGTGTTTTCAATATCCGAGCCATGTTTAGCTTGCGCCATATCTTTCTCTCCTAATGCGTAAATTGAATATATTTATTATAACAATAATTGAGCAAATTGTCCACATTGTCTGCAAATAATTGTAAAGAACCTTTCTTGTACTTATTTGCAATTCTTACTGGCACCCTCTTGCCACAACATTGGCACGGTTTTGCGATTTCGGCGTAAATCCAAGTGTGCTATACTGTGTATGCTCAAAACTATGCCAAGGCGATACGAGTAACACCATCCTACGGGGTGGTGTTATTTTGTTTCCGGGTATTTGGGCAGTCCAAGAGGGGCGACTTTTAGAGAGTAGCCCCTCCACATCTTTTCTATCACAGGAGGTATCACGAGTGAAAAAACATGACCTGACCAAGACACATCTCCACAGGGCAAGCCCCGGCATGGCACTATATGCGGCCTTCGCGGGCGTGACCATGGCCGCAATGCTTTGCCAGCCTGTCTTTGCCGCCACCGTCTGGGAGAAGGCCAATGAGATCATGAAGGATGTCTATAACCAGATTCTTCTTATCTCCACCATTGCCGCCATTGTCACCGCGTCGGTGGCACTGCTGATGATGAACTTCTCCCGCAATGGCCGCACTGTGGACGAGAGCCGCGCATGGCTCAAGCGTATCATCATCACATGGGCGATCCTTAACGGTTTGGGCTTCATCATGTCCTATGTGACGCCCTTCTTCGCAGATGGCAGATGGAACGGATAACGCCAAACTGCCCGGCTGAGAAAGGAGAAGTGCTATGGGCATATTAGATGGCATTGTAGAATGGATCGCGGAACAGGTCATGTACGGTCTTGACCTTATCAACACCTCTGTGCTGGGGGCTCTGGGCTGCGACATGACCACCTTCCTGCGCTACTTCCCTGCCGCGGAGACGATGTACAACATCTTCGTGGCACTGGCTATCGGCATGATCCTGCTGAACCTGATCTGGCAGCTATTCAAGAACTACGGCCTTATAGCAGGCGTAGAGGCAGAAGACCCGGTAAAACTGACGATCCGCTCCGTGCTGTTTATCCTGCTGGCCTATTTCGCAGATGAAATCGTGGAGCTGATACTGAAAATCGGCGGGACACCCTACGCGTGGATCATGTCGTCTGAGCTGCCCACACTGAACTTTGCCGACTTCAATTCGGTCATACTTACCATCCTTGGGGTCTGTGCCAACGGCGCGGTGGCTCTAATCGCCCTGATCCTCGTACTCATATTGGCGTGGAACTATATCAAGCTGCTATTTGAGGCGGCGGAGCGTTATGTGCTCCTGGGCGTTCTGGTATTCACGGCACCGGTGGCTTTTGCTACGGGCGCGGCGCAGAGCACCTCCAACATCTTCAAGGCGTGGTGCCGGATGTTCGGCGGCCAGATGTTTCTGCTGCTGATGAACGCATGGTGCCTTCGCCTGTTCATCACCATGGTGGGAACCTTCCTGGCAAACCCCTTATCCCTATAGGAGACGATCATGAATCAAAAAACGAAATACATCACAGGGATCGTGTTGTCCGTACTGGTTATATGTGCGCTCACAATCCCGGCCTTTGCTCTGACGGAATCAGATGTGCAGTCTCAGGTCTCAGCCTCCGGTAAAGAAGGCGTGGCCGGAAACCTGTTTATCTGGTTTCTGTGCGCAGTGGCATTTTTGAAGATCTCACAGAAAATCGACAGCTTCATGCAGGGCCTTGGCATCAATGTGGGTCATACAGGCGGCTCTATGCTGGCAGAAGCGATGCTGGCCGCGCGGAGCACTGCTGCCGCCCGTGGCGTCGCTGGACGCGGTCGAGGCGGTAATGCAGGGCGAGCCGGAAGCACCGGTGGCAATGGCGGTGACAGCAACACCTTCCTGCAAGGTGGTCTGGCCGGTGTTGCCAATCGCAGCTTCTATAACGGCGCATACCGAAACGCCACCGGCACAGGCAGCGGCGGCGTTGGCGGCATGGCGTTCCGTGCCTCTATGACCAAGGGCGGCGATATTGCCAATAACGTTATCAGCCGGATTGCCACCGGCAGCGCGGGATCAGGGGATGTCATGTCCGGCAATATGGCAGCGGACGCTCTCATGTCCTATATGGGCTATACGGCTCTTGGTGAAGGCGCGGCGGATATTCCGACCTTCTCCAATGTGGAGATCGGCGGTGGGTATATCACCGGCACGGAGACCTCTGAGGAAGAACCTGACGGTCGTGCCTTTGCCATGTACAGCACTGAACAGTATATGGAGCCAAAACGGGAATACACTATCGTCACCACCGTGGATGGCGCAAAGTGGTATAGGCAGTACGCACAGGACATAGTGGAGAAAAAGCCTTATCAGAATCCGGATGGCGGCATTTCCTATCGTGAGAGCCTGATTCGGCGTCTGCCTGACCCGCCTCGCAGAAAGGACAAGACCTGATATGACCCAGCAAGAACGCAACGGTCTGAACGAAGCCGCTGAGATCAGCGCACACGCTGCCGGTGCCGTGCGCGGCGCCATCAAGACAGGAAAAATGGTAAGCGGCGCGGCAAAAGGTGCTGCTGCCGCAGGCCCTTACGGTGCGGCGGCAGCGGCACTCTGGACACATCGCAAGGCGGTTGCTGCCATCATTGCCGGGTTGCTGGTGCTTCCCGTCCTGTTCATCATGCTGCTGCCCTCCCTGATCTTCGGCGGGTTGACCAAGGCAGGGGTTGAAGGAAGTCCAGACACACCGATTCTTAACGACAACGCCGTCATTGTGGAGAACATCAATCAGATCTCGCAGGCAATCAGCGACTTGCTGGAGGAAGGGCAGGAGGATGTTCGCGCCCGGATTGACGCGGATTTTACCGCTTCCGGCACTGACCAGAAGGAGATCATCAATCCATACGAAAGTTCCCCGACCTACAACGCCAACCGCTTCATTGCCATGTACTGTGCCGCCAAAAATCAGGACTACACATCTATCTCCCTCAAGGATATGGAGGACGTAATCCGTAAGGCCAAGGACGCTCTCTATACCTTCGCGAGCACGGAGGAGTCTCGCACGACTACGGTAACGGAAACGAATACGGATCCCAAAACCGGTAAGGTCACAGTGACGGAAACGGAGGTCACGGAGATATGGAAGATCTATACCATTGTCTACAACGGAGAAGCCTATTTTGAGGATAAGATATTCGCTCTGTCGGATGAACAAAAGGGATTGGCGGAAAACTACGCCCAGAACCTGAGCGTATTCCTGGGCGATGGTATGATGCAGGGCTTGCTGCCTGCCGAGTTCACCGGCCTTGTATCTCTGGGCGACATTCGTTTCTCGGATGGCGCGGCGCAGGTGGTCTACTATAATCAGTTGGACAAGCGGTACGCGCACAAGCCCTACGGCACCGACGACATCGGCACCTACGGCTGCGGGCCTACCTGTATGGCAATGGTGGTATCTTCTCTGACCAACGAGACGGTCGATCCCGTTGAGATGGCACGTTGGGCCTATGAAAACGGTTACTGGTGCAGTAGAAGCGGTTCCTACCATTCGCTGATCCCCGGTGCTGCCAAAGCGTGGGGGCTTCCGGTACAGGGCTGCGGGAAAACAGAAGGGCAGCGCATTGCGGATGCGCTCTCTCAAGGCAAGCTGGTGGTTGCAATCATGCTGAAAGGTCATTTCACCAGCTCAGGACACTTCATCGTGCTGCGCGGTGTGGAGAACGGAAAGATACTGGTGGCCGACCCTGCCAACTATACCCGAAGCCAACAGGCATGGGATCTGGCTATCATCCTGAATGAAGCCAGCGGCCGTGCCGGTGCCGGTGGGCCTTTCTGGATCATAGGGTAGGAAGGAGAACTAAATGTGAGTAAACCAAATGAATATGAAACCTATATCATCCCGCCCAATTTTATTGAGGGCGGGACTTTTTTCGGCGGACTGCTGAAGCTCCGCAATACAGCCGAGGCACTGGTTATCGTGTTGGCTATCGGCATACCAGTGTTTTCGGTGTCCGCACTGACACTGACTGCCAAGATCATCATTCTGTGCCTGACCGCACTGCCTCTTGGCATCGTCGCACTGGTTGGCATCAACGGCGAAAGCCTCTCGTCATTTATCTTTCTTGTTCTGAAATATCTCTGCAACCGCCGTGTTATTACACGCAATGAAGAGGAACAGGACAAGCGGGAAAAACGCAGGAAGCGAAAAGCTAAGAGCGGTGACGACGCGCCCAAGTACATCAATCCAGTGGCGGAATACCTGCCTGTGGAGAAGATCGAAAACGGCATCATCTACACACGGGATCACCGTTACCTGAAGATTGTCGAAGTTATACCTATCAACTTCCTGCTGCGCAGTGCCAGAGAGCAGCGAAACATCATCTATTCGTTTATTTCGTTTCTGAAGATCAGCCCGGTCAAAATGCAGATCAAGGTCATTGCCAAGCGTGCCGACCTGAACCGGCACAGAGAGATCGTGCAGCGGGAGATGGCGCGAGAAACCGATGAAAACTGTCGCCTGCTGCAGCGGGACTACCTGACGCTCATTGACCGGATCGGTGCACGGGAAGCCACCTCGCGCCGGTTCTTCATGGTATTTGAATATGAGGCATGGGCAGGCCGGAAACGGGATAACGAGGAAGCGGAGGCCATCGCCTCCCTGCAAACGGCAGCCCGCACCGCAGTCAATTATCTCAAGCAATGCGGCAATGAGGTGTTGATCCCGGAAAACGACGATGAGTTTATGATCGATACCCTCTACCATTTGCTGTGCCGCAACACCACTACATCGCTGCCGGATCGAGTTCGCCGGATCGTTGCCCAGTATCAGGAGAAAGGACTGGAATCTGAGATCGACGCCATTCCCTGTACAGAGTTTTTCGCCCCTGACAGCATCGACTTCACCAACGGGCGGCATATCTGTATTGACGGACTCTACTATGCCTATCTGCTGGTGCCCTCCACTGGCTATAAGGCGCAGGTGCCGGCCGGCTGGCTGTCCCTTATCGTTAACGCCGGGGATGGCATTGATCTGGATATGTTCATCAGCCGCCAGCCGAAAGCCCGCATGGTGCAGCGGCTGGGACAGCAGCTTCGTATCAATCGCAGTAAGATCAAGGACGCCAGCGATACAAACACAGACTTTGATGATCTGGATGGGGCCATTCGCAGCGGCTACTTCCTGAAGGAAGGGCTGGGCAACAACGAGGACTTTTATTACCTGAATCTGCTGATCGCAGTGACAGCTCCCACAGTGGATGAACTGGAATGGAAGGTCAATGAACTGAAAAAGCTGCTCGTGTCCCGTGATATGGACGTGTGCAGCTGCGCCTTTCATGAGGAGCAGGCGTTTCTATCGTCGCTGCCGCTGGTCAGCATGGAAAAGCACCTCTTTGAACGCTCCAAGCGCAATGCGCTGACCACCGGCGTGGCAAGCTGCTACCCCTTTACGTCCTACGAGCTGAGCGACGAAAACGGCATCCTGTTCGGCCTGAACAAGTACAACAACTCTCCGGTCATCATCGACATCTTTGATTCCAAGGTTTATAAAAACGCCAATATTGCCGTATGCGGCACCAGCGGCGCAGGAAAGACCTTCCTGATCCTGCTGATGGCACTCCGTATGCGGCGTAAGGGCATACAGGTTTTCATGCTGGCACCCTTGAAAGGTCATGAGTTCCACCGTGCCTGCGTCAATACAGGCGGCGAGTTTATCAGTATCTCCCCCGCCTCCAAAAGTTGCATCAACGTGCTGGAGATACGCAAGATAGACAAGTCCGTGGAGGAAACGCTGGATGGCCCCGGTATCGAACGCTCTGAGCTGGCAGCAAAAATTCAGCGGCTTCATATCTTCTTTGCCCTGCTGATCCCCGATATGTCCTATGAGGAAAAACAGCTTTTGGACGATGCCCTGATTCGTACCTACGCACGGAAAGGTATCACCCATGATAACACTTCTCTCAGTGATCCGAATAACCCCAACGTTTACCGCCAGATGCCTGTGCTGGGCGACCTCTACGACGTTCTGCGGGAGGAGAGCGATACCAAACGCCTTTCCAACATCATCAACCGCTTTGTACACGGCTCGGCCAGCACCTTCAACCAGCAGACCAATGTGAATCTGGATAACAAGTTCACGGTGCTGGACATCTCGGAACTCAGCGGCGATCTGCTGCCTATCGGCATGTTCGTAGCGCTGGATTTCGTGTGGGATAAAGCCAAAGCCAACCGCACGGAGGAAAAGGCCATCTTCATCGACGAATGCTGGCAGCTCATTGGCGGCGGCTCCGGCACCTTCGGCGTCGGCAACCGTCTTGCGGCCGAGATGGTGCTGGAGATCTTCAAGACCATCCGCGCCTATTCCGGCAGCGGCATTTGCGCGACGCAGGATCTGAACGACTTCTTCTCCCTGGACAACGGCAAGTACGGCAAGGGGATTATCAACAACTGCCGCACGAAAGTCATCTTGAATCTGGAGGACGAGGAAGCCCAGCGCGTTCAGCAGGTATTGCATCTCTCCGAAGCGGAGGTCATGGAGATCACCCACTTTGAGCGGGGCAATGGCCTGATCAGCAGCAATAACAACAATATCACAGTGGAAATCAAAGCCAGCCCACTGGAACGCGACCTTATTACCACAGACCGCCGCGAGTTGCTTGACCTGCTGCGCCGCATGAATCGACCGGAAGCCTAATACGGCGTTTATACGGAGATAACACGCATTACAAAATCAATACGCATATAATACGGAGTTAATACGCATTACGGAGGTGGTGCCGCCTATGAGAAACAGAGAGCAGATCTATGGACAGGAGGCCGCAGGGCTGCTGCGGAACATAACCGTCTATCACTGCATACGCCGTGACCAGCTTCTACGCCTGTATCCGGGCAAGGAGGGCGTGATTGAAAACCTGCTGCGCTATCTGGTCAAGCAGCAGCGGATATTTTATAACACTGACCGGGATTGCTACGGAGATGTCCCTGACTGCCGCGAGGACAGAGAACTGACAGCGGCACTATGGGTGCTGCTGGACTTTATCGAAAAGGTGGAGTATCACAGCCCCGACAATATGCCGGCAAAGCTGGTATTCTTCGCTGATGGAGAGGTATATGAGGTCGTCTATGTAGGCCCGGGTAAGGAAGCGTTGCTGCAGCACGCACTGGTCGCGGAAGATGATTCCGGGCGACGGCTCGTTATCATTGAGGAAGAAGACCAAATGCAGCACCTGCACATCCCTCATATCGCCGCCTACTGCATGGTGGATGACCAGGGCTGCGTACAGTACTTCAGGAAGGAGGAACCTTGTGGACAGAGCCACCCTCTCGCAGCGGATAGAGAGCATTTTGAATGAGATCACCCGCCTGTCCAACACGCTCTACGCTATGGACAACACGAATATCCAGCGGCATTCAGATAGCTATGAAATACTGTCCACAGAGGCCGCACTGCGGGGTGAGGTCATTGCCTGCCGGCTGCGGCACCTGATCTATGAGACGACCACCATCCGAAAAGCCGAGTATCTGACATCAGCTGGTGTCATGCAGGGCATCTCTGTTATAGAGAAAGATGGCATACTGGAAATCACGCTCCCCTGCCTACTGCCTAAGAAGAGCAAGAAGCATAGCTGCGAGTATCTGACAGACCCCATCTACTACACGCTTAGTAAGTATGCGCAGACACACACGCTGCCCAAGTTCCGGCACTGTGTTGTCTGCTTTTCTCATATCTACAGCCGCGAGCTGTCCCCCAACCGGGTGCGTGACTATGACAATCTGGAGCTCAAGCAGCTTTTGGATGCGATTGCCACCTTCGTTATGGAGGATGATACGGGTCTGCTGTGCGATGCCTATAACACGACGGATATCGGCGACAGTGACTGTACCCGCGTGTCGGTGATGGATAAGGAGCGTTTTCAGGGCTGGCTTTCGGACCGCGAGAATCGGCTCAGATCTATATCCGATTTATAGTGTTTCGACCGTATCAAAAACAGTACACATGACAATGGTACGGCAAAGCCTGTGTTTCTGGGCATTTTCACATGACCGGTGCGGGCGAAAAATACCGTGGTCATGGCAGTCTGGGTACTGCACACCAGAAGGAGGTGGTCAGTATGAGTACCCTACCACAGAAAGCTCCTGGTAGCCTATCACAAGCCTATCAGCTATTGGTGCTGGTCGCCCTTTCCGGTGAGCTGCCGGCCAGCCAACTGAGCAGACTCGCCGGTGGCAGCAGCTACAAAGAGAACGTGGTCAAGTCGCTGAAGCGTCAGCGGCTTTTGCTGTCCTACTACAAGAACGGACTGCGTGGATACCGGCTCACCGCCGCGGCGAAAAAGCTGCTGCTGGAACACAACCCGGAGAGGTTTTCTTTCTACCTGTCCGGAGCCTGCACCACCAACCACATCAGGAGTGAACCGGAGCAGAGGCTTCGACTCCACCGTGTCTCGCAGACATTGATCACCATGCGTAACGCCAACGCTAATATCTTCCGCGATGAAAAGCTAGGCGTATTCCGTCCCGGTGAAACAGCGATTGGTAGCATCTGCACACCTGCCTTCTACACCTCCCGTGAGATCAAGGAGATGGGGAGAACCTTTGTTAAAATCCGTGGTGCCCGGTCCGTGGGCGTTTTACTGACACCGCAGCATATCCACGTGGTTTACAACATGGGCAACGCGCTGATGAAATGGAGCTATAAAGCTGAGATGCGGACAAAGGCACTCATGCAGACGGTGCTGTGCCGTGAACGAATGCCGCACCAGTATCACCCGGATGCGGTGCGGGGTCTCCTGCTGGGTGATAGCATGGAACTGGCCTATGAGCTGCTGACTGATCAGGGTGGCAAAAACCATTTCGTTCTGGATGGCAGCTATGAGCAGTTCTGCTTCTTGACTAACGACCATCATGGAGAGGTGCTGCTGCGCCTCCTCTGTGATAAAGAACTAGACAATGACCTGCGCGAGCTGCTGCTCCTCGATCTGGAGCCCCGGCAGCTGAGTGAAACAGTGGAGAATGACGCCATGACGCCGGATGGTGCGCCGGTGCTGTTCGCCTATGACTGTGACCTGCCGCGGATCAGGCGGTTCGATACGGCACTGCGGCTTCAGGACCGCTATGGCATCCTGATCTGCTTCGACCATCAGGCCGAAGTGCTGCGCCGCTACTGCGGTAACAGGGCCGTTGTGCAGGCCATTGACTTTGATGCGTTTGAAAGGAGGTTTTTGCCGTAGAGAAAAAGAAACTGCGAAGTCTGCTGTTCTCGCTCCCGCTTTTTCTGGTGGGGCTGCTGTTTGGCGGCGGCTATCTATCGCAATTCGTCCGGAACTATCAGCAGTGGAAGGACGCGGGCGGAACGCCAGGCGACGGAAGCTCCCCGGCCGCGCCGGTGCTGTCCTTCTCCGCCTGCTGCGAAGCACTGTTCAGTAAGAGCGGGCTCATCGGCGTAGGGCTTTGCCTGTTGCTGCTGGGCCTGCTGATCGTCATGGTGATGCGCATGGGCTATTCCGATGTTGGGGAGTATGACGCGGAGCGCAACCTGACCTACTCCAACAAAGGCACCTACGGAACGGCTGGTTTCATGGAGAAAGCGGAGATGAAGGGCGTCCTTGATCTGGTGTCCGATATCCGCAAACACAGCGGCGTCATACTGGGCAAGCTGGACAATCAGGTGGTGTGTATTCCCGAGAACTCCCGGCTTAACGGCAATATCGCCGTGTTCGGCGCCAGCGGCTCCATGAAAACGCGAGCCTACTGCATCAATCGCATTTTGCAAAGCGCGTCCGAGACCCACAACGGCCACAAGGAGTCCTTGATCATCACCGACCCGAAATCGGAGCTTTACGAAAAGACCAGCGAATATCTGCGCAGCAAGGGCTACGTGGTAAAGGTGTTCAACCTGATCCAGCCGGAGAACTCTGATTCATGGAACTGCCTGGCGGAGATTGAGGGTGATGAGCTGATGGCGCAGATCTTCTGCGACATTATCATCAGGAATACCGGCAGCGAAAAGGGCGACCATTTCTGGAACGCCGCGGAGATGAACCTCCTGAAAGCGCTGGTACTGTATGTGGCGCTGGGTTATCCACCGGAGAGCCGGAACATCGGTGAGGTCTATAAGCTGCTGGTGCTGAACGCGGAGAATGAGCTGGACAACCGTTTTTCCATGCTGCCTGCCAGCCATCCTGCCAGAGCACCCTATGCGCTATTCAGCCAATCCTCAGATACGGTGCGCAGCGGCGTTATCATTGGGCTGGGCAGCCGCTTGCAGGTGTTTCAGAATCGGCCCATCTGCCAGATCACCAGCCATGATGAAATTGACATGGAGCTGCCGGGCAAGCAGCCCTGTGCCTATTTCTGCATCACATCCGATCAGGACAGTACCTTTGATTTTCTCACGTCCCTGTTTCTGTCCTTCGCGTTTATCAAGCTGATCCGTTACGCGGATAAAAACTGTGCCGACCGCAGGCTGCCAGTCCCCGTTCATGTGCTGGGCGAAGAGTTGACAGCCTGCGGCGTTATTCCAGACTTGAGCCGGAAGATCAGTGTGATCCGCTCGCGGGGCGTCAGCATGAGCTGCGTGTTTCAGAATCTGGCGGGCTTGCAGAACCGGTATCCCTACAACCAATGGCAGGAGATATTGGGCTGCTGCGACTATCAGCTTGCACTGGGCTGCACCGATGAGCTGACTGCCAAATTCCTCAGTGACCGCACCGGGGAGGTCAGCGTCCATGTCTCCAGCAAGGCCAAGCAGTTGGGTACATGGCGTATCAGCAACTACACGCCGGAGTTCCGCGAAACCAGCGGCGTGGGCAAGCGCAAGCTACTGACTATGGATGAGGTGCTGCGCCTGCCGGTAAACCGCGCGCTGGTCATCGCACGCGGCAACAAGGTGCTGCAGGTAGATAAGTACGACTATACCAATCACTACGAGGCAAAGAAACTGCGGGACTGCAAGGCCTCCGCCCATATCCCGGAATGGCGTAAAAGCCCTGTGTTTTCGCCCGCACCGAAACAAACAGAGCAGCCTATTAAGTCAAAGAAGGTGCCGAACAGGCGCAGTGAGTTTGTAAAAACCGATAAGGATTCCATCATGTCAACCAAAATGTGAGCTAAGGAGGAAAGTAATATGCCGAGAAAGAAAACAGAAGAACTTGCCGTGATGCCGGAAGCACCGGCACTTCCCGTCGTCCCCGAGGAAGCGGCAGAACAGCCGGTGACAGAAGAGTGTTTGCCGGAAACCGCAGCCGATCCTGTTGTGGAGGATACTGTACCTACAGAGAGTGTTCTCGCTGAGCCTGCGGAAGTGGTGACTGTGCCGGAGGATCCCCAGCCCTCTGAAAAGCCGAAGCGCACTGTCCGCAAACGAACCGCTGCAAAAAAGACGGTAGAGGTGGAGAAGCAGGCTACGCCGCCTACTGAGGATGCTGCCGCCTCTGCTGAACCTGCCCCTGCCGCTGTCCAACAGAGAGATATTTTGACTTTGGATGCCCGGGGCGAAGCGGAAACGCAGGCGCAGATGGAGGACATTATCTGGCACGAGATCCACAATGCCTACCGCACCCGGCGCATGCTCTCCGGTATGCTGAGCGGCATTGAAAGAACGGAGGCGGGGAAAACCATTGCCATTGTGGACTACAAGGGATTCCGCATTGTGATCCCCTTGAAGGAGATGGTGCTGGACTTCCCGGCAGATATGTACGGTGCTGACTATAATGAGATGATCCTTCGACACCAGAAGATCCTCAATAAGATGCTGGGCGCAGAGGTGGATCTTATGGTCAAGGGCATCGACGCCAAAAGCCGAACCGTTGTTGCCAGCCGAAAGGATGCCATGCTGAAGAAGCAGCAGATCTACTATTTCGGTAAGGACAGTGACGGACAGTATCGTATCTATGACGGACGCGTGGTAGAAGCCCGTGTGATCGCCGTGGCGGAGCAGGTCGTCCGGGTCGAAGTGTTTGGCGTGGAGACATCAATTCTGGCTCGCGACCTTTCGTGGGACTGGATCGGCGATGCTCATGACCGCTATGCTGTGGGCGACAAGACTCTGGTACGCGTGCTGGAGATTGACCGCACAGAGCCGGAGCGTATCAGAATTAAAGCCGACATCAAAAGCGTATCCGGCAACAGCAAGAATGACAATCTCCAGAAATGCCGTATTCAGGGCAAATATGCCGGGAAGGTCACCCATATCCATAAGGGCGTTGTGTATATCCGCCTTAGCAACGGGGCCAATGCCATAGCACATTCCTGCTATGATCGGCGCAGACCCGGACGAAAGGATGATGTCAGCTTTGCCGTTACCCACCTGGATGAGGAACATGGCGTTGCGCTGGGGATTATCACCCGAATTATCAAGCAGCATGTCTGATCTGACACGGTATCGGCAGGGTATGGCAATGGATTGGCACTGTTTTGCGATTTCGCCGTAAATCACCATGTGCTATACTTGGTACAGTCAAAATTGTAAAGACCGCCGGGTGGTAACTCGGCGGTCTTTCGCATACAGGAAGAGGGTGTTTTATATGTGGTAGGCAGAGCAGCGTTTCGCGCCCGAGCGGCAAATGCAATCACTGCAAAACCCAAACGACAGTACATAGTGTTGAAAAAGGCGAGGCTCCAGTCGTAAATATCTTCAAAGCACATTAAACAGTGCTGCGATATTTACGTAAAGGAGAGAACGCCCATGAGGAGAAAAAGAATGCGTTTAGTTTCACTAATTTCGAGTGCCGTGTGTCTGTTAGGCTGCGCAGTCCAGCCGGCACCGGTCTCGGATTCGTCTGAGTCCAACACCAAGGTCTCTGCCTATGCAGCAAGTCAGGCCGAGCAGAACGAAGAGGAGCGCACGGTGGCCGAATCTCTGCTGCCGCAAACAGAAGATGGAGGCGATGCATCCGAGAGTAGCGTCGCTCCTGAGCGGGCGGGTGCGGAGAATACGGATAAAGCCGCGAAAAAACAGCCTGTACCCGCTGAAACGGCACCGCCCGCTGCACCGAAAGAGCCGGCAATACCCGCGCCTGCACCGGAGGATAAACCTACTCCCACACCCACACCGGCACCTACACAGAAACCGGCAGAGAAACAGGGGGAGCAACCTGCGCCTAAGCCCGAACCTGCCCCTACGCCTAAGCCTGCCGCCAGCGGGAACATCTACTCTATTGCGGAGGCTATCCGGGCGGGTAACGAGTATGCAAGAGCGCAGTGCGGCGTGACCATTGACACCGGTCTGACTGCGGAGAACACCAGCTACTTCCCCGGCACGGCAGACAGCGTGGCGTGGCTGGCGGCCAACGGCGGGCAGGAGGCACTAAACCGCGCGGTACGGGGCAATGTGGACGCCACCTTCCAGTATTTGGCAGCCATGGACAGTGCGGATGCCGTCAGAGCCTATGCACGGTTCAACTGCACCGTGCGCTATAGCGCAGCATCGGACGAGTACATCGTGGTGGTGCTGTACGGATAAAATCGAATACCCAACAGAAGGCCGACAGCGTGAGCTGCCGGCTTTTGCGTCGGGAGAAAGGACATTATGAAGAAAACCATTCCCAAGCCGCTAACGCTGGTGTGCCTGCTGGCGGTGCTCATGGGGCTGTCCGCTGTGACAGCTCACGCTGAAACCATCTCCGGCACCATCTCGGGCGGCAGAAATTATCACTACTATGAGGACAAATCCAATGTGCCCCAGTGGGGTCCATTCATCAGCACGAAGCTGAAATACTTTACAAGGAGTGATACCGGCAAGACGGTGCCTGCCTACTGTATGGAGCCTGCCGCAGCCTCCTCGGGGTCTGCCTTGGGCTACTCATCCGTGTCCTGGAGTGCTCTGAGCTGGAATCAACGTTATGCGGTGACCTTGGCACTGGCCTACGGCCACGGCGGCAGCTATACATTTGATATGAATCCCGATTATGCGCAGTTGGCGACCCAAGCCATTATCTGGGAATTTGTCTGCGGCTACCGCAGCCCCACCTACCCCTACACGCTGCACGACATCACCTGCAATCGGATGTTCCGCTATGTGGACGCAGGCGTGGGACAAGCCTACGACACCATCATTGACCGCATGATGCAGCACGGTAAGCTCCCCAGCTTTGCGGTGCGGTACCGAAACCAGTTGAGCGAAAGCAATGCCATCGAGCTGGACTGGGACGGCAGCCGGTACACAGGAACGGTCACCGACACCAACGGCGTGCTGTCGCAGTATTCCTTTGGCTGCAACATCGGCGGCGTGACAATCCGCCAGGAAGGCAACGCATTGACAGTGACCGCCACCAAGGAGGCCGCCGAAAAGCTGGACGGCTATGTCAGCAGCGAAAAAGGCTATTCCCTGGATGTGGACGGCACGGAGGCCGTGCTGCTGGAGCCAAGCAACGGCAGCAACTTCCAGTCGTGTGCCGCACTGACCACCCTGCCCGATCCCGTGTGGGCGTATATCCAGTTCAAAGTCAACAAGGTGGGCAGCATTTCCGTTCGTAAGGTAGATGCCGCAGGCGAGGCTCTCGCCGGGGTGGAATTTCTGCTGGAAACCTCTGCGGACGGACAGCCATGGACAGAAGTCTGCAGTGTCAACACCGGTGCAGATGGACTTGCCCAGTGGGAAAATCTCAAGACCGGCGTACAGTATCGCATTACCGAGGCGAAAACGCCCGTCGGATATACCCTGCTGCCTGAGCCGGTGGAGGTGGGCACGCTGACGGCGGATGCAGCGGACATCACCATCACCCTCTGCAACAATGCAGGATTTGAGCTGCCATTCACAGGCGGCACGGGATTCACAACATATTTCCTGCTTGCGGCACTCATGCTCTGCATGGGTGTTTATTTTTGCAAAAAATCTAATATCAGGAAGGAGAACAACTGAACATGAAAAAGAACCATCGCATAGTATCGCTGCTGCTGGCGACACTTATGGCCATCGGCCTCATGACCACGGCATTTGCCGCAGAGCCTACCATCAACACCGGCAAGAGAGCGTCCCTGAACATCTACAAGTACGATATCACCACGGCCAGCGCGGACGGCGCGTGGGACGCAGAATCCTATGTCAGCACCGGCCTGCATGACGACGCCGTCATCGACAAGCTGGCAAAATATGCCGTGCAGGGCGTGGAATTCACCTATTTGAGAGTGGCGGGCATCGCCATGAACAATGAGCTGGTGAATGGTCGGCGCCGGGTAGGTGTGCTGTACGGCTTTGACGGCGCGGACGCGGTGCTGCCCGCCATCGGCGTGACCGCCGCGGATGCCTACAAGAGCGAAAACGGAAAAAACTACTACACCAGCGATGTGCTGAATGGCAAGCTGGCCGCTGCGCTGGCTGCCAATGCCACCACGGTGAAAAATGCGCTGGAAGCTGCGGTCAAGAACGGCACGGCCATGACCGAGACGGACGCTGCCGGTCACACCTCTGCGGAAAACCTTGGGCAGGGCCTGTACCTCGTTGTCGAAACCAGAGTACCGGAGAATGTCACCTCTACCTGCAACCCTTTCTTCGTGTCCTTGCCCATGACCACCGTGGACGGCACAGGCTGGAACTATGATGTGACTGTCTATCCCAAAAACCAGACCGGCAACCCCACGCTGGAGAAAACCGTGCGCGAGAGCAAAAATTCCACCGGCAAGAACAGCGGCAGTCTGACAGACATTGGGGACGGTTACGCCCACACCGCCACCGCCTCAGTGGGTGATGTGGTCGACTATCAGATCATCAGCACCCTGCCCACTATTACCTCCAAGGCGACCAGCCTGAGTGAGTATACTTACGTCGATACCATGTCCAAGGGCATCCGTTACAATAAGCAGGATGTAGTCATCGAGTTCTTCAAGGACGCTGGCTGCACCGATAAGATCACCACTTGGGCGGAGGATTCCGGCAAATTCACCGTGACCTATGACGATACTGCCAACACCATGACCATCCGCATGACCGAGGCCGGTCTGACCGAGATCAACGAAGCGGCTACCGTTTACACCGACAGCGTGAAGCGGGGCTATTCCGACTGCACCATGCGCATCACCTACGCCGCCACTCTGACTGCCGACGCCCAGATGGGCGACAAGGACAACCCCAACGATGTCGTGCTGACTTGGAAGCGCACCAACGCCACTTATTTTGACACGCTGGAGGACTGCTGCCATGTCTACACCTACGGCATCGACGTTCTCAAGCAGTTCAGCGACAACGGCGGCAAGGTGCAGAACGTGAAGTTCCTGCTGCACAACGATACCGACGATGTGTATGTGATTGCTGAGCAGAAGAACGGCGTGTATTACGCCAAGGGCTTCGCCGCCAAGAAGTCAGATGCCACCACTTTCGTTCCCAACGCGCAGGGTCATGTGATGGTCAATGGCTTGGAGGACGACACCTATTCTCTGACCGAAATTGCCACCGACAAGGGCTATGTGCTGCTGAGGGACGCGGTCAAGATCGTTATCAAGACCGCTGAGAATGGGCAGTGTGAGAAGTGCGGCGCAAAGCTGCTGACCGCCTCTGCTACCGTCAACGGCAAGGACGTTACCATGACCGACGGCAACGCCATTGTGCCTCTGACCGTGGTCAATAACCCCGGCTTCAATCTGCCCAAGACAGGCGGCTACGGCACGTGGATGTTCACCATCGGCGGCGTGGCGCTGCTGGGCGCGGCGGCGTTTATCGTGATCCGCAGCCGCAAGCATAAGAACGAGCAGTGAAACGCTGGCTACTGACGGCGGCTTGCGGCGTTGCGGCGCTGGGCCTGATGCTTTACCCATTGGTGGGAGAACTTCTGAGTGAAAAGTATCATTCGGATGTGAAAACCGTCTACACCGCAGCCATAGAAGGCACCGACAAAACCGAACTGACTGCACAGCGGGAAGCCGCAGAGCAGTACAACGCCATGCTGTCCGACACGGCGACCATTACAGAGGGAGGGGCTTCCGCCCCTCCCTTGGCGTATGAAGAACAACTCACGGTGGGCGGCGTCATGGCCTATGTGGACATTCCCAAAATCAAAGTGTATCTGCCGGTGCAGCACGGTACGGAGGCAGACACGCTTGAAAAGTCGGTCGGCCATGTGGTCGGCACGTCTCTGCCGGTAGGCGGTAGCAGTACCCACGCGGTACTGTCGGCGCACAGTGGGCTGGCGAGTTCCAAGCTATTTTCGGACATCGACCAGCTTACAGGGGGCGATGTGTTCTACATCCATGTGCTGGGTGACACTTTGGCCTATAAAGTAGACAGCATCAACACAGTCTTGCCCGCAGACACGAGCCTGCTGCAAATTGAGGATGGCAAGGACTTGGTTACACTGGTGACGTGTACGCCGTTTGCCATCAACACCCACCGACTTTTAGTTCGTGGGCACCGCGTTCCTTATACCCCCGAACAGGAAGCATCTGCCGCCGCAGAAAAACCAGCCGCGTCCTCGTGGACGCGGCACTACCTTACCGGTCTGGGCATCGGTCTTGGCACGGTAGTTGTTGCAGGCGGCGGATACTTCCTGATGAGGAGGAAACGCCATGCGTAAGACATACCTCTTGCTGGCGGTACTGTTGTTGGCCGTGGCGGGCATCTGCGTCATGCTGTGGCCGGCGTTCACAGGACATAGGCTGCAAGCCGACACAGACGCCGCCGTGCAGAGCTTCCTCAAAGAACGAAATCCGGAGCAGCAATATCCCGAACTGCTGGCGGCTCTACAAGAGTATAACCGCCAGCTTTACGCAGAAAAGCAGTGCAACCTCACCGACCTTGAAGCCTGTGAGGAGCCCGCCGCCGACTTGACTGCCTACGGCATCGAGGACGAGGTAATAGGCGTCTTGGAAATTCCCACCATGGAACTGACCATGCCGGTCTACTTGGGTGCATCCGATGAACACCTTGCCGCAGGCGCGGCGGTGCTGGGCAACACGTCCGCGCCCATCGGTGGGGATAACACCAACTGCGTCATTGCCGGTCACCGTGGCTGGCGCGGCGCGGACTACTTTCGGCATATAGACCGCTTACAGGTTGGAGACACCGTGCAGCTGACGAATCTATGGGAAACGCTGACCTATACCGTAACGGACATTCAGATTATCCAGCCCCACGAGGTGGACAAGATCAAGATACAGCAAGACCGCGACCTGCTGACGCTGTTGACCTGCCATCCTTACGCCAGCGGTGGGCGGGAGAGGTATGTGGTGTACTGCGAAAAACTGCCCACCATGAGCCAATCACGGTGAGCAGTTTTATTTTGAGAGGATTCAGACAAGCGTGTCATCCAGCAGGAAGTCAATGACGCCAATATTGAGAATGCCGCCCTCATCATACCAACGCTTACGGATGTCATGACGGACAATGATCTTCGGGAAGGAATCACCGGTCAGCGCGAAAGGCTTATTCTCGGTGATCGCCTTTTCCGCTGTTCCCAATGCGTAGGCAGACTGGATATAGGTCTTCTTGCCGCCGGAGGTTGCAATGAAGTCGATTTCCCGCGCGACCGGCACGACCTTTCCTTTGGTATTTTTCTCGTTGCCGTAGACAATGCCGATGTCAACGGCGCATTCACGGATCATCAACTCATTGAAAATGATGTTCTCCATGATGTGCGTCATTTCCTGCTGGCGGAAGCCGATACGGGCATTTCTCAGTCCAATGTCCTCACAGTAGTATTTGTTGGGATAGTCAAAATAGCTCTTGCCCTTCACATCCCAGCGCTTGCATTCGGTAAAGAGGAAGGAATCCGATAAGTGATCCATATAGGCTTTCACGGTGTTCAAGGCAACGACATTTTCACCGCTACGCTTCTGCACTGTGTTGATGGCGGCAGCAACCTTCGTTGGGTTGGTCAGAGAGCCAATAGACGAACACAGCAGATCAAGAATCGCGGACAGCACATCCTCACGCTTGATCTTCTTCCGCTCTACAATGTCCTTCAGATAGACCTCAGAAAACAGCGATTTCAGATAAGCCATTTTCGCGGCATCCGTGGGACGGGACAGGATCAGCGGCATACCGCCGTAGAAAGCAAAATCGTCAAAAGCGTCCTGCTTATCGCCGCCAACAGCCGAGTAGTATTCGGCAAAGGAAAGCGGATGCACACGGATCTCATCGCTGCGCCCCCGGAACTCGGTCAGTATATCAGAGGACAGCATTTTGGAGTTGCTTCCGGTCACATAAATGTCTAAGTTGGGCAAGGACTTCAAATCGTTGAGCGCGTCGTAGAAGGTAATCTTCTTTCCGTCCGGATTATAGGGATTCGGAACTTCGTCGGACATCTGAATCTCGTCTACAAAGAGATAATATTGGTCTGTACTGTGTTCTACGATCTCCCGGACATGAGCCGCAAGCTCCAACGGATTGCGATAGCGAATATCACGGGTCAAGTCCAACTCAAAGGACAGAATATGATCTTCGGCAACACCCTCACTGAGAAGGTAGCTCTTGAACAGATTGCGAAGCAGATAGGACTTGCCGCATCTGCGGATGCCGGTAATCACCTTCACCTGACCATCCCACATAAAGGAGATGATTTTCTTCAAATAGCGATCTCGTTTTATTTCCATAGCCCAACCTCCATTGAAAACTTGCTGGTATTATCATGCTACATTTCAATGGATAGTATACGGCACCGTGAGATAAAAATCAATAGCTCTGATGAAATGTTTGCAGATAAACCCGGTAACATTTCAGCGGGCGGCAATTCAAACCCCCGATCCTGTGAGGTAAAGAAGCCTGAAAGTTGACAAGAACTGCGACGCGGCTGACCTGCCACCCCCACGCCGGCGGCGGGCGGCAGCGGTTTGTGGTCTACTGTGAACGAACTGAAAATTAAGGAGAAATGCACAATGAAAAAAGCAATTTGTATCATTTTAGCTGCGGCAGCTGCCGTGGCAATTATCGTTTCCAGACGCCTCCGACCCCGTGGCCGCAGAGAAATTTGAAAATTTTTTCAAAAAGTGGCGCACTTTTGATTTCGTTTTACGGATAATGATAGTAGAGGGAATTTTATGGACAAGCGTTTTTACCGATTTTTACAGGCAACCTGCTGTAACTGGCACAACAGCTTCTTCGTTGATTGCCACCGTTGTGACGGATGCTCCGGTTTTCTCCTGTCTGTAAATCACAATGCCGTGCCGTCAATCATCCCTGTGGCGGTATTCGAGGAACTGTCCGGTGAGACCGTGGATAAATATGATTGCATCGGCATTATGACGCTGGAGGGATTCCAACGCTTCTACACCAGCTGGCTTGTCTGGAACGTAGAAGACCCGAAACGGTGCAGTTTATCCCAATTGTGGGAGAGCTGCCAACAATGAACGCACACAAGCCGAAAGAAGGAGGTGAACATTCTGAAAAGAGTCAATATCCATTGCCCCAACTGCGGAGCTAAGGCTACCTTGCATCCTGCCAGCTTTGTATATGGCAACAGTCGTAGTGCAGGAAGCTATCTGTATGTTTGTGATCGCTATCCCGCCTGCAACAGCTATGTGGCTGCCCATCGCACCACACGGCAGCCCATGGGCTCTCTGGCTGACGGGGAGCTTCGGCATAAGCGTATCCAGGCACACCGGGCATTTGACCGCCTGTGGCGTTCCGGCTTGATGACCAAGAAAGAGGCGTATCAATGGATGCAGACAGAGTTCGGTCTGCACGAGGAACAGGCGCATATCGCACAATTCGGCGCGTACATGTGTGATCGGTTGATCTGCGCCTGCGAGAAGTTTCGTATCCACAGCGCAGAGGCTGCATAGAGAGCACGCCTAAAGCCACAGAGAAAGAGAGGTGAATCTGACGATGAAGAATAAGGATATTGCCCTTACTGATGCCCAGCGCAGTATGGTAGAGGCGAATATGGACGTGGTACGCTGGGCCATCCGTACCAGCATTCAGGTCAATGAGCAGCGCTATGGTTTCGGCTATGACGATTTGTTTCAAGAGGGCTGCATTTGGCTTTGCAAGGCCGCAGTGACGTATGACCCGGACGGCGGCGCCAGCTTTTCTACCTATGCTCAGAGGGTCGTTGAGAACGGTCTGCGTACCTATTGCCGGCTGCAGCACAGCAGGGAGCTGCGCAGCTTTCCTGTATCGGAGATCTTTGACACGGAGGCTGACGGTCACCGTGCCATGGCCACCGGCATCTGCAGTCTTCAGGAGCAGTTGGCTGAGGTAGATGCGTTATCGCTTCTGGAAAGCGCGAAGCAGCAATACAACGGTGTCGCACGGCTGGGTATCGAGGCGATGCAGCTGAAATTTATCGGCCTGAGCAATACGGACATTGCTGCCTATTATGGGATCAAGGCCAACTATTTGGGCGCGGCCGTACATAGAGCCGCTGAGCGGCTGAGGAACAATGCGGAGTTTTTGAATAGCCTTGAATATGAGCCGATGAAGAAAAGCTCCAAGGCTTCGTGAAAAATGTGAGGTGAAATTCATGCAGAAATACTATACGGCCGTCGGCCGATTCGAGCGCAAAGGCCGCATGGGCGATATGACCTGCCCTATGGTCATCATCAACAACCGGGAATATGCATTGGACATCCAGGAGATGATCCTTTGGGCTGCGCTGAACTGGCAGATCATGGACGCCGGATCCCTTGAGGATGCTTATTCTGCCAAGCTGAAAGCCAGCGGCATCAGACCCCAGCGCAGTATCTCCGACTGTATGCGCCGACTGATGCAGCGCGGACTGGTGGTGGAGGGCTGCGGCGAAACCGATGAGGATACACTGTATGCTCTGTTGTCAGGGCTTTACGTGGTGCCAATCTCGGACAGTCTGCTGCTGCGGCTGATCTCGTTTATCAAGCTGACGGTTTTCGGCCATGTCCCTTTTGCGGTTACCAGGAAGCTGTTTCGCAAGGAGCGGCGCAGCGCAAACGAACGGCGGGTTTATCGTCTGTCCCGTCAGGCACTCTTATCCACGGCAGAACTGATCAAGTGTGTGGAGTATGACATCCATACGATCCACTCTGATTCGCAGCTGATGGACGCCCTGTATGCAGACGATACCAC
Organism: Vescimonas fastidiosa; assembly: GCF_018326305.1. Lineage (NCBI taxonomy): Bacteria > Bacillati > Bacillota > Clostridia > Eubacteriales > Oscillospiraceae > Vescimonas > Vescimonas fastidiosa. The sequence goes on from NZ_AP023417.1 coordinate 53,493, forward strand.
CACCAGCGACAATATCGCGGATATGGTCAGGCCCTTCGTCTGCTGCCGCCCCGTGCTGCAGGCTGTGGCAAACCTCTATCTGCGCCGTCAGATCATCTTTGAGAGGCTGTCATGATGGACAAGCTCAGGACAGCACCGCTGCCTCTGAGAAGAAAGCTGCTCCTCACCGCGTTGGCAGGGGCGGCTTTCTTCCTTGTAGGGCTGGCAGCCATTTTCTTTTCCCTCGATACCGTTACAGCTCTGCTCAGCGGCATCCTCGCCATAGGACTTGCTTTTAAAACGGCAGAACTCTACCGCCTAATTATCACCGGGCACTACACGGACATTGATGGCATCTGCATTGCCATCACACAGACGCCGCTCCGCAAGTACCGCAATGTCCGGATCATAGACAGTCAGGAGCGTGAAAGGACGCTTGTACTGCCTAGGCAGGACAAGATAGAGGTTGGCCGCCGATATCGTTTCTATTTCAAATCCTCTGCACATAAATCTCCTGCACAGGTACAGACTGGCAGCAGCTTCATAGACGAATCTCTCCCGACCGATGGCTTTCTTGGGCTTGAGGCGGCGTCGGATTATAGTAATATTGACACGGTGCGTTGATTATAGTGTAATTCGAATCAAGGAATCTCCTTCGGCAGATCCTTGACTCCGATGCATATAGGAGTGACTATGAGCAGATTACATCCGCACTCCTTTTTGAAGACGTGTCATATTCCACCGCAATCACTGCGCTGCAGCACATCATTGATTCGCGTGCGTTTCAATAAATATCTATATATAGAATTACGACTCTTGACAATCGCAATATATAGTGCTACAATACACTTGTAATTGTTCTTTGTGCATCGCCTATTCAGGGTTTCCGAATACCTTTCGGATCGCACACGTTTGTTAAGATTGTAATTTAGTGCCGACATGACAGCTTTGGCTTATTGCTGATGCTGTATGCCGGCACTTTTTATTATAGATATTTAAGCCGTAAGGCAGAAAGGAGTGTAATGGCAAACATATCCGTCGTTGGCCGTATTGTATCGGATGATATTGAACTGAAGATCAGCGCCAATAATCGGCCCTATCTACGGTTCGACCTTGCGGAGCGTACCGGTAAGGGGGCTTACGCAAGAACGCAGTATTATCAGGTCGTTGCCTTTGGGGCTATTGCCTCACAGTTCGCCAAAAGAGGCTTGTGCCGCGGCGCGCTGATCAGTGTGGAAGGCACGCTGGAGCTGGAGGACTATCTGAAACGGGATGGTTGGACGCGGGATAAGCGTCTGAAGGTCATCGCGCTGCGATGGCGTTATCTCCAGCCCTATGACACGAAAGTGCCTGAACAGGTACCGGAGATCGACGGAGAACGAGAACCCTTGCCCGGATAGGATGCCGGGCATAAGAGGAGCTGTCATGTATCAAAAGGATGCGTGGCAGCTCCTCTTTTTTGTTTTCATCACGAAAAGGAAAGGATGTGCAAAGCATGAATAAGAAGAAGTCCATCTGGTCTGGCGTATCTGTCCTTATCGCAGCCGTTCTGGCCATCGTTGCGTTTGTACGCAGCGACACACAGATCTGGCTTCTGACAGCTGCATTTACCATTTGGGCGATTTGGGTCACGGCCGCATTCGTATTCCCTTATATACAGGAACAGGAAAACGAAAAGCGGCGCGCCGCCCGCAGAGCAGCCTATGACGCACAGCGCCAGAGTCTTCGCGCACTGTCTGTGGAAGAGGAGGATGGCTTCGGCCCACTGCTGCTCCGCCATGTTAACCACCGGATATCAGCATATTTGAAAGCAGTGTATCCGGATGCCACATGGGAGTGGCGCAGCCCAGAGCCGGAGAAACTGATCCTTCACGGCGGTACAGGCCGTATCACCATCTCTGGTATTCCCGACTATGATCAGGCGGAGGTGACCTTTGACCAAAAGGCCAACTTCTCCTGCTCACTGCTGAAGGTCACACCTGTGGTACAGAGTGCGGCAGAGAACGGCACCTCCGAGAAGCTGCCTGCTCCGCCCCGTGAGATCGATCCGCAGGTCTGGTTCGAGCAGCAGGGACGCAAGGTTCTGGATGATCTGATCTACGACCTCAACTCCCGTGGCTATAGCAGCCTTGTCATCAAGGACAACGGTGACATCTGCATCCGTCAGGGTGACGTAGAGAAAGCGCAGACCTCATTCAAAAGCCTGCCGGAGAAGCATTACTGGCCCCGGCTCCTGAAGGTGTTCGAGCGTGAGGGCATCGCCGCCAGCATGACGGATGATGCCATCGCGCTGAACTGGTAAGGAGGGTGCTGCCATGAAAACAGGCTTAACCCTGGAGCAGCTTGCCGCGGAGATCACCCGGCAGCAGAGTGCCAAAGAGGATTATGTGGTCAATACCGGCAATCTTCGGCTGGAAAGCTATGGACCCGAGCTGACACTTCGCGTGCTGGACAGTGACGGTGCAGACCGTATCGAACCGCTGGAGATCGGCGATATCGCCCACCGGCAGATTGGTACGCACCTGAGCATCCCTGCCAAGTACTATGAGCGAATGCGCAGCGAAGACCCCGGACTACTGGCACACAATGTCAACACATGGCTGGAGCGGACACCTGCCCAACGCATGATCCGTGTGCTGGACGGTAAGGCACGCGCCTACCTCAGCAATCGTTATCTGCGTATGGACAACTACAGTATCGCCTCAGCGGTGCTGCCCATCCTGGCGGAGATCCCCGATGTGCGCATCGAGAGCTGTCAGATCACCGACTCCCGCATGTATATCAAGGCGGTCAATCCCCGTTTACAGGAGGATGTGACGCCGGGTGACACAGTGCAGGCCGGCGTGGTCATCAGCAACAGCGAGGTGGGCTTAGGCTCTGTCAACATCCAGCCTCTGATCTACCGATTGGTATGCAGCAACGGTATGGTGGTCAACGACGCCGCCACAAAGCGCAACCATATTGGCCGGGCAACGGATGCGGAGGAGAACTTCCAGCTCTATTCCGAAAAGACGCTGGCTGCAGACGATCACGCTTTTCTGCTGAAGGTGCAGGACACTGTCCGTGCCGCCGCAGAGGAAGCGCGGTTCGCTCAGGTGGTGGGCATGATGCGGGAGGCTGCGGCCATCCCCATGAACACCGCAGATGTACCCGGCGTTGTGAAGCTGGCCAGCAGACAGTTCGGCCTTACGGACTCGGAGGGTGAGGGCATCCTGCAACATCTGATCGAAGGCCATGACCTGAGCCTGTACGGTCTTTCCAATGCGGTAACACGGTACAGTCAAGACGTAAGCAGCTATGACCGCGCCTCGGATCTGGAGATCATCGGCTACAACATTCTGGCAATGCCCAGAAGTGTGTGGTCGCGGCTGAATCAGGTATCCGCGGCGTAATGTGAAAAAACAAAAAAGATAAAATGGAGGATCAAAAAATGAGTTATCCTGAAACTACTACGATGGCAACTGCCAGTGCATTCAACCTTCCCACCATGGCCGGCCTTGATTTCGGCAACGATGATCTTGCCGACGATATGGAGGGCTTGACGCTCTCATTCCCCAAGGTCAAGATCCCGTCCGGCGGCGCACTGCAATTCGAGCTGCCTACCGGCGACCCGGAGAATCCGGAGTATACCCGGTTTCTGCAGGGCGTTATCCTGTATCACCATGCCAGTGGCGCGTATTGGCCCGAGGGCTGCGAATACGATGATAACACCGCCCCTCTGTGCTCCACCGTGGACGGAAAGCAGGGCTACGGTACACCCGGCGGCGCCTGCGCTGCCTGTGAGCTGAACCGTTATGGGACGGCAACAGACGGAAGGGGGAAGGCCTGCAAGAATATGCGTATTCTGTATCTTCTGCAGGACGGTGACTATATCCCGCTGCAGCTCTCTCTGCCGCCTACCAGCCTGCGACCGTTCAATGATTTCATGAATGCCGCATTTGTGGCCCGGCGCCGTCCGGCATGGAGCAGCGTGGTGCAGATCGGCTTGAAGCGCGTGGACAACGGCAACAACACCTACAGCGTGGCGACCTTCCGTAAAGTGGAAGATCTCCAGCCTGAACAGGTGGGCGAGTTCCGCGCCTTTGTAGAGTCGTTCCGCCAGCAGGCGAAGGAGATGCTGAAGAACCGTGCGGAGCTGTCTGCCGCCCGTGAGGGTGAGGAGGACCAGTATGCCACCGCAAACACCGAGTATGCTGTTGCCGACAGCGGCCAGCATTTCTGCATTTCCGGTGCGGATGTGATCGATGGCGAGCGTGAGGAGCTTCCCCACTAAATGAACCTATCAGACCTTATAAGGATCTGAAACATGTGAAGAGCCGCAGTCTGTGTAAAACACAGGCTGCGGCTCCCGGCATATAGGAGGAACTGTAATGAATGAAAATACCCCCATGACCCCGGCGCAGCAGTTATTTGCGGAGGAGCATCACAATCTGGTCTATGCTTTTCTCAATGAGAAGAAGCTGCCGGAGGATGAGTATTACGATGTGGTGGTCTTTGGCTACTTGCAGGCAGTCATGGACTATACCACGCAGGGTGAGTCCAGCCGTTTCAGCTTCGCCACCATTGCATGGCGCAAGATGGAGAGCCGCCTGGCAGACCACTTCCGCCATCAGGCATCTACCAAGCGTGCAGCACCGACGGTCAGCCTCAATGCTGTTATGGACGATGCCGGCCTGTCTCTGTCCGATATGCTCTCCGCAACGGATGAGAGCTTTCTGGAGATGGAGACCGGCCTGCTGTTCCACGATCTGGGCCGGCATATGCCCCGCCGTGATATGAACGTACTGCGACTCAAGGCAGATGGCTACGGTACGCGGGAGATCGCACAGAGGGAGAATACCACCGTGCACATGGTGCGGAGTATTCTCAAGTGTGCCTATTAGATCATTCGCAAGCTGTTTTTCGATTCGGATAATGATCGCGCTTTTCACGACCACACAGGTCGAAGGAAGGAGAAAGAAAATGAATAAGAAGCAGGTCATTCTTACCGGCCGGTTGGCCGCACCGCTCTGCGAGGGCAGCCGTGCATGGATACGCCATCATAGCGGTCTGGTCTGCACCTCACGGGTCGTCCGTATCCAATCTCTCACTGACAGAAAGGCCGTTTTTGAGACCATGAACTCCATGTATCATGTGTCCTTGGAAACGTACCCTTTTGTGATGGAGCTGCCGGAAGCGATGTGCGCATAGTATGACGAATGGTATAGGAGGGCGGCAAACGCCGTCCTCCTATATCCCCATCTCCCAGTATAATGGGATCGAAGGAAGCTAACATACCGATTTATGCGACAGTAAAGTCCGGTGCAAATCTATGCATCTTCCCCCGATACCAAACGAGTTAATCGAAGCAGCACAATAAGAATAAATGCGGAGAAGCACCGCTGAATTGTTTGACGACAGTTCAGCGGTGCTTTTGTTTTTGTAGGAGGACTTTTAATTATGGGATTACTCGATAAATTGGAGCAAGTTGAGATCAAGGCGGATTCTCGCCTGCCGGAGGATGACCTGATGTTCTGCGAAACCCAGCAACAGGCGTATGATGAATCCTGCCGTGCGCTCCGTGAAATACGCCAACAGTGGAAAAAAGCGATTCAGGCGCAAAGAGACCTGCTCGGCATTGGGCAGGATGGGTCGCTGCCCTACTTTGGGAGCAATTACCGGTTCGGGATAACGGATCTGAACCGAGAACTGGAGAAGTTCCACAGTAGGTTCATCTCTGAGCTCACACAGCATTTCAATGAGAAATATAGCGTAACGATCTCAACGGATGCCATCAAAGAGCATCTGATCCCCGCAGAGCCAGACCCGTATAGGTGCGATATGGATACGAGCAAGGAGTATCATCGCAATCTGCGGGCTCTTTCGCTGCACTATGAAGATGTGGTTGACCAGATGTTCATACAACTGGATGGACTCAGTTTTGTAGAACGCGCTTATCAGGAGCTACGCATTAAATGCTATAAAGCGGCGCATAGCTACAACGACAAGCCCAGCTACGACAGTAAAGGGGATACGCTTCGCTTTGGCGGATACTTTTGCACCTGTGATGAAAATTGGGGTCGTGAAGACTGGAGCCTTGCAGACCGCATGAAGGATGTCCTTGCCGGCGTGGCGCACTTTGAAACCAATACCTTTGGGTGCAAGCCTGCGGGATTCTCCGAGCTACTCGGTTATTCCGATGTGTCCACCTCAGTGTTTCAGTTCCCAGACTGCCAGAAGCTCATACAACTGCGCATGTTCAAAAATGGGCGCGTGGATCTGAAGTTTAAGACGGCGTCTATTGCAAAGGAGTTTGCCGAAACGTATCTTGACTATTCATGCTGAGGTGTCGTCATGAAGTATACACCCTCGACAGAATCGATCCCCCAGAGCAGTCGCAGAGCAGTTAACGAAAAGCTCCTGTACCTGATCGACAACAACTGCTGCGAAGCGTATGGTATCACGAAGCAGGATGTTTTTCAGGGTTATACAGGGGATGGGGGCCTGCACGGGCTTTCCCGGAAGAACTATCGGAGCTACCATACATACAGTGAGGCAAAAAAGGAACTGGAAAACGGCCAGTTCTTTACACCGCCCGCCTTGTGTCAGTTCGTGGCGGATTGCCTTTGTCTGGAGGAGGACGATCTGGTAGCGGACCTCACCTGTGGGATGGGGAACTTCTTCAACGTAATGCCGGTGGAAGCCAATGTCTATGGCTGTGAATTGGACACCAAGGCATTCAAGGTGGCGTCATATCTTTATCCGGAGGCCAATCTGGTTAATAAGGATATTCGCAATTATATGCCGCAGGTACGCTTTGATTATGTGGTAGGCAACCCGCCCTTCAACCTGCAATGGATGGCTGAGAATGGAAAGGAGTATCTATCGCAGCTCTACTATTGCTTGAAGGCTGCCCAATTCTTGAAGCCACTGGGAATCCTGGCTTTGATCGTACCCAACTCATTTCTGGCCGACTCGTTTTCGGACAGCTCAATGATTCGGAAGATGGAGGCACAATTCCGGTTTCTTGGTCAGATCCTGTTGCCGGATGATACCTTTGCGCAGATGGGTGTTTCGCACTTCCCAATAAAGCTGCAGTTCTGGCAGAAGAAGGGCGTGGATTCCGAAACACCGGCTCGCTATCGCACAGGAATGGATAACGATCTTTCCGGCGGTATCTATGCTGGTGCAGCACAAGCGATCCACATGTCGCTGCTGCAAATGCCAAAGGCCATGCTGAAGGAAAATCGCGCCAAGATCCTGCGGGAACTGGCAAAGGAGCGTCAAACCTCTGCATCGTTTACTTATACGGTAGAGAAGATGCTGTACCAAATCAGGATACATCCGTCCCTGAAGGATCGGTATGCCCAATGCTGCGCGTATCTGCATCGGTTCTATACGGAGACACAGCCGCCAGAGATGCGATATGAGGAATGGTGCAAACGGCGGTTGACCGAGGCGAAGGTACTGCATTATCTTCGTCAGACACTCAGACGTCAGAACCGGCAGCCGGAACGTGATGAGATCCACCTTGTCAAGCGGGATTATTCATTCGCCTATAAAGGGTATAGTGCTGTAGTGCGACGCCGCATGAGCGAAGAGCTGCGCCAACCTATCCCGGTCTGTGAAGCAGTGCTGCGCGGTGAAACACTCCCTGGTTACGAACGGCTGCTGCGTAAAAAGCGGCATGAATACCTGATCCAGAGCCAGCCTTTTCAGGAAATGACCCCGGACACGGGAATTGGGAAATGGTTGGATGATTTCTGGTTATGGGATGCCGAGAACGAGGAGGAGATCCTGCTGAACGATACCCAACTCCACGACCTGAATCTTGCTCTGCAAAAGCGTTATACGCTGCTGCAATGGGAACAGGGTTCCGGTAAGACACTGGCTGGCATTGCCTATGGGAAATACCGCATGGACAGACAAGGGTATCGTAACACCTGGGTCATTTCATCGGCCATCTCTATCCGCAATAACTGGAATGTGGTGCTGCCCAACTATGACGTGTCGTATGTGTTCGTGGAACGGCTGAGGGATCTGGAGCGGATCAAGCCCGGCGACTTTGTGCTGATGACCTTTAATGCGCTGTGCAAGTATCGCAGGCAGATCAAAAAATGGCTGAAGATCCATAGCCGCAAGACCTGTCTTGTACTGGATGAAAGCGATGAGATATGCAATCCGTACAGCAGCCGTGCCAAGGCGGTGCTGTCCTGCTTCAGACGATGCCAATCAAAGCTGCTGACCACAGGAACCAGTACCCGGAACAACATCTCTGAGTTCGCACCGCAGATGGAATTACTTTATAACAATTCCATCAATATGCTATCCTGCTGCCACACCATCTATCACTATGATAAGGACGGCACGGCGACACGAGAGACTAACCCGTGGTACGGTCAACCGATCCCGGCCTATCGTCGTGGGTACACGCTGTTTGCCAATTCACATCTGCCGGAGAAGATCACCGTATTTGGTGTCGGACAGCGCACACAGGACATCTACAATGCAGATATTCTGCGTGATATCCTCGCCAAGACAGTAATCACCCGTACCTTTGAGGAGGTCACCGGGAAGGACATCAAACGTATCCATCAGGAGCCCATTCCGTTTTCAGCAGAGGAGAAGGCTGTATGGGTACAGGCGGTCAAGGAGTTCCATACCATGCGCCAGAAATATTTCACCTCAACGAAAAACGCGAGGAAAGATGCTATGCTGCGGATCATCCAGCAGATCACGCTTTTGCTGCGGATCAGTGCCGCGCCCAATACGGTTTCGGAGTATAGCGGCGAGCTTCCCGGGAAGCTGCGGAGAACGATCCAGCTTACCGGCAGCTGGGCAGAAGAGATCGTGGCCATAGGCGTCCGCCATACCGTGGTGCTGGACGCCTATGCGGCAGCCCTGCGGGAAGCGTTTCCCAACCGGCCACTTTTCATTGTGACCGGCGCGACGACTACCTTTGCAAAACGCAGGGCATTACGGCAAACACTCCGCGAGAGCGGAAACGGCATCCTGCTGTGTACGCAGCAGAGCTTGCCCAGCTCAGTCAACTTCGAGTTCGTCAACAAAGTCATCATCCCGGAGCTGCACTATAACAACTCCCGCATGAGCCAGTTTTACATGCGCTTCATCCGCTTTAATTCCGTTGACTGGAAGGACATCTATTTCCTGACCTATGCACAGAGCATTGAGTCCAACCTGATGCAGATGATATTGGCAAAAGAGAAGCTCAATCTCTTCATGAAGGGCGACGAAACAGATATGGATGATATTTACGAACGATTTGGAGTGGACTACGATCTCACATCGTTGCTGTTATACCGCGACATAGATGAAGACGGCCGTTTCAGCATTCGCTGGGGCGAACAGGAAATTGCGTAAAGGAGATATCGAGCATTGAGGTAAAGAGAAACCAAGGCGGAACGGTTCGTGCGTGTGGCTGAACAGCGCACACAACGAGCCGTAGACGCTATCCATTCGCTTTCTAATTGTGCAAGCCGTGTGTGTTACGATTACACGCCGGAACAGGTAGAACAGATCATAGCGGCACTGGAGGCGGAAGTAAGACGCCTGCAGAGTGCATTTACGGGCGAAAACCGCTTTACACTGCGCCCATGAGTCAGAGGCCCCGGATGATTTCCGGGGCCTCAAATATAAGTCAATAAGGAGTATAAACATGAAAAGAGAATCTGCCCCGCAGGAGTATACCTGTCGGAATTGCCCGGAACGGTATTACCATGCGATCCCCGCTCCCCAGAAGTCAAAGGGACTCATGATGCACTTTGGCGAAAGCTATTGCACCCTGCCGAAGAGAGCCAGACATCTTAAAAGCCGTGATCTGAACAGACGGGCACCGGAATGGTGCCCGAAGCGGAAAGTGCCGAACACGCTGCGGATCTACTATTACCGCAGCTCGGAAACGTATATGTTGGACAATGTGCTGCATCAGGGCTTTGCATTCACACCGCTGCCCACGGCAAGCCGCTATGCAATGGCATATGAGGGAACTTCCTCGCTCTCCCCGCGGGAGTTTTGGCTAAAGCTGCTCACACAGAAGGATACGGAGCTGTTAGGCATAGAGGTCAAAGCCAAGTCCGTAGTAGAGATAGACGATGGGCTTGCCCCGTGCTTTTTCTTCAAAACGGAAGAAGGCTATACGCGCTGTCAGTGCTTCGATGCTGATCGCGCACGCACCAACTGCATGGAAGGCTGGGAGGAATATAATCAGGAGGACATAAAATGATCATCAACCAAGAGGGTATGCGCTATACATACAACGGCATGACCTACACTGTCGGTGCCGCTGTCATGGCAACAGAGGCAAGTGAATATCGTGGACTTTATGGCACCATCACGGAGATCCGTGATGGATCTGACCGAGAGACAGAGAACGATACGCCTGACATCTATTGCTGTTTTGAACCACCTCTGTTTCAAGAAGAGATCCAAGAGCTGGAGCAACGCTTCACAAAACTATATCAATCGCCTAAGAAGCTCGATGAGATCACACTGGATATGGTTATCATGGCACCAGAGATGGTTCGGGTGATCTCGGCTGACCCAAAGGAGTGTAAGGCCTGCGAGCTTTACCTGCTTACCACACACTGCACGACGAATCTGGATTCCAGCAGCTTCACTGAGCTATACGCCGACTACGATGCCGGACGTTTTGCCCTACTGCAAAGTGTCCGGGAGGAACAACAGGATGGCTGCGTAAAGGATTGGGCAGATAGGGACGTACTGGAAGAAGAATATGGCATTGACCGCTATGAGGCATGGTATCGTGATGAATACTTCGAGAATCATTTCGTCATATCGCTTGAAAAGCTGTCCCTCATGCTGCCGCCAGATTTTATAGAAAATCCGAAAAGTTATAATTGAAATTATTATAATTTGCGGTATAATACTTTATGGAGGCGGTGAGCTTATGAAGCAATTTGTTGATCGACAGCAGGAGATGGAGACGCTGCAAAGTGAGTATGAGCGGAATGGCAGCGCACTTGTCGTACTGTATGGACGCCGGCGAGTGGGAAAGACTACGCTGATATCCGAGTTTATTCGGGATAAAAACGCCCTGTTTTTCCTTGCAAGTGAAGAGTCCGAAGCACAAAACCGAGCGGCATTCAAAGAGAAAGCGGCAGAATTCATTGATAGTGATCTTCTGCGTAATGCAGATGTCAAGAGCTGGGACGTGATATTCAAGTCAATCATGGATGCCAAGCATGACAGCAAGCCCGTTATCGTACTGGATGAATTTCAGTATCTGGGCAAGGCAGAGCCTGCATTTCCTTCCATATTCCAACGGATATGGGAAGAAATACTAAAGAAGCAGTCTGTTATGGTCATCCTTTGCGGCTCCCTGATCTCCATGATGGAGTCTCAGACACTGGCCTACGGCAGCCCTTTATACGGAAGGCGAACCGCGCAGATCCGGCTCAAGCAGATCCCGTTCGCCTATTACCATGAGTTTTTCCCTGGCAAAACCCGCAGAGAACTCATTGAGCTATACTCTGTTACAGGTGGTGTCCCCAAATATATTGAGCTATTTTCGGAGAGCGGCGATATCTATCGTGCTATCCAAAAATGCGTACTGAACCGTTCTGGCTATCTCTATGATGAACCGCATTTCCTGCTGCAGCAGGAGGTCAGTGAGGTTGGTAGTTACTTTTCCATTATCAAGGCGATCGCAGCCGGAAATCACAAGCTTTCCTCGATTGCCTCTGTGTTGGAGGTCAAGTCAACGAACCTGACCAAGTACCTGAAGACCTTGATGGATCTGGATATTCTGGAACGAAGGGTGCCTGTCACAGAGGAAAATCCCGAGAAGAGCAAGCGCGGCCTTTACAAGATCAAGGATAACTATCTGCGGTTTTGGTTCGCATTTATCTATCCCAATATGAGCTTTATCGAAAGTGGGCATAGCGGTATCGTGATGGATAAGATCCGCAAGGGCCTCACTACCAGCCACATTGGCTTCGTATATGAGGACATCTGTGAGGAGCGGATGTGGGAATTGAATGTTAATAACACATGGCCGTTCCAGTTCTCCAAGCTGGGTGGGTATTGGGATGCCAAGAATGAGATCGACATTGCAGCTCTTGATCCGGAGGGCAAGAACCTGATTCTGGGAGAGTGCAAGTACTGGAAAGAACCCGTTGGTCTTAATGTCCTTCATGCGTTGGAAGCTAAGGCTGGCGATGTCGCATGGGAGCGGGATCGGCGAAAAGTGTGGTACGTCCTGTTCAGCATCTCCGGCTTCTCGGATGAGCTACGCAATCATGCCGCAACACGGGACGATCTTCTTTTGATTGATGATGGAGGAAGATAGCTGATCGACCAGCCGGTTCAATATCTTCAATGCGCTCCAAAATTCTTTGAGGGGATTAAAGAAGTTCTGACAAATGTGTATAAAACAGACGTGGAGATTTCCACGTCTGTTTTTTTTCTATCTGTTGCAGTAATGCGCATTAAAGTCGTATAAACACAGTATAAGCACAAAAAGAGAAGGAGCTGATCTTATGTTAGTCTGTGTAGACCACGGAAATAAACAAATTAAAACGGCCAGTCGGGTATTTACATCCGGACTGGTAGAGAGCGATACCCGTCCCCCTTTCGGTGACAACATCCTATTTTATCGGGGAAAATACTACACGCTCTCCGACCAGCGAATCCCCTATACCCGGGATAAAACAGAGGACGACCGATTTTTTATCCTGACGTTGTTCGCCATCGCTTACGAGATCAACGCGGCAGGCCAGTATGCCCCGGATCGGCTGATGAACATTCAGCTTGCCGTTGGGCTGCCCCCTGCGCATTATGGAACGCAGTATAAACGCTTTGCCCAGTATTTCCTGAACCGCGGTGTGATCGGGTTTGAATTCAATGGGAGGAAATACTCCATCTGCATCACGGAGGCGGTCTGCTTCCCACAGGCGCTGGCAGCTACGGCTCCGGTGTTCAAGCGGCTCCAGCTCGGCACAGTTGCCAAGGCCACTGTGATCGACATAGGCGGTTTTACTGCCGATTACCTCTCCCTGCGCTATGGCGCAGCAGACTGGGCTTCCTGCGATTCGCTGGAAAACGGCGTCATTACACTCTATAACCGATTGCTGTCCAAGATTCGTGCCGACCATGATCTGCTGCTGGAGGAAACGGACATTGACTCCATTCTCACAGGTTGCAGTACAGAGTACGGCAGTGAGATCCAAACACTGGTAGAGCGCGGCGCGGAGTCCTTCGTGGCGGACCTTTTCCGTACTCTGCGGGAGCGGAAGATCGAGCTGCGTACCGGCAAGGTTATTTTTGTAGGCGGCGGCTCTCTGCTGCTTCGGAAACAGATCGAAAAGTCCGGTAAGGTCGGTACAGCCATCTTTGTGGAGGAGATCGGCGCCAACGCTTCCGGGTACGGTCTCTTGTATGCGGCTACGAAGACGAGTAGGTGATCCATATGGGCGAAAAGAAGGATTCCTTCAGATTTACCGTCCAATTCAATGCCGGTGACCCAAGCCACCAGCAGGTAGCCGCGATCTTGAACGAGCAGGGTCGGCGCAAGGCACAGTTCCTGGTCAACGCCGTGACCCACTATATGAATTGCCCGGAAACACCGGAGGCCGCGGCTGCGCCAAGGATAGACCGGCAAGCAGTGGAGCAACTGGTTCGTGAGATACTGTCCAATATGCACCCGGAACCCGTACCCGCAATGGGCGAGGATATGCCCGGCTGCGATCCGGCCATTACGGCCTCTGAAGACATCCCCTTCGATGCCGCGGCCATGCTGGGAGAAGATGGTTTCCATTCGCTCATGGACTCATTGGCTGCAATACAGAAGCCGTGAAATCGACAGGTGATCATATGGAGCATACTTCGGCATACATAAATTGCCAGGAGCCAGACTGCGCGTATTACGCAGCCTGGCTCCTGACCTGTAAGGAGACAATGGTCGAAAGTAAGCCAGCACTTTCAGACCGGTAGAAATCGCCGCTCCCGCATGATATGAAAAATGAGCCTTCTCCGTTTGGCATAGAAACGGAAAAAACTCATTTGTATTGTACCACGACTGTCAAGCGGCGCAGAACTTTGGCAGCGCTATGCCTCATCCTCCGCCAGCATACGGTATCCGACGCCAAGCTCGTTGATGATGTAGCGCTTCTCGCCAGGCGTTACGCCCATTTTCTTGAGGATGTTCCTCATGTTGACTTGCAGTTTCTTGACGCTGCCATAGCCCGAATGCCTTCAGACCGCCCGAATGATGGCGGCATATAAAAGGACAAGCATCTAAAATGGATGCTTGTCCTTTTATATCCGATGTATTATGTTAAGATGTGCAGTAGATGTTCCATTTTGGTGTCCCACTCTCTGCTGGAATCAGCGCACTCTTTCAGTTCAGTTTCGACTTCAGTATTTATCGGCAAGTTTTTCTTATAGCGGATGGTATGCTCAAGACTTGCCCAGAAGTCCATAGCGATTGTACGGAGTTGTATCTCCACCGGCACACGGCTCTCTTTTTCAGCAAAGAATACCGGCAACCGGATCGTCAGGTGCAGACTGCGATAGCCATTTGGCTTAGGGTGTGAAATATAATCTTTCTCTGTGATAATTTCAATGTCAGACTGTTCTTTTAGGCACTTTGCCAAAAAGAACACATCCTCCTCGAAAGAGCAGATCACACGCACACCGGCAATATCCATGATATTTGCCTGCATGGTCGGGAAATCCAGAGAAAGTCCGCGCTTCTGCATCTTGTTCATAATGCTGGACGGCGACTTCAAGCGGCTTTTCATACTTTCTATCGGATTGCGGTCATGCTGCAATGAAAACTCTTCGTTCAGAATTTCCAACCTGCTTTCAAGTGCTTTCAGTGCGCAGCGGTATTGCAGCATGACTTCCTGATACCTGCGATTTTCACTTAAAAGGCGCTGGCACTGCAAATCATCCAAGCCTTTATCTGCTGCAACCGTCAAACCAAATAGATTTTCACTCATAGCTTCTCCATTCCGCAGGGATAGGCGCTCCGCGCTGTCTGCTGCTCTTTTGTTACGACCCGATAAAAGCTGTATCCGCCGGAGAGATGGGCACAGGTAAAACCATACTGCGTCAAAAGCCGGCAGGCCAGATAACTGCGAAGCCCTGTCTGGCAATTCACATAAACAGGCTTACCACGGTCTAACTCGTCCAAGTGCTCCCGCAGATCGTCCAAGGGAATATTCCGAAAGCCATCCAGATGGCCCCGCTGATACTCCCACGCCGTGCGGACGTCCAGCAGCGTCGCACTGCCATCGCAAGGCAAGTCCTCAACCTCATTCCAATGGAACTGCCGCACTTTCTCGCTCTCCAAATCCTCGATCATAAAACCGGCCATGTTTACCGGATCCTTGGCGGAGGAATAGGGCGGCGCATAGGCGAGGTCCATCTCTGTCAGCTCCAGCGCCGTCATACCGGCGCGGATGGCCGTTGCCAGTACATCAATGCGCTTGTCCACACCGTCGCCGCCAACGATCTGCGCACCCAGCAGCCGCAGGCTTTCTTTTTCATACAGTACCTTCATTGCCATAGACCGTGCGCCGGGATAATAGGCAGCGTGGGATGCCGGGAAAAGTACAACTTTGTCGTAAGCGATCTCTGCTGCCTGCGCCGTTTTTTCATTGATTCCCGTAGAGGCCGCGGTCAAGCTAAACAGCTTCAGAACAGACGAACCCTGAGAGCCGTGAAAGTGGCTGTTTCCGCCGCAGATATTGTCAGCGGCAATGCGTCCCTGCTTGTTGGCGGGCCCCGCCAGCGAGATCAACGCTTTCTGCCCGGTCACGAAATGGGTGACCTCTACGGCATCGCCCACAGCATAGATGTCCGGCACGGAGGTTTCCATCCGCTCGTTGACAGCGATGCTGCCACGAATACCAAGTTTGAGTCCGGCTTCTTTTGCCAAATGCGTATCCGGGGTAACACCGATGGCCAGCAGCACCATATCCGAATGCAGTGGCTCACTACCCTCCAACAGGGTCAGCACGGAATCTCCGTCCTGTCGGAATCCGGCGACGGTTTCACCCAACCGCAGAGCCACGCCGTGTCTGCGCATTTCCGCATGGACAAAGCTCGCCATATCCGCATCCAGTGGTGCTAATAGCTGCTTGGGACGCTGGACGATGGTGACGGAAACACCCATTTCTGCAAGGTTTTCCGCCATTTCCAGACCGATAAAGCCGCCGCCAGCCAAAACAGCGGTTTTCGGCTTCTGATCCTCTACAAAGCGCCTGATGCGGAGGGTGTCCTCCACGGTGCGCAGCGTGAAAACACGCTCACTGCTGACGCCGGAAAGCGCAGGAACCGTCGGCTTTGCGCCGGGGGCGAGGAGCAGCTTGTCATAGGTTTCCATATAGCTCTTTCCGCTGTCCAGTGCACGGACGGTGACGGTTTTTTCTGCGGGATTGATCGCAGTTACTTCCCGCCGTACTCGTACATCAATGCGAAAGCGGTCCCAGAAGCTCTCCGGAGTTTGCAGTGTCAGTTCTTCCTGCTCTTTGATCACACCGCCCACATAATACGGCAGACCGCAGTTGGCATAGGACACATAGCCGCTGCGCTCGATCATAATGATCTGGGCGTGTTCATCCAAACGGCGGATGCGGGCGGCGGCAGACGCGCCGCCCGCCACGCCGCCTACGATCACAACTTTCATCTTACGCCCTCCACCATTGCGGCGATCTCCGACTTAGGCCGATAGCCCACCGACTTGGCGACGGCTTTCCCGTCCTTGAATACAACCAGCATCGGGATGCTGGATACCTGAAAACGCATTGCCAGCTCCATTTGCTCGTCCACATTGACCTTGCCCACCTTGAGCGTACCGCTTTTTTCTTCGGCAAGCTCATGCAGTATGGGAGAGAGCATTTTGCACGGTCCGCACCAGTCCGCGTAGAAATCCAGCAAAACGGGTTTGTCGGAACGCAGTACCTCGTTTTCAAAATTCGCAGCAGTAATTTTCAGTTCAGCCATGAGTAAGGCTCCTTTCTGTTATCTTTATTTTATTCTTTGTTTTTCAGCTTGCAAATACCCTGCGTCATGGTTCCCATCGGACAAAACGCACACCATGTGCGGGGCTTGTAGAGCACCATAACGATCAGACCCAGCAGCAGAGAGGTCAGCATGAGGCTATAAAAGCCAAAGCTGAACTGCGCCACCCAATCAGCGACCGTCCCGGCGGTGTAAGTCCAGCCCCACGGCACACGGAAGGTCCAGAACAGCTTAATGGCCTCCCGCAGGGACGCAGCACCGGCAGCGACCAGATAGGTCTGGAACACCATGTTGCCGAACATCGTCAGGAAAAAGGTCAAAAAGCCGTAACGGAACCACTTGGAGGACATCCAGCGGGGCGTGGGCTTGCAGCGGGAGCATTTAAGGTCCGTCCCCAGCTTGCTGAACAGTTGACCTCGTCCGCAGAGGTGGTTGCAAAAGAATTTGTTCCCGCCGAAGATGGCTAAGAACAGCGGCAGCAGAAAATCGATCATGCCCAGCCATGCGAACAGGATATTGAAGAAGCCCAGTGTAAAATAGATGATGGCATATACCCACAGGTAATCGTACCAATGCTTCGCTTTCATGCGTCAGCCCTCACTTTCACCTCAATGCAGCCGACGGGGCAGAGCTTTGCGCACTTGCCACAGCCTACGCAGCGTTCCGCCTCCACGGCGGCGTAGCAGCCACGGCGCACCTTGGCGGCCCCCAGTGGACAGGTATTTTCACACACACCGCAGGCGACACACCGCGTCCTATCTACGGCGGCCAGTTTCTTTGACAACATAGCTTTCCCCCTTTAATCCTGTAAGGATTTGTAATAGAGCATACAGTGGCAGTAGCCCTCGAAATCAGGATCGGCAATCTGATCCTTAAACTCTTGGCACATACATTTGGTTGCCTCTGTGCGCTCTCTGCGGCAGGGACAGTATCCGCCGGTGCGCTTGAGTCCTTCCCGGATGGTATTGACAATCTCCTGATCGGGATTGAGCTTGATTTTCATGTTCGCCACCTCTTTCTTTATCGTGGCTTTATCATACCGCATGGCAAAGCATTTTTCTGTGACGAGGTTACGTTACGGCAAATTTTTATATACGCGAGAAAGAGCCGTGAAGCGGGATCTTACATACTGCTTCACGGCTCTTTGTTTATAGGTTTTGTTGTGCTTCCTTACTCAGCCGCAGAAAACTGATCTTTGCCAACTGAACATAAGGGGCATTCAAAATCATCCGGAATATCTTTCCATTTTGTACCCGGTGCAATGCCGCCTTCCGGATAGCCCTTTTCTTCATCGTATTCCCAACCACACACATCACATACATATTTCATAATGAAATTCTCCTTTGATGTTTTTTATTTCGCACACAACATTAGCCCGACTTTATCGTCATCAGAAACAATAACGATTCCTATCTTACTCAAAGAATATCCACAGCTTCCGCTTGTTTTACTCTCTTTGTTTTCTTATTCCCTGAAATCATTTTATGACCCGTATATACTGCCATAACCATGCAGATCAAGGAACTAAGCGCAAGGTACTTATGCGCTGTTTTTGAGCCTTTATATCCAGTGCAAAAAGTTCCAAACATGGTAATTACCGCTCCGATTGACCAATATTTATGTGCTTTCATGACTTGTTTGCCTCCTGCCTGCAATACATGTCATTCAGTTCTCTATGTTGGTTCTAAGATACCATGCGCGGAACGATCACGCTTTCCACAGACTGTGGAGGTTGCAGTAGGCGTAGACCGCTTCGACCTCGTCGCCCTCGCAGAGAGCGAAGCAGACCTCGGGCTTCTCGCCGGGGTGCAGCTCCTTACGCTGGTTGCCCTGCTTGGTGTGGAGAGAGACCCACTCGATGTAGTGCTCCGGCAGCATGGGATGCTCCACGGAGCCGACCTTGACATGGACGATGCCGTTTTCCACTGTCCAGACAGGGACATGCTTCTCCACGGCCGCGTCGGTCGTGCCGGGGATGATCTCGCTCATCGGCTCACCGCAGCAGATGACGGGAACGCCCGTGTCCTTGACCTTGGCAATGATGTTGCCGCAATGCTTGCAAATGTAAAACTTCTGCTCCATGATGATTCTCCTTTTCTT
Organism: Vescimonas fastidiosa; assembly: GCF_018326305.1. NCBI lineage: Bacteria > Bacillati > Bacillota > Clostridia > Eubacteriales > Oscillospiraceae > Vescimonas > Vescimonas fastidiosa. The sequence continues at coordinate 72,558 of NZ_AP023417.1, forward strand.
TCTTTAATAGTTTTCTGCGTGAATTTCAAAATAGCTCTGGGGATGGTTGCAGGGTGGGGCAAACCTCCGGGGCTTTCTCACCCACGACGATGTGACCGCAGTTGCGGCACTCCCACACCTTGACCTCGCTCTTGGCAAAGACCTCCGCCATCTCCACATTGTGCAGCAGGGCACGGTAGCGCTCCTCATGGTGCTTTTCGATGGCGGCGACCAGACGGAAACGCTGTGCAAGCTCGTGAAAGCCCTCCTCGTCAGCAGTCTTGGCAAAGCCGTCGTACATATCCGTCCACTCGTAATTCTCGCCCTCAGCGGCGGCGAGAAGATTCTCGGCGGTGTCGCCGATGCCGTTCAGTTCTTTGAACCACAGCTTGGCGTGTTCTTTCTCGTTGTCAGCGGTTTTAAGGAACAGCGCCGCGATCTGCTCGTAGCCTTCCTTCTTGGCCTTGGATGCAAAATAGGTGTACTTGTTGCGTGCCTCGGACTCACCGGCAAAGGCAGCCATCAGATTTTTTTCGGTTTGAGTACCTGCGTATTTCGTTTCTTTCATGGTCGATGCTCCTTTCAGCTTTTTCTACTTATATTATAACACGGATTCGTGGTTTTCTATGTGGCAAAAACCACATTTTTATTTTAAGTGATTCAATCCGCCTGTATCCCGCAGCGTGATCGCACCGCGCTTCAGCTCCACCAGCCCGTCCTCCGAGAAGCTCTTGAGCATCCGCGCCACCGCCTCCCGTGCCGAGCTGATGTGCTGGGCGATCTGCTCATGGGTCATGCGTATCGTGTCGGAGCCGGTACGCTCCGCTTCGGCCAGGAGAAATTCTGCCAGCCGCCGATCCAATCCCTTGAACATGATCTGCTGCATCGCCCACATTTTCCCCATCTTCGTAGGACTGGGATGCGGCATAGCGCTGCTCGTCAGTCAACTTCCCTCTATCGTTACCTTCGTAGTTTTTCTAGAGCAATGTGTCAATCTCAGCAATACGATTCTTCACCTTGCTCAGCTCCCGGTGCCTGGCGGCAAGCTGCTTCTTGTCTTCTACATCGTGTGATGATATAATTAACGACATATAATGACATCATTATTGTAGGAGGGAATTTCGTTGATTATCTACTTACAGATGATAGAAAGCGACGAAGATAAATCCAAGTTTGAACAGCTTTACATAATGTACAAGGGCTTGATGTTCCATGTTGCCATGAAAATTCTGAAGAATGAATTTGATGCCGAGGATGCAGTACATCAGGCGTTTCTATCCCTTATTGAGAATCTGAAAAAAATATCGGATGTCAAATGTCCAAAAACCAGAGCTTATATCGTTATTATTACAGAACGGAAAGCAATAGATATCATTCGCAGCCGATCAAAACTGGTAGATATGGAATTTTGGGAGAGTACCTATGGCATCGAAATCCCATTGCCTGGTGATCATGGTTTGGCCGATGCTATGGCACGATTACCGGCTGCCTATCGTGATATCCTATTGCTGCGCTATTATAATGGATACTCTGTACGAGAAATATCATCTATGCTGCATATAAAAAAGGATACCGCACAAAAGCAGCTTTGGAGAGCCAAGGCCGCTTTGCAAAAACATTTGAAAGGAGATGCGTAAAATGTCAAACATGGCATGGTCAGAACAGGAACTGGCCAACGCGGCAAAGCGTGTAGCAGAGTCCATGCTTACTTCATTCCCGTCTCCCAGTGAATGCGAACATGTATTTTCCGATGATTTTGAACATAGCATGGAGATATTACGAAAAAAAAGCAAGCATAGGGTTGTTGCGCATAAAATATGGCAGCGGGCTGCGGTAATATTAATTGTGACGATTCTGTCTGTCAGCACATGGCTGACAGTTGATATACAGGCAAGAGAGCGCGCCTTCCAATGGATAAAAGAAATCTACGAGAGCATAACGATCTATCTTTTCAATAGCGAAGATAATGAAATAGATCACATCTGTTATGAGCCGTCGTGGATACCGGACGGATTTTCGCTGGTAGATAACTATCAAGATAGCGATTATTGTCTTCGCGTATATGCCAACGATACCGGAGAAAAAATGTTTTCTGTTGAATATACCTTGATGCAGCATACCAGCATGAGCACAACAGCACAGGAGTATAGCGAAGTAGTCAAAGTCGATATCAACGGAATTCCAGCAAATTTATACATTGGCAATGAAACTTCACCAGAAAAAGCTTTAATATGGGTGGACGAAGCGAATCAGGTTGTGTTTAATATACAGGGAAATATCAGCAACGAGGACATAGTGCACATAGCACAATCCCTTATTTTGTCGATTCCTACAAAATAATAAAATCATGTAATTATGGTGTCCAAAAAGCACCCCCTTTCTCCGTTCTAATGCTTAGAAGAATAGAGAAAGGGGGTGTATTTATGAAAAAAAAGACGATTTCTCTCATCCTTGCATTGATCCTGTTGTTATCCTGCTCCGCGACAGCGCAAGCTACATCCGTACAAGCAGCTACGCCGTCGGCTTCAATCACCATCAATGGAACAACAGCTACATGCAGAGTGTCTATCGCCAAGCCTGGAAAAACCATCCATGCAACACTTCAATTATGGCAAGGCCGTACGATGATCGACTCCTGGAGCGGTAACGGGACATCGTATCTGCTTATCACAGGCTCTCATGAGGTAACAAAAGGGAAAACATATACAGTAAAAGTAGTATGCACAGTTGATGGGCAAAGCTTTTATGTGAATCCCGCTACTGCAACAGCATAATAGGTAACTTGTAATATAGATGAATATTCTATATTACAGTCCATGTATACAGCGGTTGACAGAATGAGGGTGATTCCAATGATTTAATCATATTAATTACATAAGTACATAAGAAACCCAAACATGTACAAAGAAAGGAAATAAAGATGAAGAAGATTATTACCTTGATTATGGCGTTTCTCGTATGCGCAGCAATGGCTGTTCCTGCGTTTGCCTCTACATCTGACACAAGAATCACCGGGTTTAGTGTAAATGTGTATTCCTACCATCGTCTTACACCCAGAACAAAAGATGATTCATCAGCTGTGTATTTTTATTATCGTGACGGAAAGCGCGATCACATCAGAGCAAGAGCCCTTGGTGGATCCGCACAAAACGGATCGATGAATAACTGTACTGTATCTGGCGGAACTCGCGTGAATTATGTGACATGTCACAACGGGAATAAGTACAGTATCCATTCCTTCATTAATGAGGACGGCTATCGCTGGGCAACGCTCTCCTTCTCGTGCCCCAATCTTTTTGGTGAAACCATGTCCGGTGAATGGAGCCCTGATAGCGCAAACTCGTATAAGGATGCAACGCCCTGACAGTAAATCAAATACAAAGCATTCAAAACAAGCCGAGATGGAGCAGTAAACATTAGCGGAGGAATAACATAATGGGGAACTGTATTAGAACCGAAATGTGGAAAGCATTTCACAACAAAATGATGCGCAGTGCATTGCTGATCGGTTTTATTCTTGTCATAGCTGATTTGGTTCAAACTGCAATTACCGTCAGTGACTTAGGCGCATCCTATGCACATTCCCCGGGCGGATATGATGGGTGCAGCTTATTTGTCAATTGGATCGGCGTCAACGGAGTCACCGTCGGGGCTGTAGTCTTCTATGCCGTTTGGCCATTTTTGGCTGCTATGCCTTATGGGTGGTCATTGTATGAGGACAACAGGTCTCATATGACAAATAATATTCTTACCAGAGTTCCGTATTCTCAATACCTAACAGCCAAAATGGCGGCTGTATTTGTTAGTGGCGGCATTGCTATTGCATTGCCGGTAACTACGGATCTGTTTGCATCCGCGATGGTATGTCCCGCCTGTATTCCTCGGGTTGCACTGCCTATTACAGGATTCTGTTCAGGCACAGCCTTTTTGGCGAAGCTATACTATACCCACCCTTGGCTGCATGCAATCATCTGGTGCATTATTGAGTTTTTCTGGGGCGGCGTTGCGGCCAGTCTGTGCATTATCGTCGGGCATAAGGTAAAACACCGATTCTTTGTGACAGCAACTCCACTTCTGCTGTTCCTATTACTTGATTTCATTACCCCCATGCTTGCCGACGCAATGAACTGGTATATAGAGCTCTCGCCTTTAAGGCTGTGCAATTTGGCAAGTACAAATCCCAGTCCCACATGGATCATACTTGCGGAACTTATTCTTTTGACATTCGTATCTGTTCTTACGGGGATATATAGGAAATACAGACATGAGGTTTTATAGGCTGTTGCGCTATGATCTGCGGCAGGGATTGCAAAGGAGAAACTATCTGATTGCCACTCTCCTCTTTTCCATGCGCTTATTCGCAGTATATCGCTCTGTGCAATTCTATTGCAATGTGGAATCCATTTCGAGCCGGGGTTCAATTGGCGACTATATGCTGTGTCTATTTCGCGGCATGGCAATCATACAACACGGCTCTATGGAAGAAAAGGTGTCGGTCCCCATCGAATGGCTGATTGTGTGCGGCTTTTGCCTGTATATAACAGCAGCATATCCTGCGCAAGGTATCAGTGTACAAGGTCAGCAAGTTTTCCTACGCACATCGCGTGGGAAATGGTGGCTGTCTAAGTGTATATGGTGCATAGCAAGCTGTACTTTATACTTTGCCTGTGAAATGATTGCCATAATAGGCACAGCGATTCTGACACCCGTTACCTTCGGCCTAAACAACACGCCCGAAATCACCGCATTCTTGTTTTCGGAGGTCTTGTGTGGAGAGACAATTTCACTCACGCCGGCAAGTGTTATCCTATACGCTTTGCTCCTTCCGTTTGTGACGCTTACGGCCGTATGTATGCTGCAAACACTCTTAAACCTTGTGGCCCGTCCGGCCATCAGCTTTCTAATATGCTTTGTCACATATATTGCTGCCGCATATTTCCCCATTGAATGGTTGGTCGGCAACGGAGCGATGGTGATGCGATACCAGCTTTTTGATGCAAATGGATTGAGTTATCGTAAAGAACTGGTGTTTACACTGCTACTGTTGCTCTTATCAATAGGCGCAGGATATTTACTGATACAAAGAAAAGACCTCATATCTCTTGAAAAATAGGACGGTGATACGATGAATATTGTGGTGGATCATGTCACAAAAACCATTCACAGAGCGGTCGTGCTGCAAGACATCAGTTTGAATTTTGAAAGCGGAAAAGTCTACGGATTGCAAGGGGAAAATGGATCGGGTAAAACGATGCTTTTACGTCTGATGTGTGGGTTGATCTATGCGACAGAGGGCAGTGTTTCAGTAAATGATCGTCGCCTGGGGAAGGATCTGGATTTCCCTGAATCTGTGGGCGTGATGATCGAGAGTCCCGCATTTATTGACGAGTATACCGGGCAAAAAAACCTGGAGTTGCTTGCCGGTCTAAAACAGCTGATCTCGGTCTCCGACATCCATAACACCCTGCAAGCGGTTGGCCTGGACCCGAATGATAAACGGACTTTCAAAAAATATTCATTAGGCATGAAACAACGTCTGGGTATTGCTGCGGCCTTGATGGAAAAGCCCGGTCTGCTGATTTTGGATGAACCCACAAATGCACTGGATGAGCAGGGCGTTGCTATGATCGCACAGTTGATCCGTAAAGAATGTCAGCGCAGTGCATTAGTAGTCGTTGCGTGCCATGATGCTGACTTTGTGCAGAGCGTATCGGATGTTGTTATTCAAATGCAAGCGGGAAGGGTAACATCGGTGATAGGCAAATGAAAGACAAAAAGAAATTCTGGCTGATTTTCTCCGTTGCGGCAGTAGTGCTCTTTGTTTGGATGATCCGCTATAAAGCAATTAATCAGGATTATCGTCAACGATGGTCTGCCAATACAGAGAAGACATACTCCGTTGGAGAAATCGTTCCTATTGCGCCGGATTTTGTCGGGTATAATTTGGCGGCTGAAGGCTATATGCTTCGGGTCAACCGTTTTGAAATTGTAGATTATCGTGCCTATACTTCAGCTTTGCAGTATGACGGGACCGATCGAAGTCGGATCCCCGATAAGGTCGCATTGGTCAGCGTTACTGTTTCGCAGCAGAATAGTCCCGCAGAAGGATTCCCTTTAACAGAACTATCATTATACACCACGGATATGCTCATGAATATGGATTGGGATCTCTTGGGTGTGGTCAATCCTATATTGGACGGTGCCACCGGGATTCGGTTACAGGATGGCGCCTCATGTGATATTTTGCTGCCATTTGATCTGTATAGATATCGCTTCACATCCGCTGAATGGAATCGTTTAGAGCAAAGCAATATCTGGCTGCAAGTGACAAATTATCCTACCAGAAAAATCGTTCGAGTGAATATAGGTGAGGAGTAACTGTAGTTCCGGATTTTCGTATTACTAAGTAGATGTTGCCATCCCTTATCTGTGCATTAGTAGAACATACACCATCCCGCAAGGGTAGTGTATGTTCTACTTTTAGAATATTGACAACTTGGGCTGCTGTTTTACAGGCTGAGTCATAAAGCATTCTTCCAGGACTCTCGTGAAAAGCCGCTTTTCAGCCCTTGCTTCATCAGTTCCACTCAGAACCAGTACTTCTTGTAGAACTCGCAGCAAATACCGCGGTATTGGTTCACAATAATTATTCTTTGATTTGTCCTATCAATTCAATCATTCCGACGGATTCTAAAAGTCGAAAGACTTGCTACTTTCTCATGCGGTCTCCCTTCCGTTGTCCTGTTTTCTTATTTAGAGGTATCCAAAATGAGGAAAAAGAAGTTATGTCTAAGCCGTTTGCTGCCTGTTATAGCGGCGCTGCTTGTACTCGTTATGTTTCGCACGGTTTTTATCCTGGGCTATGTGCCTACTAACTCTATGAAACCGACGCTCGAAGCTGGTAGCTTGATCCTCGGTGTACGAATCAAAGGCAGCTTTGAAGTCGGAGACGTTGTTATCTTTTGCCATGGCGGGAATCTTTTTGTCAAGCGTATTGCAGCGGTTGGTGGGAATGTGGTCATGCATAACGGAATCAACATGTCTGTACCCGAAGGCTCCTACTACATGCTGGGAGACAATGCGGATGACTCCTATGATTCCCGTTACTGGGACGAACCATTTGTACCAGTAACAACAGTTGTTGCTAAAGTATGGCTCCCGATAGGAGGTCGATAATAGAGGGGCAATCGCACGATTAGGTTGGCCGTGTGATGATGGATGCCAGTTTTTCCAAACCGTGCCGTTCAACAAAACGATAGGCATCAAAAAGATCGGAGAATTCCAGTGCTTCACTATAATATTCAGTGTAGCCCTGCGCTGACCTCATCAATGGATGTTGGCCGTTTACATTGATGGAAATATAGTATCTCAGCTCTGCCTGTTTCATTTTGTTTCGATTATCCTTTCTCACAGCATAGCTCTCATTATACGCCAGGGAATAGCCTTAATAAAGTTTTTTTGATAATTCCGCATCTTTTTCGACAAAAAAAGCCCGTCACTCAGAGGTAAACTCTCAGTGATGGGTCTTTATGAGTTTGTATGAGGAATAACAAGCCGAACTCGGCACAGCTGCCCTTGGCAAAAAAACAAGGCGGAGCTTTCGTAAATCTATACAATTTGCGAAAGGTTCGGAAAAACCCGTTGTCGCAGCGCCGTTTCCGGCCCGTGTGACGGAAATGCTGACGGCGCAAAGTCCGCCGCCGGGGCAAGAGAAAGGAAGCATATGCTTTGAACCACCCGCATCTTGTGCTCCAGGGAGGAATGGACATAGACCTGGAGCGTAGTCCGGACATCGGCATGGCCCAGCATCTCGCTCAAGCTCTTGATGTCCACACCCTGCTCCACGCAGCGCGACGCATAGGTGTGCCGCAGCACATGGAAATTTCGATAAGGGATCCCCGCCGCCTTCAGCAATGCGCGGTACTGGTATTGCAGTGTCCGCGGTTCCAGCGGAGCAGACTTACCGGTCAGAAAATAGTTCTCCTCATTCCTGGCCGGGCAAACCGTTTGCCTTAAAAGGGCCAGCATATCCTCTGGCAGCGGGATCGTGCGCCGGGCGTTGTCGGTTTTCGGCGGTTGCACCACCAGGTGGGTGTGCATGCCCTTTTTCATTCGCTGGGCCGTCTTGGTGACATGGATCACCCCATTACATAAATCAATATCCTTATACTGGAGCGCACATAGCTCCCCCAAGCGCAGACCGGCATTCAGCGCAAGCAGGACCCCAACGCCCGCCATGCTGGGCGCTTCCAGGACCTTTTTTGCCAACCGCCCAATCTCGTCTGCGAAAAATACCTCGATCTTTTTTCGGTGATAGACGGGCAGTTCGGCATTCACACCGGGACAGCTGCAGTCCAGCTTTTTGGCTGTATACTTCAGAATTGACTTTAGTAATACGCCGATGTCCCTGGCGCTTTTGCCGGATAGTCCGCTTCGCTGCAAGCGGCGCAGGAAATCAGAAATCTGATCCGCCGTCAGCTGGCAGATAGGGGCCGTTCCCAAAGCAGGCAAGATATAATGCTGCGTCAGATAGGAATACCGATTCCAGGATGATGCTTTCAGAACATGGCTTTTCTCGCTTAAAAACAGTTCTGCGGCCTGGGCCAAGGTCGCAGCAGATGCTTGCACGGCAGGCTTCTCTGGCAGCGTCTCAATGCATTGCTGCCGCTTGGCCCGGCACGCCTTATAGCTGTCGGCGTAAACATACCCATACTCAGCCTGCCCGGAAGCTGTGCGGCCGCGAATATATCGCCCCTCCCAGCGTCCGTCTTTCCGCTTGTAAATATTTTCTCCTCTTTTAGGCATGACCAACGCTCCTCCTTGACGATGTTTTTGACGGCGTAAACGATTTTGTGATTGGGAATATTTGTAAAATAGGCCCTTGAGTAGCAAGTGATTCTATGCGGCATTTATAATTTGTACCTACTTTTCGCTAAATTTCCGCAATTTAGGTATTGACTTCCCTCAAAAAAGACGATACAATGTGGATACATAGGTGGATTCTACTTTCGCAAATTGTATAGATTTACGAAAGAAAACTTCACCTCTACACCAACCAAAATCATTATCCCCCTAAAAGGATAAATAATACCGTAAAATTTCATAAGAAGTCCGAGGATGCTGCACGGCTGTTGCCCGAGCTGTAAAAGGCCAGGCGACCGCCTAAAAGGAAAGGGGTGCAATTCCCCATGCGGTCGGCACTGTAAGCGCAAGGATATGATCGAGGCGGGAAACCACTGGGACGAAAGTCCGTCATTGCGAGAAAATCGTGAGAAGACAGATCATAAACGCAGAGAGTATCTCATGGCGCAAGTCAGTAGAATTGTGTAGTTAGGACTCAAAGGCAGCGGGCGCTCTCTCCGTGGTGCTGATATGGCAGAAGTGTACGCTGATGACCCGGTATGGGTTTATCAGCGCTTTTTTTGTCATGAATCATTAAGGAGGTGTGCCCATGGGTAAAGTAGCAGGTGCGCAAAATTTTGACGGAGCGAATTGGTACGAGCAGCACATTGCCAAAAGAACACGGGATGCATTGGCTGAGCAGGACCGCGCTTTTGCGGAAAAACACGCAGGCGACAGCCTGGATCAGCTGGCGGCCTATCTCCGGCGCTGCGCCGGACATTGGGGAAAGTCCCCTGCCCCCATCGAGATCGTCGGTGGCAGTTACATCGCAGAGCGCTTTGGCGATTGGAAAGATGCGCTGAGAGCCGCCCACTTGAATCCTATATACAAAAAACCCCGCAATAGAGATTGCGGGCGCTATCAAAACGAAAAGAAAATCCAAATTCAGATGCATCGGAGCGAGCGTGACGCTAAACGGGCAGCACGGGTTGAGCGAGTCAAGCAACGCCAAAGCAAATGCGCTGTTCACGAAGCCACAGAGGAAACCTTCGTTGCAACAGATGTAATGCTTGAGTAAGGTTTGCCAAGTCGAGGGCGGAGATCCGCCAGCTTTTCCATATGGGCAGAAGGGGCTTAGCCAGCCCCTTCCGCCCAACCTCTTAACGAAAGCACCTTTCGCCTTGGACAGATCGGAACGCGACACCAATTATAATAGGGTGTCGCGCCCCTATATAACCTTGTTATTTTCTTATTGGATGCGAAAATGTGCTCGCAGCTAAGGTAATAATGCCAGCAGGCCTTATTATAAAAAAATTTCTGAGAGGAGATTGGAAATGCAAAAGACAGCGAAAAAGTTCCTTTCAATGCTGCTTGCGCTCATGATGGTTCTATCCATCCTTCCCACGGCAGTCTTTGCAACGGAACAAGGCACAGTAGCTGCGCCGCTGGATAGTATTGTTCCCTATGGTGCGAATGACCAGACCACAGGAACGGCAACTATCAGTGTGCAGAACTCTGTGACCTTTACCGGCTACTCTGCTTTCGAGAATGTGCCCTACTACTTGGTCACCGTTCCCGCAGGCACGACCTATGTAAAGGCCACATACAAAGACGCTGCCATACTGACCAATGCCACAAGCGGTGTTGCATCCGGCTACTACGCCGATGTGCCGCAGTGGACTGGCGGCGGTGTAGAAATGGCCTATACGGAGAGCGGTGGGGATATCACAATTACAATTCCCTTGAACTACTCCCGTACCGCCGAGGATGGGACTACGGTCCAAAAGAGCTTTGTGCTGGGTGCAGATGGTAGCGGAACTGCCTATGCGCCGGAGTATGACGGCAGCGCCAGCTATGCGCCCGTCCATTTCCTCGCCTTCACCTATGAAGGCAAGTCGGCACCTACGGTCGCTCCCGGTGCAATTGCCACAGCTAATGTAACACTCGGTAATGCCTGGACGCTGGATGTGGCTGAAATGTTTACGGATGCCGATGGCGATGCGCTGACCTATACGGCAACCGTCAACGGCGCTACGCAAACGCTGAACGGCTCTACCTTGAGCTATACCCCTACTGCGGCTGGTGAGTATACGATCGTGCTTACCGCTACCGACGACAGCGGCACGGCCACCCACACCATTGTTCTGACCGCTGCGGAGGGCACACAGGTCCCGCGGCTGAAGAGCGGCGTCCCGGTCACCGCAAGTGCAACCGTTTCGGTAGGATACGCCTATAACCTGTCCGATCTGCAGGCTGGCAACATCTTCGAGAATCCGGACGGTTCTTCCTTGAGCTACACCGACTACTATTATTATAGAACAGCCGGGACTGGCGAAAGGAAGGGGCCTTACTACTTCTCCACGGCTCTGTTCGGTGCTACCACGATCCAAATCACGGAGAACACCGCCGATACATATGTCTATGAGTTCCATGCCATGAACTCTGCCGGTCTGTCCACGGACACCTGGACGCTGACACTGACCGTAAGTGACTCGATCGAGCAGCACTATACTTTCCATGTTGGTCAGGATATGAACTATTCCACCAATGGCAGCCAGTATCCGCTGATCAAGCTCTACAAGACGGCTGGTCTTGACGATAAGGGCGCTGACTACCTGGCTTCCTATGAAGTTGATGGCAAGACCCAGTACATCTATGAGGACCATGACCAGTCCATCGCCGTGGTTAACGGCAAATACATGATCACTGTCAAGGGGCAGGATTATGAGCTGAAAGGTTACAGCCCTCTGACCTTTAAGGCCAGTGATTTTACCACGGCTGACCCCAATTCCACCGGCACGCTGGCAGATAACTACAACAATTTCTATGCCAGCCTGGCCGCCGGCAGATATTCCTTCCGCGCCTATGGCTACAAAGCTTCGGAAACCAGCGCAAATGTTTACCTGGGCGGCCACAGCTTGACCCTGCCCACTGAGACCAATGTGGACGGCGGCACCGGCGGCGGCGCGGATATTTATCTGCGCCTGCACTCCATCTATACCACGAGCAAAAAGAACAGCAGCGACTATTTTACTGCTGATGACTATACGGCTCGTGTGGTCATGCCCAGCATGGGCGGCGATGTGCAGCATGGTACGCCCTATCCTTCCGGCAATTATACTTACTACCCCTTCATGCTGTACTCTGCCGGAAACGCAGCCCTTTGGAATGCCTATGTGGAACCCATCGGCACCTGTGCCGAGGACTACATCTTCACTCAGGCGATCAACAACACGACTGCCGCCGGATACACGGTTGTTACAAAGAATCTGGCGCTTTCCCAGGCCATCAACCTGACGGTGACGGTTCCTGCCTATGCGGACTTCAACCTGTTTTTCCAGTATAATAATTTCAACACACAGATCATTGAGCCGAAGACGGGCAGCACCAGTGGCGATGCAAGCGCATCCGCTGACGCTACCAGGACGCTGATCTACAAAATTAGCAAGAGCAATTCCAACTACACCTGGCGCTTGAAGGACATCCGCAGCGGCACCACTTATGTGACCAAGGCCGGATGGCTCCAGAGCAGCACCACCAGTTTTGCGAAGGAATTCACCTTCAATGCTGGAGACTCCACGGATCAGTATTCTCACAGCTTCTCTAATCTTGGCACGATAGCCAAGACCCGTGACGAAGCGGAGATTCAGACCTTCTTGTCCCCCAGCGGCTACAAGTATACGAGCGGGACAGAGCGTATCCGTTCTTACCGCCTGTGGCAGATCATCAACTCTGACGCGGCAAATATCATGATCGAGCCCGAGTTCAAGGTCAAAGTGCTGAGCGGCGACGAAAACGCTGTCACAGCAGTGACCGGCGGCAACGCCAAGGGCAACTGGCTGGATGTCACACCCAATGGCACAACGATCGTTGCCGTGAACTATAAGGCACTGGATGTCTACACGACCGCTGACGAGCACGGCACCCACGGCGGCCTCTACCCGGCCACCAATCCCGAGCGCACCAGCGTGTTCGTGCTTACCAACGACAAGGATGAACACGGCAACGCGAAAGCCAATATCGCCTATAATTCCAATGGTCTGACATCTTCCCGTCCGTCGGCCTGGGATTATAACTACGACAACTGGTTCTATCTGAGTAACGACACCGCTCCCACTCTGGACTTCTCGGTGTCCAGCAGCGGCACAACGACGGTCCAGTACGCCATCGTCACCACCGATGCAAGTGACCTGGATACCCATCTTTCCGGCTGGACCACCTTGACGGCGGATTCCAACGGCAAGTACCATGCAAGTCTCCTGGGCTTCCGCAATGCTGGGCTGGCTGGCGGTACTGTGATCATCAAGATGCATGATAGCACCGGCACCTCCTACAGTCTGGCTCGCGTGGCCGAAGTGACCGCCACGGTCACCAACGCCTCCAATCCCCAGGAGACGGAGATCATGCCCGGCGATAAGGTGTCTCTCACCTTCGAGGGCAGCTACCGTGGCATCTACAAGTACAGTGGTATCTTCAACCCCACTACCTACAACCTGTTCTATTCCATCGGCGATACGGCCTATAAGACCAATGTCGCCCAGTATCAGCAGATGGATCAGGCCAAGCTGGAGCTGACAATCCCGACGAATGTGGACTTTGGCTCCGGCAGCACCGCCAATGTTCAGCTCACCAACGGTTATACCTACGGCTCCATGTACTCGGCGGCGAATCCGTTTGCCACCCTGTATAACATGTCGAATACCGGCGTGGGCACGAACTTCAATGCGGTCACGGTGAACTTCTGCTTGAACCGTTTCCCCAATGTGAATGTGGAGGTCACTCCGCGCTATAACTTCAAGCTGAAGCTGAATATTACCAATCCCACCACCGCCACGCCCACTGTGACGCTGACGGATGCCGCAGGCAATGTCCATACCGCCAACAGCAACGGCGAGTATGAGAACCTGCCCTACGGCACTTACACCTATGCGGTGCTCTGCGCCGGCTGCGACTATGTCTACGGCAGCTTCTACCTGGGCAGTGCAGACAAGGCCAATGTGTCCGGCGGTGTGCTGACCAAGACCATTCCGCTGACGGCCTCTGCTGCCGGCGCATGGGACGGCACCACCAAGACGCAGCCCACTCTGACCGATGGCGTGTATCAGATTGGTACCGCAGCGGAGCTGGCTTGGTTTGCGGCGCAAGTCAACGGCGGGAGCTATGCCATCAACGGTGCGCTGACGGGTGATATTGACCTGGCCGGCTACAACTGGACGCCCATCGGCGGCACTACCGCCAGCACAGCCTTCAAGGGCAGCTTTAACGGTAATAATCATACCGTGAAGAACATGGGCATCTACTATAGTGCCACCACTACCTCGGCTCCGTATAAGGGACTGTTCGGCTATGTGAACGGCACCAGCAGCAGCTACGCCACCATTCAGAATCTGAAGGTGACCGGCAAGATGTACCTGACCTCCACGGGCAGCGTTGCCAACGCCTATTCCGGCGGCGTGGTGGCCTACGCCAACTATACCAACATCTCCGGCGTTGTCTCCGATGTTGACATCACCGTTACCCGTGTGAATGGCAACTGGAGCAGCGTGGGCGGCGTTGCAGGCCGTCTGGTGAATTCCAACGCCACCAACTGCGGCAACGAAGGCACCATCCATGCCTACCAGTATGTGGGCGGCATCACCGGCTACGCTACCGGTACCATTACCGGCTGCTACAACGGCGGTGCGATCACCGGCAACGGCTATGTGGCCGGCATCGTGGGTCAGACCACCAAGGGCGTCACCGCTTGCTACAACACCGGCAGCATCACCGGTGCCGGCAACTATGTGGCGGGTATCGTGGCCTTTGCCTCCGGCGCGTCTGCCTCCGTCAAGAACTGCTACAACCGGGCCTATGTGGAGAGCACCGGCAGCAATGTGGGCGCAGTGGTCGGCATGACCAACAACGCCTCCGCAGCGATGTCCAACCTGTATTATCTGGACTTCACCTGCAGTCAGGGCATTGGCAGTGCCAAGAGCACCTCTCAGACGGCTACCGCTAAGACCAGAGCAGAAATGGCCTCCGCTGATTTCGTGACGACCATGAACACTGGTATGGCGGGTACCTTTGGCTCCAGCAGGTATAGCCCTGCTTTGAGTTGGCAGACCGGCTTGATTGGTTTGTCCACACCCACCAAGGGCAATGTGAATTTGGATCCCTTCGGATATGTGGACGAGGATGATTTGACATTGCTACAGGAGTGGGTCGATGAGGGTAAGGACATAAATCAACTCACGCTGGAACAGAGGGCACAAGCGGATATGGACGGAAGCGGAGACCTTGACGAAGAGGATGTTAATGCCCTCATCCAGTATTTGGAAGATCCTAGGGAAAACCCGCTTTGATAATTGATTATCCAAGTAAAACCGGGTAATGTTCATCTGATCAGCCGTATTAACTGAAACACTCGGTAGGCCAAAAGGCTTGTACCCCTTTGAACGCAGGTCCGGGGAATCCGCTTGCGGATTCCCCGGACCTTATACTTATATACTGGAGAATAGTATGAAAAAACAGATTTTTTCGTTTATACTTGCGATTGCAATGCTCTTAAGCGTAGTTCCTGTGGCTTTTGCCGTTGAAACTGGTCAAATCTTCACTTTAACTTTTGATAATAAAGCTCCTCATGCTGGAGATAAAATAACTGCAACGATTAATTTGGATCAAACTCCATCTGACTACTATAAAGTCACTACCACTCTTAAGTATAACAAGGATGTCTTGACTTATGAGAGTTATACCTGCTCTTGGGAGGGTATGACTTGTACCGTAACGGAAAAAAACTCTGGTGACGACAAATCGAAGGTTTTCTTCAAAATCGACAGCAACAAAGGCAAAGATACAGATATTTTGAATAAAATTCAGACGCGCCAAACTGGTGCGTTTGCCACAGTTACATTCAAGGTAAATGACTCCTGTAAGGTTGGACAAGCGATCAACTACACATTTCTCGGCTCATTTTATGATGCAAAAGCAATGGCTGCCATCAATAACGCCAGAGTAACAGGCTCTCTTGCTGTTACTGAGCAGGGTGGCAGTATAATCACCGTTCCAAAAACTGAAACCGGCTACTCTGTTTCCATGGGTGCTGACCAGCAGCTTGTTTCGGGTCAGCGGGTGCGTATCCCCGTGACCGTCGCCTCCTCCGAGAAAAAGATCACCGGCTTCAACGCCTATGACATGACCTTCACCTATGACCCGGCGGCCCTGACCCTGAACACCAAGACCGGTGCCGCCGCCAACCTGACGGTGGAGGACAACAACGGTACCGTTCGGGTCCGCCGCTACGGCGATGCCGTGCCCTTGGGCGAGGCCCTGGCCCTGGAGTTCACCGCCAAGGCGACTGCCACCTCCGCCGTGACGCTGACCAACGCCAAATTTGATCTGGATGCCAACTCCATCAACTTTGACGCTCCGGAGGCCACCATTTCCGACGCCGACACCGTGGTCAACGCCAATAACTTCACCGTGACCCTGCCGGATGCGTTCACCTCTGACGAGACCCGCCTGGTCCCCAAGGGCGGCAGCTTCACCTTCAAGCCCGTGGACAGCCACTATACCTACACCTTCACCGTGAAGATGGGCGACAGCGCCACCGAGGGCTTGACCTTCGGCGCAAATGACACCTACACCATCGAGAATATCTCCGGCAATGTGGAGGTCACCTACACCGGCAAGACCCCCAAGCAGTACGATGTGAAATACAAGATTGACGAAGATGTGGAGCAGGATGTGACCAAGGGCCCGGAGACAGTCACCTATCTGAATGACTACTCCTTCGTCGTCACCCCGAGGGCCGGCTACTCCTACCGTGTAATTTACAGTGTAGACAACGGGGATCCCTTTGTCCATACAGTCATAGCGGTCCCCACTGCCAATGACGATGGCACCCTCACCTACACGATCCCTGGAAAAGAAATCGTTGGAGGTGTGGAAATATGGATCGACCCCAACACAGAATCTGGTATTCCGGTCGTGTTCACCGGCAACGGCGTTGAGGACGCAGCCTCCGGGAATGCAAGCTCTATGGGCAAGAATATGCCCTACTACTTCACGCTGAACCAGCGCGAGAGCTGCGACTACACCGTCACGGCTTACTATCAGCCCCTCGCCACTCCCACAGCTTCTAAGAGGCCCGCCACCGTGCGCAGCCTTGGCAATGGGAAATATGTGGTCGAGGCCGTGAATTATAACGACTATCTGTATGTATACGCCAGAAGCTGGAACCTGGTCGTGAAGGTGGAAAAGGTCTCCCACAGCGCGGAGGAAGTGACCGTGTCCAAATATCTGGAGCTGAATGACAAGACCATGATGCTCATAACGGTCAAGGGCACCCCCGAGGGAGGCAAAGCCTTCACCTATGACTGCAACACCATGTATAAGGTCAATGCCTACGGCACGGATCAGTACGCATGGCTGGTGATCGTGGACAAGGGTCAAACTCTGACCCAGGAGGAGGCCGCCGCCAAGGTCGCCATCTCTGCCGCAGACAATGTGGTCACCATCACCCTGGGCTTCGATGTGAACATGACCGGGAAGGTGGATGTTAACGATGCGCAGCTGGTCTACGATATGTATAACGGCAAATACAGTGACTTCACCAAGGTTTCCGTGGAGAAGTTCCTGCGGGCCGATGTAAACGCCACTAAGGTGGTGGATCACACCGACGCTGTGGCCATCGTGAATCAGTTTAAGTAAGGTCCTGCCAGCCTCCCTTCCCCGGCGGGAGGGGAGGCTATCCCCCGTTGGGGGCTTCGCACCGGCCAGGCCGGGCAAAAAACGGCCCAACCGGTCGGAGAGAGAAGGAGATCAGCATGAGAAAACGCATTTTTACACTATTGGCAGCCCTGTGTCTGCTGCTGTGTCTGCTGCCCACCGCAGCCTTTGCCTCGCAGACAGGCAGCAAAACAGACGAGGGCCGCAGCTACAATTTTGACCTGTCCGTAGGCGGTGCATCTGAGGTGCGGGCCACCACTGGCGAGACCATCACCGTGACCCTGGTGCTCAAGCGCACCGACGCCCAGGAAAGCGCCGATATGTACGGTATGCAGACCGAGATTGAGTACGACGACACCTTCCTCCAGCTGGTGGACGGCAGCGTCATGACCGCCCCCGGCATCCGCTGGAGCGATTTAGGCCGCCGCACCGGCGGGCGGGCCTTCTATCTGAACTTCGTGTCCTTTAAGGGCGGCGAGGCTTGGGAGCCGGAGGTGGTAGTCGGCAGCTTTCAGATGAAGGTCATCGGCACGAAGGGTGTGTCGCAGCTTATCCCCACCAACACCCTGGTTTCCACCCAGGACGGCATGGCCGGATACACCGTGAAGGATAATAGCGTGTCCGTCATCGTCACCACGGACTGCACCGTTACCTTTGAAAGCAACGGCGGCACGGAGGTCCCCTCCCAGACCGTCCAGTACGGTGAAAAGGTGAAAAAGCCCGAGGACCCCATCCGGGAGGGCTACCACCTGGAGGGGTGGTACAGAGACCTGGACCGCACCCAAAAGTGGGACTTCCACAAGGACACCGTTAAGGGCAACATGACCCTCTACGCCAACTGGGCCGAGGGTGCCGCCGCAGGAAGCGTCACCTGGTGGATCATCGGTGGCGTGGGCCTGCTGGCCCTGCTGCTGATTCTGCTGGCTCTGCTGGGCAAGAAGAAGGTTCGCTTTGAGACCAGCGGCGGCACAGAGCTGGAGGCCGTTTCCGTGAAGCGGGGCAGCGTCATTGGCGAAGTCATGACGCCCACGAAGCCCGGCGCAGTGTTCGGCGGCTGGTATGCAGATCAGGCGCTCACCAAGCCCTGGGATACACAGAAAGACCCGGTGCGCAGCAACATGACGCTCTACGCACGCTGGATGTAATCTACGCATAGATGAGGTAAACAAATATGAGAAAACGCATACTATCTCTGCTGCTGGCACTGACTTTGGCTCTGTCGGCAGGCGTATTCGGCGTCATACCGGCGCTGGCTGCGGATTCCTGCGTTTCCGTGAAGGCGGATGCCGTCACCACCGGCGAGGTTGTGGCCGGCAGCTTGCTGGAGATCAAGCTTTCAGATGTCTTTGAAGATACGGACGGCCATACGCTGACCTACACGCTGACCAACGCAGCGCAGTTCAGCGTCCAAACCAAGGTCAAGGACGGCTCACTCTATGTATCAGAGAAAGACCCCGGCACCTATGAGCCAAAGGTCAAGGCGACCTGCTCGGACGGCAAAGAGCTTACAGCGACCTTTACCATCACGGTCAAGGAAGCTCCCCACGGATTGGACGCACAGTATAACTACGATGAGACCCCCGCCAAGGAGGTCACGGTGTATGTGACCATCTCCAACGACGGCGTACCCATCAGGGGCCGCGACGGCACGGTGCTGTGCCACAAGGCCATCACCGTCCCCTACTTTGACTTGGGCCGGTACAACTTGAGCGAATACTACCGCTATCACACGGAAAACGGAGAAGGCAAATACATCGACGAGAACATCGTGGAGCGGCCCACCGGCCTGCACCTGTATCTCTATCTGCTGGAGCGCTACTTCATCGGCCTGCCGGAGGAGCAATGCTGCAAGGGTGCCTATCCTCGTGACGCGCTGGCGAGCTTTAAGCTGGGTGAAGATGTTTGTTACATGGATGAAACACCGGCCTATACGGCAGACAGCTTTGCCGCTCTGACTATCACCGGCTCGCCCACCAGCCTGTATATGGCCAACTTCTGGGGTCATGATGAGAACCTGATGTACTACCGCAACCACTGCTTTCCCTACATGAGTCCCGGCTGGGGCTCCACCTCCGACTACATCGTGCTGTCGGACGGCGATACGTGGGATGTGGCCATGTTCACCAACTGGAGCTTCTGGTCCAGCGGCGGTGCATTTACCTGCTTTGACAAGGACGCGTACAATGCCCGCCCCGGCATGGAGATGACGATCTCCTCTCAGGCTTACGGCACGACCTTTGAGGGCAGCGACTTCTATCCCTTCTCGAACCTGGATGTGTTCCTGTATAACGACAAGTGGGAGCAAATCGAGCAGTACAAGGAAGCGGCTGACGGAAAGAGCACCTTCTCCTTCACCGCCCCCACAGAGGAGGGCACCTACTACCTCGTGGGCATGGACCCCAACCGGACGATCCCCAAGGACGACAGCGGCGGCACGAACTATGCCAAGATCGCACCGGCCACAGCCATCCTGAACGTGGCGGCGGACGCCGAGTTGGAGCGCCCCTTCCAGGACGCTGCCGTGAATGGTGAAAAGCTGGCAGCAAAGAATACCAGCTACGAGGGCATCACCACGCTGACCAGCGCGGACGGCCAGACGACCTATAAGGAAGTGCCCAAGTACCATGTGACCGTGCCCGAAGGCGCGGAAACGGTGACCGTGACCTACAACAAGGACGTGGACATCCGTCACGACGGCACCACGGTCTACGCCTATGAGGTGGAGTTCGCGGCGACTGCCGTGAACCGTGCGGCGGCGCAGGCAAGCGGCTATACCCTCAAGCCCATCACGCTGGAGAACAGCTATACCCTCAATGCGGACGGCACGCAGACCGTGATCATGCCGGTGACAGGGTATGTCCGCAACGAGGACGGCAGCGGCAAGGCGATCACGCTGAGTGCCCCCGCTGACAAGAACTCCGCGCCCGTCGCGCTGTTCACCTTTGAGTATGCAAAGGCAGACACGAAGCCGGATGTGACATATGGGGATGTGAACGGAGATGGCATCATAAATTCCACGGATGCAGCAATCGTCTATCGCTCGGTTAATGGAAGATACACACTGACAGATTCTCAGAAGTTGTCGGCAGATGTTAACGGCGATGGTGCTGTAAACTCCACAGATGCTGCGTTGATCTATCGTTATACAAACGGGAAAATGAGTAAATTCCCCGCAGAATCCTAAATACCATAAGGAGGTTAAACACAAAATGAAAAGAACTCTTTCCATTCTGTTGACAATCGCCATGATTATCAGCCTTATCCCTGCTGTATTTGCTGCTGATGTTCCGACGATGTCAACAACAGTTGATAAGACAGAGGTTCAGCCGGGTGATACGATTACGCTTACACTGTCGATCGACAAGACCATTACGAACCTGAATAACTGGGAGTGGGCAATTTATTTTGACAAGACTGCTTATGTCAAAACCAGCGGCGAGCTTGAACCTGGATGTATGTCGGGCACGGGCATTACTGGCGCAGTGGGAGATAATGTTGATATCCTTGGTAAAAATGCCATCCGGGTATCCGGCCTGAGCACTACAGGCGACCCTGTCACTCTTAACACCGGCAAGATTGCCACTGTTACCTTTACGGCAACGGAGAACATCACGGCAGAAAACGCTCGCATTGAGGTCAAAACCGAAGCGCTGCCTGACTATGATACGCTTAAAGACAACGATGTCAAATTAACCGGCAACATCATTGATGTCACAGTGAAGTCCAGTGAAGCCAAGGGCTACACCGTGTCCTTGGGTGCGGACAAGCAGGTAGCCTCCGGCCAAATCGTGGAGATCCCTGTGGCCATCGGCAACAACGACGGCAAGACCACCTACAACGCCTACGACATGACCTTCTCTTTTGACCCCGCCATTCTGACGCTGAACATGGAAGCCACCAGCATCGAGGGTTATCGCGTGATCCCCGGCAACGGCACCGTGCGAATCGTGCGTTACGGCAAAGCCGCCGAGCTGGGCGATGCACTGACTCTGAGCTTTGTGGCAGCCGGCCAGGGTAGATCTGATGTGAAAGTAACGGAAGCGTGTGTGGATGCCAATGCAAACGCCGTTGAGTTTGACGCACCTGCGGCTGCCATTTTGGATGACACCGCCGTTATTACCGTCAGCGGCTACACCGTGACTCTGCCGGATGACTTCACCCGCACCGACGCGGAGGGCTCCGTGATCGCAGCAGGCGGCAACCTGACCTTCGTTCCCAAAGACCCCAACTATAACTACACTGTCACCGTCACCGTCGGCGGCGGTGAGGCAACGACAGTTAGCCCGGACGAGGATGGCATCTACACCGTGCCCAATGTCAACGGCAATGTGTTTGTCTCCAGCACCAAGACCGCCAAGAGTTTCAACGTCACCCTGGGCGCGGATACCACCGGTGCTGCGACTGCTACTTACCAGACTGACTACACCTTCAAGCTGACCCCTGTGGATGGCTATGTCTACAAGATGGCTGTGACCATCGGCGACAAGGCATACACCGGCTTTACGGCCAAGGTAAATGACGACGGCACCACCACCTACACCATCCCCGGTGTGGATGTGATCGGCGACATCGTCATCAACAGCAATAAGCAGGTCAAGCCGCTGGAAACCTACAAGGTCACCTTTGCAGGTACCGGCGCAGGTGATGCTACCGGCGAGAGCACCGTTCAGGAAAAGGCTAACTACACCTTCACCGTGGCCAAGCAGAAGAACTTTGAGTACACCATCACTGCCACTATGGGCGGCAAGAATGTGACTATCACCGAGGGAGCCGATAACACCTACACTATCGTCAATGTCACCGGCGATCTGGTCATCACCATCGAGAAGAAATCCACTCTGACCATGGAGGTAGCTGTTTCCGAGTATGTGCAGATGGATAACAAGACCGTGTTTCTGGTAACCGTGACCGGCACCCCCGAAGAGGGCAAGGCTTTTGCCTACGGCGATAATGTCATGTATAAGACTACCGCTTACGGTGAGAATGTGTACAGCTGGCTGGTGATCGTGGACAAGAATGAGACATTCGACCAGGCTGCGGCTGAGGCCAAGATCACGCAGGCCAGTGCTACTGCCGAGGAAGTGACCCAGAGCTATGATGTCAACGAGACGGGCCTTGTGGACATCAACGATGCTCAACTTACTTATGACATCTACAGCGGCAAGTACACCGACTTCGAAAAAGTCTCTGTGCGGAAGTTTCTGCGCGCGGATGTGACCAAAGATAAGGTCGTCAACTCCACTGACGCCGTTGCGATCATCGCAAACAGCAAATAAAACCAGGCGGGGCCATAGCTTCCCCTCCCTTTTGGGAGGGGAGGCAATTCGCCATATTTTGAGGCTTTACCATTGCCTCCTGTTTTAGGAGACGATGGTAAGAATCCAAAATAAGCATTTGGAGGATACCCGTATGAAAAAACATAGCGGCCTATATAGCGCCGTGAGTATTTTGCTGGTCATTGTGCTGGTGGCAGGGATCAGCCTCTCACTTCTTTCCTCCGGTCGGACAAGGCCGGAGAATCCCATCAGCACTCAGCCGGATCGGCTCCAGGCAGAGTCGCTGCAAGGCTCCGGCAGCACCGGCGGACAAAGCTCCGGCAAGGATAATACAGAGAATACGGATACTGCCCAGGACCCATCAGAGCCGCAGAAGCCCGACGAGCCGCAGAAGCCCGACGAGCCGCAGAAACCTGATGAGCCACAGAAGCCGGATGACACGCAGAAACCCGATGACACCAAGCCGGATCCATCGGGCCCCACAGACCCCACGGATAACCCCGGCAAGGGCGACCAGGGCGGCTCCAAGTCAGACGATAACAAAGGCGGCTCCGAGGATTCCGGTGACCATGGTGATGGCACCGGCGGAGACGATGGGGACCACGGCGGCAGCGGAGGTGACCACGGCAGCGGCGGTGAGGAGGATGATACCCCCCGCATTTATACGACACTGAAAACCCAGCAGCTTACCAAGGCAGAGCTGCCCGACAGCAAGCTGACCTTTGTGGCCTATCCCCTGGGTAAGGGCGATCTGCATATCCGTGTCCGGCTGAAAAATGAGACCAATTCCGGAAACGGATTGCTGCTTACTTCTCAGAATAACCAGGACTACGAGGCACAGCTGGATTTCAACGCAGATAACCTCTTTGTGCTGTCTCTTTATGATGGGGAGACCTTTTTGGGACTTGTTCAGTACCGGGTGGGCTATTACGCGAATCTTGCGGACGATACCCACCCGACGGTGGGGGACTATCCACCCTCCATCGTTACCAATCTGGACGGGGCCAGCCTGGACATGAGCTCCCAAACCTTCCCCTTGACGGTGATTGCCCGTGCCAACGCAGAGCTGGGAGCCGGTGTGATCTATTCCAATCAAATTCGGGTCACGCTGGACGGCAAAACTGTGGAAAAGAGCTACGGCGATTCTCAACCCACCTACGAGTTGTATTTCGATCCCCCTCAGTCGGGCGATGAAGAAACCCACATTGTCCGGGTGCTGGCCTGGGATGGTAACGGAAACTCCACCATGAAGGTCTACACCGTCACCTATCACCAGATCAGTGAGGGCGACCCGGCAGGCTCGGTGGATGTGGTGCTGGATGCGACCACCATCGGCCTGGGCATTCTGGATACCGGTACGCTGGACATCGTGGAGGGCGAAACGGCGGCATCCGTGCTGCTGCGCTTCCTGCAGGAGCGCGGTTATGAGCCGGATTACCAGGGGTCCACCACTATGAACTTCTATCTGCGCCGGATTAGCCGGGGCGACATTGCCTACCGTGCCAATGTCCCGGAGCATCTTTGGGAGCTGATCCTGCGGGACGGCATCACCACCAATGACAACTATGACCGGGACAGCATCGGGGAGTTTGACTATACCCAAGGCTCGGGCTGGATGTACTCCATCAACGGCACCCTGTATGAGGGTACCGGCATGAGTGGCTACAAGGTCCGCAACGGCATTACCATTTATGTGCGCTTCACCCTGTCCTACGGCAAGGACATCGGCGGCTACGATTCCACCGGAGGCGGCTACGGTTCACTGAGCAGCTACTGCGGCCTGTGGATCAACGGCAGCTACCAAGCCCTGGGCCACGACTTCGTGGAGACGGACCGTTTGGAACCCACCGAAACAGAGGATGGTTACATCCACTACTGCTGCTCCAAGTGCCATGAGGAGAAAACAGATATTCTCCCGGCCACCGGCGGCGGAACGGAGCCAATAGAGCCTGCCCCTACGGAGCCGGTCCCCACGGAACTGACGCCCACGGAACCCAGCGACCCGGTCGTTACGGACTCCACCGAACCAAGTCCCACGGACCCCAGTGACCCTACGCCCACAGAGCCAACTTTCGAATAGGACCGGCTGATGCGGCGGAGGATGGGAAACGCTCTAACGGGACACGGGAACGGTAAAGTAGAAGGGCGTTGAAACGAACGATGGAGGATACTGCATGAAAAGAGCAACACGAATATTAGCGGCACTTCTTTGTGTGCTGCTTCTGCTCCCAACGGTGGTCTTTGCGCAAGCGCAGCCTTCTTTGGAAAAACAGATCGCACAGAGTGCGGAGGGAATGTCCGCTCTGGGCGGCAAGAAGGGTGAATTGCTGAAAGACCGGGAACTGTTTCCTGCAGGCGATTCCGTCTGCGATTGGTTGGCCATAGCTATGGCGCTGTCCGGCACAAGGGAGAGCTATTCCGACTATTTGGCGGAACTGAAGGCCCATGTGGAGGACGCATACGCCAAAAACGGATGCCTGGACCGCAACAAGGCCACGGAATACCACCGGATTTCTTTAACGGTGCTGGCACTGGGGGGCAACCCCACCAACTTCGGCACGAAGCCCGACGGCTCGGCCATTGACCTGATCGCAGAGGGTACTTATAACTACGCCGGTGATCCGGGCGCTCAGGGCTTAAATGGCTGGATATGGGCGCTGCTGGCTCTGGATGCCGAGGATACGGAGGTCCCGGACGATGCACGGTATTCCAGAGAGGACATGGTAAATGCCATTGCCGTTGCCCAGGAGCCGGACGGCGGCTTTGGCCTGATCCCCGGAAAATCGGATGTGGACATCACCGCTATGGCGGTGCAGGCACTGGCCCCCTATCGGAACCAGCTGGAGACCGAGATCGACGCAGCGCTTACTTATCTTTCCGGCCAGCTGACGGACACCTGCGGGTATATCGCCTACGGCGATGAGAACGCGGAAAGCACAGCCCAGGTCATCCTGGCCCTGTGCGCCCTGGGCATTGACCCGGAGACGGATAGCCGTTTTATCAAGGACGAGCACACCCTGCTGACGGAGCTTTCCCAGTTCCGGGAAGCGGACGGCACCTACCGCCATGTGCTGGAGGGGGCCGGCGACGGCCTGGCAACGGCCCAATCCGTCCTGGCCTTAGTGGCTGTGCAGCGTGTGCGGTCCGGGCAGCCGTGGGTGCTGCATTTTGACGGCACTCAAGCGCCCCGTGAGGCATTCGGCACAAATGGAATCATCATCTGCGCCGTGATCGGTGCGGTAGTCGTAATCGCCGCCGGTGCGATCTACATCATCGGCAGAAAGAGGAAAAAGGCATGAACAAGCTGACAGATCAAATTCAGGCAGAGGTCAACAAGGTCGTTTTGGGCAAGGAGGACATCGTCCGCAAGGTGCTGCTGGCCATCCTGGCACAGGGCCATGTGCTGCTGGAGGATGTCCCCGGCGTGGGCAAGACGACGCTGGCCAAGGCATTTTCCAAAACGCTAGGTCTGGACTCCAAGCGTGTCCAGTTCACCTCCGACACCCTGCCATCGGATATTATCGGGTTTTCCGTATTCGATAAGGCAGACGGCAAGCTGAAATATCAGTCCGGAGCCATTATGACCAATCTGCTGCTGGCGGACGAGATCAACCGTACCTCCAGCAAGACCCAATCCGCTCTGCTGGAGGCTATGGAGGAGTTGCAGGTCACCGTGGACGGCGTGACCCGGCCCCTGCCGAAGCCCTTTATCGTGCTGGCAACGGAAAACCCGGTGGGTTCTGCGGGTACGCAGATGCTGCCCGCATCCCAGCTGGACCGTTTTATGCTCCAACTGAGCATGGGCTATCCCAATCGGGCCAGCACGGCGGCACTGCTGAAGGATCGCCATCATGTGGACCCGCTCTCTGCCTGCCAGACAGTGACTTCCCCTGCCGAGCTGGAAAAGCTCATTGCAGAGGTCAGCAATATCCATGTGGCAGACCGAATTTATGACTATATTGCAGAGCTGGTGGATCTGACCCGCTCCAACGCCTATGTGACCCTGGGTGTCAGTCCCCGTGGCGCTTTGGCTGTGACCCGTGCGGCCAAGGCCAACGCCTACTTAGAGGGCCGGGACTATGTGATCCCTGACGATGTGTGCGCCGTGTTCCCGGATGTGTGCGTCCACCGTCTGATCCTCAACTCCAAGGCGCGGCTCCAGGACTATACAGCGGCACTGATCCTGCAAAATGTACTTACCTCCGTCCAGAAGCCGGATGTCCGGGAATTTTCCAGCAAATGAGAAAAACGATCTTAGGCAGCGCCCTGTGTTATCTGATCCTGCTGCTGGCGTTGGCGGCGCTGCTTCTTACAAGCGGCTCCTTCTGGGCGCTGGCCGGACTCTGCTTGCTGCTCCTGCTGCCCCTGGCCTCCTGGGCGGTCAATTTCTATGTTCGCAGGCACCTGCAGGCGGACATTCTGACCCCGGCCACAGCGGCAAAACGCACGGCAGTCAGCTGTCGGGTGCGTATCCGCAACGGAGCGTTTCTGCCCGTAATGCGCTATGGCTGTCAGGTCTCTATCCGCAATGATCTCACTGAGGAAGACCAGACAGTGACGCTGACCGGCAGCATCGGAGCCAAGGGCGAAAGCAGCCAAACCATCCTGCTGCAAAGCAGCTTCTGCGGCAGAGTGTATGTGCAGATCAGCCGGTTTACCCTGCTGGACTATCTGGGCCTGCTTCCCATGAAGGCCCTCGTGAAAGCGGATGCCCGTCTGACCATCCTCCCGGACCTGTATCCAATGGAGGCGGACATGACCGCCCGACCGGCCTATGCCGACGACGGCACTTCCAATCGACGGGGTGAGGACCGCAGCGAGGTGTACCAGCTCCGGGAGTATCGCCCCGGCGATGATATCCGGCAAATTCACTGGAAGCTGTCCTCCAAGTTAGATGAGCTGATTCTGAAAGAGGCCAGCCAGCCGGAGAGCCGTTCCCTTTTGGTATTCTGGGATAAGCGTCCCGGCGGTAACCCCCAGCAGATGGACGCACTGGCGGAGGTCGTGTCCTCCGCAGGCATGGCACTGCTGCAAAGTGGTGTACCCTATACCCTGTGCTGGACGGACCGGGACGATCTGCAGGTCCAGGACATTTCAGAGGAAAACCAGCTTTTGCAGGCCATCCCGTCTCTGGTAAAAACCAGGGGCAGCGCTGAGTGCCGCCTGCCCAAAACTGACGGTTACAGCCGAATTCTCTGTTTCGGCACAGCGCCGGAAGAACAGCTGCTCACGGACGGACGGGTGCATTTCATCCTCTGTACCGAAGAACAGTACCCCGGTGCGACCACCTTTGCCCCGCAGAATTATTCCGAGGCCATGCAGCGACTGGAGGTTTAATCCATCATGCGAAAAAATGAAAACGGACTCCAGTGGATTGTCACCGAAACGGCACAGAAAAAGCTGCACTTTCCCTGGGGTGCTTGGGTGGTCTGTGCCGTTCTGACGGTGGGCTTCTGCTTGCTTTTAACCGCTGCATTTCCCTCTGTTCCCTACCCATGGTGGGCCATGACAGCAGCTGCGATTTTGGTGCAGGCGGCGTTGCTGATAGTATACCAAACCAGAATCGGGAACTGGCTCGTTCCAGCGGGCATCGGCGTGTTGCTTCTTCTGAGCTTGGCACTGAACAAATTTGTCCTACCCGGTTTTGGAACACTGGCAAATGATTTCCTGACCCTGCTGACGAAAAAGACCGGGAAGATCTACCTGGACCTTGCGGCAGCGGATGCCCAATTTCTGCCTCTGGCGGTAACGGTTCTGCTACTGGCGGTGTCGCTGCTTCTCAGCCGTAGCGCATGGAGCGGACGGATGCTGCTGGCCTTGCCGATTCTGCTGCCCTGCTATGCAGCCCTGTTGCTGGGCTTGTTTCCCATAGGCATCGGCGGTGGGCTGCTGATTATTGGCACGGTGCTGCTGATGGTGCAGCACACGGCAGAGGGAGAAGCCCTTGCAGGCGTTCCGGCGCAGCTGATCTTGCCGGTCCTGTGTGCAGCGCTGTGTCTGCTGATGGGCCTGTCCTGCCAAGACAAGCTGAATACAGACATGGTCGAGACGATGCAAACCCAGCTTCACCAGCGGCACTACGACAGCGATACCAATTCCATGCCGGAAGGAAACCTCAAGAACTTACCCGCCTGGAATAAAAGCGACACCCCGGCGCTGGAAGTCACAATGGAGCAGCCGGAAAAGGTGTATCTGCGTGGGCAGGTCTACGACACCTACACCGGCACCGGCTGGAAAGCAGCCGATACCGAAGAAACTGCCCAATATGAGGACCTTTTCTATTGGCTCCATGAGGCGGGTTTCTACGGCCAGAGTCAAATTGCACTGGCGGATGGCTATACGGAGACGGCCACACCGTTGTCCATGACTATACGAAATCTCTCCGCCTGTTCCGCCCACGGCTACTACCCCTACGCCGTCTACGGCAGCGAAACGCTGGCAGCGGACCGCATCGGGGACACGAATCTGCCCCCGGCAGAGAGCCTGTATTATCTGAAAGGCAGCGTCCCG
Organism: Vescimonas fastidiosa; assembly: GCF_018326305.1. Taxonomy (NCBI): domain Bacteria; kingdom Bacillati; phylum Bacillota; class Clostridia; order Eubacteriales; family Oscillospiraceae; genus Vescimonas; species Vescimonas fastidiosa. Next base: position 101,873 of record NZ_AP023417.1, read on the forward strand.
GACTGGTATCAGATCCAGCGGAACCTCTCCACAGCCCAGGGCCGGGAAAACATCGAGACCTATCTATCCAAGGAGCAGGCCTATGCCGACTATCTCCGGGCCGTGGACCTGCAAATGACCCAGGATAGCTGGGCCGTCCTCCAGCGGCAATTGAAGCTGGACACCCAGACCCGGACCATCAGCGACATCCGCACCATCATCTTTGACTATCTACGGGAAGCCATGACCTACGATGCGACTGCCCGGACCATGAACGGCAGCGGCGACTTCCTGCAATATACGCTGGAGCGCAGCGGACACGGCTACAGCGTCCATTACGCCACGGCAGCGGTGCTGATGCTGCGCTACATGGGCGTTCCGGCCCGCTATGTGGAGGGATATTACCTCTCGGCAGAGGATGCCGCCCGCTACAAGGCCGGTGAGACCATTACCCTGACGGAAGAAAACGCCCACGCCTGGGCGGAATACTATGTCAGCGGTGTCGGCTTTGTGCCGTTCGAGGTGACTCCCGGCTACATAGACGACGAGGAACTGTCCCTGGGCGGCGACAGCCCTGATGAGAATACCTATGAGAACAACACCCAGCAATTTGTAGAGGTGGAGCAGCCAGAGGAGATCAACGAGCACAAGCAGGACCGATTTACCTTCTCACTGAATGCCCACTACCTACTGCTTCTTCCCTTGCTGCTGATCCTGCTGCTGGCCGGGTGCATTTTCCATCGCCGCAGGGTGTTTCGGAAGAAGATGGCCGCTATCGACGCCGCAAACGACCGGGAGGCCATTGCCATGCGCTATGGCTATGCCGTTTGCCTGCTGCGCCACAGTACGGTGCAGTTCCCGGAGGATGCTGCGGAGGCCGCAGAACTGAATCAAAAGGCGCTGTTCAGCACCCAGGAGATGACCCCGGAGCAGCGCAAGCAGGTTGACTCATTTGCCGTGCGTGTACTGGATGCCTGCAAGGGCAGCTGGACAACCTGGGAGAAAATACGGTACCGGCTATGGAACTGCCTGTATTGAAAACAAGGAGGAAGGAAAATGCACAAAAGAGTAATGGCTCTGCTGCTGAGTCTGGTGCTTCTGCTCTCTGCCGCCATGCCGGTCACGGCGATGGCCGCAGAGGAGTACGCCGGTAGCTTTGTGCTTGTGGCTATGAACGCCAACAGCACCATCGTGGAGCCGACCCGTATCCAGTATAAATCTGGGCAAACCATTCAACAGGCGCTGGCGGATTCAGATATTGACTTTGTCGGCCTGGAAAACGGATTCGTCTATGAGATCAACGGCGTTTCCGCCAATTACCTGCTCTATTATGACAAGGGTGGCTATAAGCTGGACGCTCCGGCTTCTTCCGTCAAGGCCCTTTGCTTCCATGTATCTTCGACTTATTCGGACGCAGCTATCCAGCTGATTATCCAAATGGCGGATTACCTGGACATGACCAACCATGTGCAGAATTATCCGGCAGCGGCCAATGCCTACGCAACGGCGCTGAAGGGCCTGCGGACGGCAACTGCCGACTCGGCAGGACCATTGCTGAAAAACCTGAAAGACGCCATTGCCGAATATGCGGCCCTTCTGGACGGGACCAAATACACCGTCTCCGCCACAGCAACCCAAAACGGCAATGCGGTGGAGGCACCGATCCTCTCCCTTACGGATGTCTATGGCAATGTTACCACCGGCACCGGCAGCGTCCAAGTCATCGCCGGCGACTATAAGTTCTGTGTGTCCGACGGCGGATATAACCGCACAGAGGGAACGCTGACGGTCTCCGCCGACGCCCAGGTCGCTGCGACCCTGCCCTACGGCGAGTGGTTCGGCAATATCCGGCTGCTGGATGTCGATCAAGAACCCTACCGCGCTGCACAAAACCGTGCAAACCACACGGCGCAGTATTGGATCGAGGATACAGCCAATGCTCTGAGCAGCGTGTATCTGAATGCGGCGATGGGCAATGTCCCGAATACCAAGACCACCAAGCTCCGCACCATCTATACCGGCACCAACGGCAAGGATATGTCGGGCATATCCCGCAGCTGGAACAGCACAGCCACATCCCTTACTTATCTGCTGACCTCTGGCATGGAGGGCAAGACCTTCGCGCTGGAAGCACAGTATACAGGCTCGGACGGCTACACGCAGATTCAGTCCTACGATGTCACCGTGACCCGTGTGCCCACGCTGAAGGCTCTGGCAGCCACGGCGGAGGGGACCAAGCTGCCCCTGGAGTTTGCGCCCAACACCCGGGAGTACAGCCTAAAAACCGTGTCCTCCACTGTGGATATTGACGCCGCACCATTTGGTGAGGATTATACCGTCACCGGAACCGGGGCGGTGCAGCTGACCGGAGACACGCAGGATCACATGATTCAGGTAGCAGCGCCCAACGGGGAGCAGAGCACCTATACCCTCCACATTCAGAAGGTAGCTTCCGTACCGGTGACGCTGGCTGTGCCTTCCGGAACAACGGTGCAGGTGATCAATGGAGCAGGCTCCGAGATTGCCCCGGTGGACGGGATCTATCACCTGGTCCCCGGCGAGAGCTATACCTGCATCGCCACGAAGAACACCTGGTATCATACGCAGATCACCTTCACGGCCTCCAGCGGACTGAATGTGTCCGTCCCGGAGCCTGTCACCACCGACTGGCTGACCGATCTGGCATTCTACAACGGCACCTATGCTTCCAGCCGGATCGCCTACGCCGCCGACAAGACCTTCACGGCGGCAGACCACACCTACAACTATACGGTGTCCGACTGCAACAGCTCCGTTGCCATGCAGGCCACGGCAACCGGAACCGTGACGGCGCTGTATCGGACCCAAAGCACCGTGCCGGAGATTCATAATCTCGCACGGATGGAGACGATCACAACGCCTGTCAGCAAAACGGGTCTTGCTCAGAGCCTGACCTACGCCGTGGCCAAGGCCGGTTACGGCCAGACGGTGACGATCCGCATTTCCAAGACAGAAAACGGCACTACCTACTATCAGGACTACGATATTCAGCTGCTGCGGCAGCTGCACCTGTCCAGCCTGACTATTGCCACAAAGGATGAGACACTGCCCTTTGTAACTCTAAAGGGCGGAACGGCCCGCTTTGATCGAGATACCACGGATTATTATGTTAAGGTAGACCGGGAGACCACCGCTCTCTACCTCTCCGGCACCTATCCCAACAGCAGCACAGACACCGCCTGCTGCGGCGGGTACTATGCCAAGGTCAACGGCGTACGCTATGATGCGCTGGCCGGCGCGGAAGCGGTTCTGAACACAGACCTTTATAATGAGGATATTTCGGTACAGGTCTGCCACGCAGATACCGGCAGCATTGAGCTGACCTATACCGTCCATGTTCAGAAGAGTGACCCCATCCAACTGACCATCCAAACGACTCCGGCGGATGCCACGGTGTTCCTGACCAACGACCTGAACGGCAAGCGCATCGTGGAGAAAAACGGCACCTACAGCCTGACCCCCGGTGCCAGCTATTCCTACACTACCACCTGCGCCGGGTACATCGGTCAAACGGTGGAGCACTATACCGCCCCCGACAAGGACGGTACACTGACCATTACGCTAAAGAAGGCTCCAGCCAACGACAAGCTCATCAATTTCGATTCTGCGTGGCCCCACTTACGCCAAAACAATGAGAATAACGGTGTGGTGGACTACAAGACGCCGGTCTACGCCAAGGATGCCGAGCTGTACTGGGCTACCTCCATTGGATCCGGCTACGATGTGAACGCCTGCGGCTGCCCCATTTTGGTGGACGGTGCCATCTACACCTACTCCGGCTCCCGCATTTACAAGGTGGATGCTATCTCCGGCGAAATTCTCATTGATAAGCCCATGGATCACAACTCCAGCTTCGCCATCAACCCGCCCACCTACGCCAACGGCATGATTTTCGTGGGCCTGTCTGACGGCACGATCCAGGCGTTCGACGCCAATACCCTGGACTCCCTGTGGATCTACCGGGACTCCATCGGCGGTCAGCCCAACAGCTCTATTGTCTATCACGACGGCTACATCTACACCGGCTTCTGGGTAGGCGAGATCAACGAAGCCCATTATGTCTGCCTGAGCGCCACCGACGAGGACCCCACCCAGACGATGGAAGAAAAGCTCCCCACTTGGTACTACACCAGCAAGGGCGGCTTCTATTGGGCCGGTGCCTATGTGTGCGACGACTTCCTGCTGATCGGCACGGATGACGGCGCTTCCGGCTACACCACCGGCAAGCCCAGTCTGCTGTCCTTTAACCCCAAAACCGGCGAACTGCTGTCCTCCTACAAGATGAATGTGACCGGCGACATCCGCAGCTCTATCACCCATTACAACGGCAAGTATTACTTCACCAGCAAGGGCGGCTACTTCTACGAGGCCACTGTGGACGAAAAGGGTACCATTGAGGATGTCCGCACCTTGAAGCTCTACAACTATGCGGACGATCCCGCCAATCCCGCCATGTCCACCTGCACACCCACCATTTACAATGGGCGGGCCTATATCGGCATCTCCGGCACGGCACAGTTCGGCGCATACAGTGGCCATAACCTTACGGTCATCGACATCCCCAACTGGGAGATTGCCTATACGGTACGCACCCACGGCTATCCCCAGACCAGCGGTGTTCTGACCACGGCCTATATGGAGGAGACAGGCTGCGTCTATGTGTACTTCTTCGATAACTTCACCCCCGGCAAGCTCCGGGTGCTGGAGGACAAGCCCGGCCAAACCGAGGTGTCTCTGAAGACCATGGAGACCAACACGGCCAGCGGCCAGACGGAGACCTATACGACGCCCTACAACATCTTTACGCCCAGCGGCGCACAGGCCCAGTATGCCATTTGCAGCCCCATCATGGATGAGTACGGCACGATCTACTTCAAAAACGACTCCGCCTACCTGATGGCCGTGGGCAGCACCATTGAACGCATCGAGGTCACGAAGCTGCCGGACAAGACGACCTACAATGTAAAAGACACCTTCGACCCCACCGGTATGCAGGTAACGGCCTACTACGCCAACGGCATGACCCGTGATGTGACAAAGTATGTCACCTGGTCCGATAAGCCGCTGAAGGCCAGTGATACCGACTTCCAGATCACCTTCCCCTACGCCATGTACCAAAACCGAGAAAACAGCGACACCCTGGAGATGGAATACGGCGTCCACTGCGATAAGCCCATGACTACCCTGACCCTGACCATTGGGGACCAGACCGAGGTCAAATACGGTGATGTAAATGGGAATGGTAAAGTCGATTCCACGGATGCCGCCATTGTCTACCGTTATGCAAATGGAAAATATCAGTTGTCTGCGGATCAACTTTTGGCAGCTGATGTAAATGGTGATGGTGTCGTGAACACGACGGATGCTGCATTGATCTACCGTGTAGCAAACGGAAAGCTGTCAAAGTTCCCGGTGGAACAATAAATCATAGTGGTACACGGAAATAACCCGGATATGAAATGACCTCCCCAGCTTGACCCTATCGCAAGCAGGGGAGGCCATTTCTATAATCACAGAAGAATTGATAAAATGGGGTGGATGTATGGCTGAGTCTAAGAGCAGACTCCTATATATTTTGCAATATCTTTGGCTAAAAACAGATGCTGAGCATTATGCCACGACCGGGGATATCCTTACATACTTGCGGGAGAATGATATTCGCTGCGACCGGAAGACTATACCCGGGGATATTCAGAAGCTCTGTGACATTGGCATTGACATTGAGGAGGAGCGTAGCCGGGAAAATCGCTATTCTTTGAGCAGTCATCTGCTTACGCTGCCGGAATTGAAGCTACTGATCGATGCCGTGGAATCCTCTAAGTTTATTACAGCCAAGAAAAGCGCAGAGCTTATCGAAAAGCTCTCCCGGATGAGCAGCATATACCAGGCTGCGGAGTTAAAAAGCAATCTGTATGTCTCCGAACGGGTCAAGTCGTTCAATGAGCAGATATACTATCTGGTAGATAACATCAATACGGCCATCAATCATGGAAAACAAATCTCATTTCGCTACTTCCATTTCGATCAGCATCGCAAGGAAGTCCCCAATAATGGCGGCAAACGCTCTGGGCAGCTAAAAGCTCAAACACCTGTACCTCTAAAACGATTTATATCCAGCGTGAAACATAAGAGCAGTCCCATATCCACTCAGGCAGAAGCATTGGCGCAGGAAAGGATATAATGGAAGCGCCCCGCATCCCTTTTAGGGAACGGAGTGCTTCCATTGCCGTTCTGGTATTTCACAGTTTGAATTTATCCACAGAAATATCGATAAACCCAATCGGTTCGTCTTGCAGGAACATGACCATGTAAATGGGGAGATAGGTCAGCTTTCCGTCAGTCTTTACATTATCATTCGTGAATACATAGGCTTCCTGAATCCCGTATTCCGGAACCGCCATCACATTGTCCAGTGCCGAGTGCTTTTCGTAGTCCTTTCCGCTCTTCACTTCAATGGGGAGTACCCGCCCTGCTTGCTCGACAACAAAATCAAGTTCCCCCTTTTTCTTGCTGTTATAATAATACAGGGAATATTTGTGGGCATAAAGTTCCTGAGCCACCACATTCTCATAGACGGCACCTTTGTTGATATCTTTCTCTTTGGTGACGATTTTCAGCTTACAGGCTTTTCCGTATAAGGTGGTGAGCAGTCCCACATCTGACAGGAACAGCTTGAACAGCGTGCTTTTTTCATTCAGCATGAGCGGCACCGTAGGTTCCGTTGTGTTGAACACACCCAAAGCAACACCAGCTTTCCAAAGCCAGGTGAAGCTGTCCTCGATCCGGTCAAAGCGCAGTCCTTTCTTGATGTCCGCAATCATAAACCGCTTGTTCTTCTCATTCAGTTCGGCCGGGATAAGTTCATAAATGTGCGTGAGGAGCAGTTTGCGGTTTTCCGCTTCATACTGCGTAAAATCCAGCTTGTACTGCTCGATGATCGCTCTGTGTTCATCCATCACATCATCAATGCTTCCGGTCGTCCGGTATTTTTCCACCGCAGCAGGCATCCCGCCGATAATCAGATAGAGATTGAACATCTCCATGATTTTCCCGTGAATGACTTCCTCTACGGGCGTTTTGGATGTAAACGCCTTCCGCAGCGTATCCAATACGGGCTGGCCGACATGGAAGATTTGCAGGAACTCTTCAAAATCCAGCGGGTACATATTGAGCGTCTGCAAATAGCCGACCGGTGCGGATTTCAGATTCACGATCTCCACACCCAACAGGGAGCCGGACAGAATGTACCGGAATCGTTTATCGTCCACGAGAAACTTGACCTTCGTGGCGATCTCCTTGTATTTCTGAATCTCATCAAAGAAAAAGACGGTCTTACCGGGAACTATTTTTTGATCGCTGTACAGGGATAGCTTCAGAATCAGGTCATCAATGCTTGTTGCACCGGCCAGAATTTCGACAATTTCCGGCTGCCGTATGAGATTGAACTCGATATAGTCACACCCCGCCGCTTTCAGACACTCCCGAATAATAAATGTCTTTCCAGCCTGACGGACACCATAGATCAGCAAAGCCTTGTCGCTGCTCTCGATCCAGTGCATAATCTCTTTTTCAATTTTCCTTTTTAGCATCATCAGCACCTCCACATCTATCCTGTGCGTTTTACAAGGTTATTATACCTATGATGTGACACTTTTTCAAGGGAAATGCGATTATAAATTGACACTTTTTCTTTTAACCGCATCAATAAGTGTAGCAGTCAAGAAAAGTAGACACGAAAAATATTAATTTTTAATTTACTTTTTCAAAAGTAGACATGAGGAACATTTTTGCAGAAGTTGTTTTTTCAAAAGTGGACACGGACAATAATTTTTGCCGAAATCCTTTTAAGGCTTACCCGCAGATTTTCCAGACAGCGTCTGGAAAATCTCTATGCAGCATACCACTGTCTACGGACGGTTGATGATTTGCCAGTGCGGAAACAAATTCAACTTGCGGTTTCATTCCCGTGACGGACGGACAGACGGCGTTGATTACCAATGCTACACATTGGTAAACCGGGGGAGCGTCGCCAAACGCCTGAACAAAGGCATCTCCATCCATTTCAATCTATCAGTCTAACAGAAGCTTGAACCATGGGCGGCGGGACAGTAAACTGCCCCGCCGCTCTGATTTTCAGCGGGCATGGTCTTTCTCGTGCGCAATGGTTCTCCACGCCGAGGCTGTCTCTACCAATATTTTGCATGGCAAGGCGGTGCGTTTTTTCGGAATATGACAGAATGACGGTATAATTCCTCCGAAAATATCTTGACAAGATTTATCAAGATTGATAGAATGGGTATATAACAAAAAAGGAGATGCAGGGATATGCTCATCACAAGGGAAACGGACTATGCGCTGCGGATGCTGCGGGTGCTGCTGGACGGAGAGAAGCACTCCGCCGCCGAGATGGCGGAAACGGAGCTGATCCCCATGCAGTTTGCCTATCAGATCCTGCGAAAGCTCTCCGCTGGGGAGCTGGTGCAGGTGAGCCGGGGCGCAGCCGGCGGCTGCCGGCTGTCCTGCGACCTGTGTGGCGTTTCCCTCTACGACCTCATGGTCGTCATGGGAGAGCATGACGTCCTGTGTGCCTGCATGGAGCCGGGGTATGACTGCCGCTGGCAAAGCGAACATGGGAAATGCGCCATCCACTGCCAGCTAACGGAGCTGCAGCGAAAGCAGGACGAGGCGTTCCGCGCCGTGAGCCTGCACCGGCTGCTGACCGGCGAAGCAATTCAAAAAGAGGAAATGACCCAACAAATGTGACATAAGGAGGTACACCGTATGCTGTTTCAGACCACACCCGCGCACGAGGAGCTGCGCGCCAAGATCCGAGCCTTTGCGGAGGAGGAGATCAAGCCTCTTGCATTCCTGCTGGATCAGAACAATGAATTCCCTGACGAACCTGTCAAAAAGATGGGACAGCTGGGCTGGCTGGGGCTGCCATTCCCCAAGGAATACGGCGGCGCGGGCCTTGACATTCTCAGCTACGCCATGGCGGTGGAGGAGCTGGCCCGTGTGGACGGCGGTGCAGGCGTGATCCTCTCCGCCCACGTGTCGCTGGGCGCGTGGCCCATCTTCGCCTACGGCACGGAGGAGCAGAAGCAGAAGTATCTCGTGCCGCTGGCAAGAGGCGAGAAGTTGGGTGCCTTCGGCCTTACCGAGCCTAACGCAGGGTCGGACGCCGGCGGCACGGAAACCACAGCACTGGACAAGGGCGACCACTACCTGCTCAACGGCGGCAAGATCTTCATCACCAACGCGCCCAAGGCGGACACCTATGTGGTATTCGCCGTCACCACGCCGGACATCGGCACCCGGGGCATCTCCGCCTTCATCGTGGAGAAGGGCTGGAAGGGCTTTGAATTCGGCGACCACTACGACAAGATGGGAATTCGCTCCTCCTCCACGGCGGAGTTGATCTTCAACGACGTGAAGGTGCCCAAGGAGAACCTGCTGGGCAAGGAGGGCGACGGCTTTAAGATCGCCATGTCCACGCTGGACGGCGGCCGCATCGGTATCGCGGCGCAGGCGCTGGGTATCGCTCAGGGGGCCTTTGAGCACGCGCTGGCCTACGCCAAGGAGCGCGTCCAGTTCGGAAAGCCCATCGCGGCACAGCAGGCCGTTTCCTTCAAGCTGGCGGATATGGCCACCAAGCTGCGCTGCGCCCGCTTCCTCGTCTACTCCGCGGCGGAGCTGAAGGAGCAGCACGCCCCCTACGGCATGGAGTCCGCCATGGCGAAGATGTACGCCTCAGACATCGCACTGGAGGTCACCAACGACGCCGTGCAGATCCACGGCGGCACCGGCTTCCTCAAGGGGATGGAGGTGGAGCGGGCCTACCGCGACGCCAAGATCACCACCATCTATGAGGGTACCAACGAGATCCAGCGGGTGGTCATCGCCTCCCATCTCATCGGCAGGCTGGGCAAGAGCAGCGGCGGCGAAAGCCGCTCAACGGCCAAGAAGCCCGCGCCCATCACCGGTATCCGCAAGCGCACCATCTTCCGGGAGGGCGACGCCGCCCAGCAGGTCAACGATCTGGTGGCGGCACTGAAAAAGGACGGCCATGACTTCTCCGTGGGTATCCCCATGGATACGCCCATTCCCAAGGCGGAGCGTGTGGTCTCCGCCGGTAAGGGCATCGGCGAGAAGAAGAACATGAAGCTGGTGGAGGGCTTGGCCAAGGCCGCCGGCGCGGCTATCGGCTCCTCCCGTCCCGTGGCGGAGACGCTGAAATATCTGCCCCTTGACCGCTATGTGGGTATGTCCGGGCAGAAGTTCACCGGCAACCTCTATATCGCCTGCGGCATCTCCGGCGCCACCCAGCACCTCAAGGGCATCAAGGATGCCTCCACCATCGTGGCCATCAATAAAAATGGCAACGCGCCTATCTTCAAGAACTGCGACTACGGCATCGTGGGCGACGTGATGGAGATTTTGCCCCTGCTCACTGCCGCGATGGACAGCGGCGAGAAGCTGCCCGCGCCGCCGATGGTGAAGATGAAGCGTCCCACGCCGCCCAAGCCCACGCCCATCGGCGACACCTATGTGTGCGGCGGCTGCGGCTACGAATATGTGCCGGAGCTGGGCGACGAGGACGGCGAGATCGCGCCGGGTACATTGTTTGAGCAGCTCCCCGCCGACTGGGTATGCCCGGAGTGCGCGGAGGGCAAGGATCAATTTGTGAAGGCTTGAGCCGGGAGGGTATGAGATATGTATTGTGTGCGTAATGTGACCAGCGACCTCTACTGGGTGGGTGCCAACGACCACCGCCTTGCCTTGTTTGAAAACTGCTTCCCCATTCCCCGCGGCGTCAGCTACAACGCCTACTGTCTGCTGGACGAGAAAACGGTGCTGTTCGACACCGTGGACTGGTCCGCCTGCCGCCAGCTGCTGGAGAACCTGAACCACGTCCTGAACGGGCGGGAGCTGGACTATCTGCTCATCAACCACCTGGAGCCGGATCACGCCGCCTGCATCGAGGAGATCCTGCTGCGGCACCCCAAGGTGAAGGTCATCTCCAACGAAAAGGCCTTCATGCTCATGCGGCAGTTCGGCTTCCACGTGGACGACCACGAGTGCATCGAGGTGAAGGAGGGGGACACCTTCTCCTTCGGCCGGCACACCGTCACCTTTGTGGGCGCGCCCATGGTGCATTGGCCGGAGGCCATGGTGACCTTCGATGTTACCGACGGCGTGCTGTTCTCCGCCGACGCCTTCGGCACCTTCGGCGCGCTGGACGGCAAGCTGTTTGCCGACGAGGTGGACTTTGAGCGGGACTGGCTGGACGATGCCCGCCGCTATCTCACCAACATCGTGGGCAAGTACGGCCCCCACATCCAGCTCCTGCTGAAAAAGGCCGGCGGGATCCTGGATCAGATCAGGTATATCTGCCCCCTCCACGGCCCGGTGTGGCGGGAGAAGCTGGGCTGGTTCATTGAGAAGTACGACACGTGGAGCCGGTACGCGCCGGAGGAAAAGGGCGTGCTGATCGTCTACGCCTCCATGTACGGCAACACGGAGAACGCGGCGCAGGCACTTGCGGCACGGCTCTGCGACAAGGGCATGCGCCGTGTGGCGCTGTACGACGTGTCCTCCACCCATGTGTCCCAGTTGATCTCCGAGGCGTTCAAGTACAGCCACATCGTGCTGGCCTCGGTGACCTACAATCTGGGCATCTACCCCGCCATGCACGACTTCCTTATGGACATGAAGGCGTTGAACCTGCAAAACCGTACCTTTGCCCTCATTGAAAACGGCTCATGGGCGGTGAAGTCCGGCGACCTCATGCAAAAATTCGTCAACGACGAGCTGAAGAACATGACGGTGCTCAACGAGCGGCTCAGTCTTGCCTCCTCGCTGGGGGAGGACAAGGCCGTTGAGCTGGAAACGCTGGCGGACGCGATTTTGGAGTCCGTGCAGTGACCGGCGCAGGGAGTGAAAGAAAGAAATAGGCTGCCGCCTCCCTGCCGGGGAGACCGCATTCCGCGAGATGGGGCGGACAAGCACGATCCCGCGCTTGTCCGCCCTTTTTCCAAAAGAGGCACAGCAAGTCAGAACGTAACAAAACGAGTTTCGGAAAGGAGATGCTACCATGAATTACAGTGCTATGATCCAAAACCGCAAGTCCGTTCGCGCCTTTCGCGGAAAGGAGGTGCCGAACGAGGCACTCGCCCAGCTTCGCACCTACTACGAAAAGACCTGCCCCCGCCTTGTTCCGGAGATCGCCACGGAGCTGATCGTGCTGGATAAGGACGCGCAGCCGGCACTGGAAAGCTCCGCGGGCTACCAGCAGTTCCTCATCGGTGCGCCGCACTATCTGCTCCTTATGTCCGCCCGGCACATCCACGCAGGCGTCAACGCCGGGTACATGATGGAGGATCTTGTCCTCAAGCTGACGGAGCTGGACATCGACACCTGCTGGCTGACCTTTACCGACAGCGACAAGATCAAAAAGGCTCTGTCCCTTACCACCCCGCTGGAGGTGGCGGCCATCGTGGCCTTCGGCTACGGGGAAAAGACGGCGAAAAAGCTGCGGATGAACATTCAGAGCATGTCGCAGATCGACGTGCAGGCCGAGCAGCAGTATTACGCGCCGAAAAAGAGCGTGCATGAGCTGGTTCACATGGAAAGCTGGAGCAACAAGTCCGGTCTTGATGAAATGATGGACTTCTATGACGATATGCTCTGGCAGGCATTCTACGCCGCCTCCCTGTCCCCCAGCTACCTCAACCGCCAGCCCTACGGCTTCCTTGTCCGCGGCCACAGCATCTATCTGGTGCAGCAGGAGGACGCCTACACCGACAACCTTGACGCCGCGCTGGATCTGGGCATCGTGCTGCTCCACTTCTCCGCTGTCGCCTCCCGGTGGGCGGGAGAGGTGCGCTGGGAGCTTTCTCCGGATGCGCCGGACGGCCTGCCCGCAGGGCATCGCGCGGCGGCCGTGTGCCGGGTGTAGCGGAGCTGCTTCCGTCCCTATTGGGGCATTCGATTCAGATAGAAAAACCGGATAATGCCGGTTCCAAACAGAAGATCAGGAGGTGTTTTTCCGATGGCCATTCGAACGGTAACGGATGCGATCCGCTATGTAGGGGCGGACGACAACACATTGACACTCTTTGAAAACCAGTACCCCGTCCAGCCTATGGGAGTGAGCTACAACTCCTATGTCATTCTGGATGAGAAGATCGCCGTGATGGACAGCGTGGACGCACGGGCGGCGGAGGAATGGCTTTCCAATGTAGCGCAGGTGTTGGAGGGGCGTAGCCCCGACTATCTTGTGGTCACACACATGGAGCCGGATCATTCCGGCAGCCTCATGCATCTGGCGCAAAGGTACCCGGAGATGAAGCTCGTGGGAAATGCGAAAACATTTACCATGATCAAGCAGTTCTTCGGCACAGGTGCGCTGACGGAGGGCCGTATGCTGGAGGTCGGCGAAGGAGATACGCTTTCCTTGGGTACGCACCGACTGCGCTTCCTGATGGCGCCGATGGTACACTGGCCGGAGGTAATGACAGCGTATGAGGAAACGGAAAAGATCCTGTTTTCAGCGGATGCCTTTGGCCGCTTCGGCGCACTGGAGCGGACTGCCCGCGCCCCGTGGGCGCCGCAGGCGCGGCGGTATTATTACAATATCGTCGGGAAATACGGCGCACAGGTGCAGGCTCTGCTGAAAAAGGTCTCCGCACTGGAGATCAAAACGATCTGCCCGCTCCATGGCCCGATGCTCACAGAGGGGTTGGAGGAGTATCTGCAGCTTTATGACCTGTGGTCACAGTGGAAACCGGAGGAACCGAAGAGCATACTGATCGCGCATGCGTCCATCCACGGAAACACCGCCCGCGCGTCGGAGACCCTAAAGGGTAAGCTGGAGGGAAAAGGCGTGCGAGTTACCTTGTGCGATTTGACAGTGACAGACCTCTCCTATGCCGTGACCAGCGCATTCTACTGCGGGAAGCTGGTGTTGGCCAGCTCCACCTATGACGGAGGACTGTTTCCACCCATGAAGGCCTTTTTGGAGCATTTGCAGGCCAAGGGCTTTCGGAGCCGCCGGGTCGGCTTGATGGAAAACGGATCCTGGGCACCCGCCGCTGCGCGGCTGATGCGCGCCGAGCTGGAAAAGATGAAGGATCTCCGACTGTGCGAAACGGAGGTATCGCTGCGCGGCGCACTGAACCAAACCAGTGAGGCGCAGATGGATGCTCTGGTGGCTGAGCTCTGCGCGGAGTAGGCGGAGGGAGACCGGACGGTATGCCAGCGCCGAGGCTGGCTTCGTCCAGCCACCCGATACTTCAAAAGTGAAACGGCGTTGCTGATTTAGACGGCAATATGGTGCTGCGTGAGGCTGAAGCCTTGAGAATGGATAAAAGCGCAGCCGCAGATGTTCTCTGCGGCTGCGCTTTTTGCTGCACTTCCTTGCAATTTACAGCACTGCCTTTTTCCATTTCCTGATCTTCGTCCGAAACGTTCCGAAGGGCGCGACGGTATTGACGTGGATAAATTTGTAAACCTCCCACACCGCTGTTTTGGTGGCGTCATCCGCCCACCGTCTCATGTGCGGCTGGAACAGCTCCTCCTCGCTCATGGAATCGATCATGGTCTGGATAGCGGCGATATTTTCACATAATTTGCCCTTCAATTCCGCCAAGGACAAATGGGCGTAGGTGTCCGTGAACCATTAGTACAGGCCGCCCAGCTGGTTCCACTTGAACTGCTCCGACGGTGTTTTCGCGTCCATTCCGCGCTTCTCGTCAGCCTCCCAGCTCAAAAGCAGCGTTGTCCATCCCACCTGATACGCAAGATTCTCTGCCGGTGTCCTGTCCACACCGGGTACTCTTTTATCCTTCAGGGCTTCCGGGACCGTATCAAACTCAGAAATGTACTTTTCAAAGCTCTGACGGATCTCGCTTTTGAGATCCTCTTTATCCCTGTATGTTCTCAAGACAGTCTCCTTTACCGGTTCTCCGCCAGATATTCTTCCGCGTAGTGGACAGCCACCGCGCCGTCCGATACGGCGGTGACCACCTGCCGCAGCGCCTTGGTGCGCACGTCGCCCGCGGCGAACACACCGGGGAGACTGGTTCGGGTGGATTCGTCCGCGATGATGTAGCCGGACTTGTCCAGTGCCAGCTCGCGTCGGAACAGCTCCGTCGCCGGGGCACGTCCCACGCTGATGAACACGCCGTCGCAGGCGAGGTCATGTTCCGCGTCGGTGTTGACATCTTTTAGCCGAAGCCCCGTCAGGCGGCTGTCGTGCAGCAGAGCGGAAACGGTGCTGTTCCAGCAAAATTCTACGTTGGGCGCGTTCATCAACGGCTCATGATAGACCTTCGTAGCCCGCAGGCTGTCCCGGCGGTGAATGAGGTAGACCTTTTTTGCAATGCGGGACAGGGTCAGGGCATCTGCCGCAGCAGAGTTGCCGCCGCCCACCACCGCCACGGTCTTGCCCCGATAGGGCGCGCCGTCGCAGGCGGCGCAGTAGTGAACGCCCTTGCCAACGAGTGCCTCCTCGCCGGGAACGCCCAGGGGGCGGGGTGTCGCGCCGGTGGCGATGACCACCGTGCGGCTCTGAAAGACGCCCTCGCTGGTGTCCAAGGTCTTGATCCTCCCGGAAAGGCTTGCCTTGTAGACCTCCGCCAGCTCCGTCACCGCACCGAAGCGCTCGGCGCTCTGCTGCATTTTTTCGCCCAGCGTAAAGCCATCGATGCCGTCCTCGAAGCCGGGGTAGTTGTCGATCTGCTCCGTCAGCGCCATCTGCCCGCCGGCGGAGAGCTTTTCCAGCACCAGCGTGGAAAGCCCGGCACGGGCGGCGTACAGGGCGGCGGTGTATCCGGCGGGGCCGCCGCCGATGATGATCATATCATAGATCCGCTCCATAGCCACGCCCTCACTGCGCCAGCGTTTCCCGGATAAATGTCTCAATGGCCGCCTTGGAGCCAGGCGCGACAATGGAGCCGAGCACCTCGCCGTTCTTGAAGAGCATCAGCGTGGGGATGGTGTCGATGCCGAAGCGCTCGATGAGCTGCGGCTCCTCGTCGTAGTTGATCTTGCCAGCGATGAGCGTGTCGGCGTACTGCTCACCCACCTTGTCAAAGGCCGGGGCAATACGGCGGCAGTAGGGGCACCACTGGGCCCAGAAATCCACCAGCACGGGCTTGTCCGCATGCAGGACGTCATTTTCAAAGCTGTTGGTCGTAATGGTAAGCATCGTATATCCTCCTATTTCTGTGCAAAAAGTTGTGTTTCAATATCTGTGATCGTGATGTGCGAGAGGTAGGCGGCGCACTGCTCGTTCATCTGCCGGTACAGCGCGTCCATCACGCCTGCCATACCGGAGCAGATGGCGCAGTCCCGGTCAATGTCCCCGCTGTGCCACGCGCAGTCCACAAAGCGGGTATTTATCGCCTCCGCCACCTGCCGGAGAGAAAGGGCTGCGGGGTCGGTGCAAAGGCGATAGCCGCCGTCCAGACCCTCCCGGGTCTCCACCATTCCCGCCTTTTTCAGCCCCGCCAGCACCCGACGAACGCGGGTGGGGTTGGTGCAGATGTTCTCCGCCAGAGCCTCGCTGCTGAGAGAGCGTCCGCTGTGGCTCAGGCAGACCAGCGCGTGAACCGCCAGATTAAAGGAACTGTCCATGGTCATCCCTCCTGCGATAATCTGTGCTTGTGGCAAGTACAGTTTCTACTGTGACTATAACAGATACAGTTCGGCGTGTCAAGCTTTTTCGTCAATTTTTCAGCGGAAGCCCTCCATAGCTGTTGACAACAGGGCGAATATGCGTATAATGGAAAACAAGAATAAGAATAGTTCTTATTTTGGAGGGGCGCAGTATGCCGAAATACGCAGAGGAGATATTGGCCGCCGTAACGGAGCTGCAGCAGCATCCCACGGCGGAGCAGGTGTTCCTGGAGATGAAGAGGGAGCATCCCAGCATCGCTCTGGGTACGGTATATAAGCACCTGAACGGTTTGGCGGAGGAGGGGCTTTTGCTCCGCATCACCGAGCAGGGTTCGCCGGACCGGTACGACCGGACGGAACGACATGATCACCTGATTTGCAGCCGGTGCGGGAAAATCGCGGACGTTCACCTGCCGGATATACAGAGCCGGATCGAGCACGCGCTGGGACGGGAGATCCTCTCGTATGATCTTAAAATCAGGTATATCTGTCCCGATTGCAGGAAACAGGAAGAAAACAACGCTGAAGGAGGCACCCAATGAACGCTAATGTATCGAAGCTGCTCAACGAGCAAATCAACAAGGAGTTCTACTCCGCCTATCTGTATCTGGATTTTGCCAACTACTACGCCGCCGTGGGCTTAGACGGCTTTGAGAACTGGTACCGGGTACAGGCGCAGGAGGAGCGGGATCACGCCATGCTGTTCTATCAGTATTTGCAGAATAACGGCGAGGGCGTCACCTTTGAGGCTATCGCAAAGCCGGAGTGGGAACGAGGCGACCACATGACCCCGCTGAAGAAAGCGCTGGAGCATGAGAAGCTGGTCACCGCCAGCATCGACGCCATCTACGCCGCCGCGTATGAGGCCAGGGACTTCCGCGCCATGCAGATGCTGGACTGGTTCATTAAGGAGCAGGGCGAGGAGGAGAAGAACGCCGCCGATCTTATCACCAAAATGGAGCTGTTCGGCGGTGACAGCAAGGGGCTGTATATGCTCAACAGCGAGCTGAAGGCACGGGTCTACACAGCGCCCTCGCTGGTGTTGTAAGCCCTGCGCGGCTGCGGGCCTTCGCATCAGACAAAAGGCAGACTGCATACAGGTGGCCTGCCTTTTCTTCTGACAGGCAGTTAGATGAAACTAACCGTGTATAAAACAGAAAGGAATTCGGAGCTTGAACAAGGAAAAGGAGATCGAAACCGTTACCCTCATGGTGCGCCGGTATTGCCGAGACGTGCATGGGGGAAGGGGTGAAGAGCTTTGCCCGGCGTGTGCCGCCCTGCTGGAATACGCCCGGCAGCGGCGGGACAGATGCCCACACGGGGAGATAAGCGGCTGCTGTCCTATTTCTCGGAATGCATCAAGCGCACCGGCAGCTATGAATTCGACATCCCCTACAACCGCCAGCAGCTGGCGGACTACCTGAACGTGGAGCGCAGCGCGCTGAGCAACGAGCTGTCCCTCATGCAGCGGGACGGGCTGATCCGGTATGAGAAAAACCACTTTGCCGTGACGGAGCAGTTAGGGTAGCGGTGAAAAAAACAGGGAAGCGTGCGGCGTGGTAGGATGGTTCGCTTTTGTCGGCGTGTGCGCTATAAGTGTGCTGCGAGCCGGCTTTTTGAGATTTGTTGACCTTTCAACGAAAAAATTTGACTTAATTAGGCAAATAATACTCTGATGTACCAAAAAACGGCATAAATTTCCTTGCGACTATAAGTATATAGGCGGTTGCACATTTAGGATATTAAAACATGAGCAAAATGCACATACAATACAAGTTAAGAACACTTCATCTGCAGGAGACTTGTTTGTATGATAGACTACGCATTTATAGGCGCACGGCTCAAGGAAGCGCGCATACGGAAAAACATGACGCAGGAGCAGCTGGCTGCGATGACTGATGTGGGGTCTACACATATCAGCCATATTGAAACCGGCATGACGATTCCCAGCACAAAGCTGCTTGTGCAAATGATGAATATTCTGAACTGTGATCCCGCCGAGGTGCTGTGCATGGAAATGCGCAGTGCGCGGCCTGTCCTGAACAGTTGGCTTTCTGATCTGGTCGCAGATTGTAACGAGGATGAAGTAAAAATCATCACGGATACTGTCACGGCACTGAAGGCAAGCCTGCACCGTAACCGAAGCGAAGATAAATAAAGGGGATAAGCCCTCTTTTGCATATTCTGCAAAGGTTGGGCTTCATTTTTACCGACACACACCAAAAAGACCTTGCCTGAACTATGGACAAGATACAAAGTGACGCTAAAGACAGCCCTTTACGCGAATACGTTTTGAGCTGAGACAACGCCGTATATCAAAACGCCCGCATTCTGCCCTGAGCAGAATGCGGGCGTTTTTCTTGTGTCGAAAAGCAACGAAAAATGTCGTGCGGTGCAGAGGTCCGCCCATAATGGCCGTTCCCCCAACGAAACCATTATGATAAAGGAGGCCTGCTGCCATGCGGGATAGTCAGTACAAGTCGTGCGCGGTACAGAACCAGTTTACAGCCTATCTGATTGCCGCGATTCGCAATTACAAAAGAACGTATTTAAGGAGAATTTCCACAGCTCTTCGGACAGAACTGTCCATGGAGGGACACAGCGAGGTGATGGAATTATGTGAGGAAACGGACTTCT
This sequence comes from Vescimonas fastidiosa, assembly GCF_018326305.1. Lineage (NCBI taxonomy): Bacteria > Bacillati > Bacillota > Clostridia > Eubacteriales > Oscillospiraceae > Vescimonas > Vescimonas fastidiosa. The sequence continues at coordinate 121,208 of NZ_AP023417.1, forward strand.
TCTGTGGGCTGCCGCTGATGCAGCGATTGGAGAATGAGCGTCTGTTCGCTGCTATGCAAGGGTTAAGCGAGCGAGAGCGTTACATATTTCTGTCTAAAGTCCTTGGAGAGATGAGTCTTTCCGAGATCGCGCTGTCGCTCGGTATCACCTATGGAGCTGCGGCCATGTCCTATCATCGCACGGTCTTGCGCCTGAGAAACGCTGTGGGAGGTGGTAAAGGTGAATGATTTCATGGAGCTGTTCATGAGTGCGAAGAACGGGGATTCGTCTGCAATGGAGGAACTTCTGCATATGTACTACCCGCTCTTATACAAGGAATCCGTGGTCAACGGGATCTTTGATGAGGATCTGCTTCAGGAACTGTGCCTGCTGTTCTTGAAGTGCGTGGCAAAGTTCAATATTCGATAGAGAGAAATCTCCCGTCGCATTCTAAGGAAATTATGGTTTAGCCGCTGCATGGAAGAAGCCCAGTTCGCATGAAAGGCGAGCTGGGCTTCCCAATTTCACTAATAACTATGCATTTTCAAGTCTCTCAACGGCTTCTTCATAGGTGTATACCGGCAGAAACCTCGTCCCTTCGCAGACCGCCGAGAACACGGGTGGATGACCTCCTGCATCGCAGGCGAACACCCCGTCTGCCTCTACGGCGGCATTCAGTCGCTCCAAGTACATATAGAGGTTCCCGGAACGATCCATCCTATATTCCGGTGCAGAGCCAATCTGATGCTGCCCCATATAAAGCCGCGTTTCTTCCGGCAGGGGCATCAACAGCTTACATGTGGCTGCCCGCGACGGTCTTTCCACCATCGGAGCAAAGAGGCTGCTTTGCTCTCCAAACATGGAGCCGCGTGCGTGTACGCGCTCCTTATACGGGAAGTGACAGGTGTTTTGCCAAAACATAGCGGTTAGCCTGCGGACATTCTCGCACATGGCATAGGTGTCGATCATCTCATGGGGACGGTGTTCATTGAAATAACCTGCGCTGATATTGACAGCCGCAGTTTTCAAGTGCGGTGCGACCACAGAGATATCGCTGAACGAGCCGGAGTTCTCCTTGAAACCGAAGCTGCAAACGAACTCTGTGAAGTCAGGATTATCGCAGTGATAGAATACGGCGTCATTTCTGCCGCGCCGATCCAATTCAACGATATAGTTGACCTCCGGACGCAGCTTGCTGTTGGTAAATTTCCTTGCACCCACACCGCCGAGCTCCTCGTCTTCGCAAAATAAGATATGACAATGGCACTCGCGCATCAGCATCAGGATCATATACACACCGGCACGGTCATCACCACCGATCCCGTAGGGCGACATCAGGTAGCGTCCATCCTCGGAGCAGCAGATGATATCCGGCCGGTGGGTATGAACTGTGTCCAGATGGGCGACCAGCAACACGGGGACAGTACCTTCTGCATAAAGAAATCCGCTTTTGCAGACGGGTTCATAGTCGTGCGTGCGCAGCTGCTGCACAAGATGCTCTTTCAGCTCGCGCTGGGTCATCTTCAAGATGCTTTCAAAATGGGATATACTCATTCCCATAGCTTCGCAAATATTCATTATGCTCCTCCTTACGCCACCGCCACGGTGGCTTTTTCACAAAGCGTATGACCCATAGCACGACAGGCGGAGGCCATGCTGCACGATGCGCAACCGGAGGTCAACTGCTGGTAGCAGTCCTGACAGACCTCCACCAAGGTGCCGCGCCGGTTATAGGCTGGGTACATAGTGCCTAAAGTGGGGCGGCCGCAGGCGGCGCAAATATGCAGGCACGTCTTACAATAAAAACCATCTTCAAGATAGATTCCTTGACCACGCGCTACCGTCTGCCCGCATTTACGGCAGACGACCACCTCTTTGCAAGAACACTTGATGGCACCATTGCTCCGCAGCTCATTGCCGCAGCAGACACACCGAGCCGCAGCTCCGATGGTCAACTCCGTGTCTTTTCTATGTCCCTGCAGGACCGAGAGATTGCCGTGATAATTATAGTCCGGATAATGTAAGCTGCCTCGGTAGGTCGAGAGATGGGCGTTCAAGTCAGGACGTTTTGTTTTCAGATACCAGAGGTTTGGTTCCGTCAGGCATCGGGAAATAGCCTTCTGCACCAGATGGCGGAACAGCTTGGACACTTCCAGCGCGTTTCCTGTATCGGCAGGATAAAGCCGGGACTGGAACAGGGTGCCGTTTTCATAGAAAAACATCTGCCGGTATCGGCGTATGGCTTTGCGGTATTCCCCAGAAACATCGGCATCTACGGCATAAAATACCATGCTGACTCTATCGTTCATATAGGAAAGACAACCCGCCTGGTATCCTCCGTCGCTAAGGCGATGGCAGGACACCCATGTGTTGGATTTGCTGGACATCTCCAAAAAGTCACAGGGATGTACGGAGAGAACTCCGATCTCCTGCATGGTCAACGGGTTCAGAGCGTCGGCAAGCTGTGCAAAAACGGCGTTGTACCGGGTATGTCTATCGACGCCGTATTTCTTGCAGAGTTTTCCGATAATGCGGCTGGCCTTCTGATCTTTGGCACAGCGTATCCCGCCGCGCTGGCGTAGGATCTCCAGATTTTCTTCAGAAACGGTGCAGCTATAGCCTGACACGGCCGCATGCAGTGCTGTGCGAAAATCCTCCAGCTGCTCACCGCTGAGTATCTCAGAGGCGATGTCCAGCAGCGTGAAGGCCGTTTCATCTACCATATCAGGCTGAATAGAGAGGGCCTGATTACAGTCGAAGATGATGGCCTGTTCATCCTCGTTCCAACTGGGATGACGCCGCAGCAGTGAAAGCAGATCCGCTTTCGCTGTCTGCCAGGCTGTCAGATTAGCCATAACACCCTCTTCCGAAAAACTCTTTTCGTATTTGTACATAACCTCATAAAACTCGTTTTTCAGCTCTGTGAGCTCTTTCACTTCATTCACACCTTTCTTGCATTTTAGAGTGGAGGGGTAGAGAGCACTGCGCTCTCTACCCCTTTTGCGACTAACGCCTGCGCCTCATTCTCCGATCATCCGGAAAAACTCGCCCGGTGACAGTACACGGATGCCCAAGGCACGTGCCTTGTCCAGCTTACTGCCGGCGTTTTCACCACAGATCAGATAGTCGGTCTTTTTTGTTACAGAACTGCCGGCCACAGCACCCAACGATTCGATCTTCGCGTTGATGCCGCTGCGGGTATAAGGCTCGACCTTTCCGGTCACAACCATCGTGCAGCCCACGAACGGGTTGTCCTCCATTGAGTGCGTTTCGGTAGTTACGGTTTGGATCGTCACCATTTCTTGTAATTCCTCCCAAAGAATACGATTCTCTTCTTGTGCAAACCATTGATGAATGTTTTGGCGCAGTGTTTCTCCAAAATCGGGAAGCTGTGAGAAATCGAAATCATTTTCCACGGCTTCTTCGAAAGCGGAAGGCGAGCTGCCAAACTGCTTCGCCAGCACTTTGCTGGCGTGATTACCTATCATCGGGATGTCCATGGCAATCAGGTACCTCTCAAATGTGGTATTTCTGCTGCGCTGTATAGCACCCCACAGATTATCCCACGATTTCTCGCCAAATCCGTCCATGCAGATAATCTCCTGCATATAGTGATCCAGGCGATAGACGTCTGTGAAACTGTGTAGCCAGCCGCGAGCAATCAAACGCTCCAGTGTGGCCTCGGATAAGCCCTCAATATCCATAGCTTTTTTACTGGCAAAATGCACGAACCGCCGAAGCTTTCGCATGGCGCAGTCTGGGTTATCACAGAAGAGTGCCTTTTTCCCTCCGTCTGTAATATGAAACCGCGTTTCTGCACCGCAGCAAGGGCAGTGCTTCGGCGTTACAGCATCTAGATCAAAATGCCCACGTTCCAGATTTTCCTCAATATGAGGAATGATCATATTCCGCTTGGACACCAGCACACGGCAGCCGGGCATCAGCTCAAGACTCTCAATGAAAGATAAGTTGTGCAGGCTGGCACGCGATACGGTGCATCCATCGATCACTACGCTGTCGAGTACCGCCACCGGCGCGATCTCGCCGGTGCGCGAAGGAGTCCATTCGATATCCCGCAGGACGCTTTCGTATAACTCGTCCTCAAATTTGAAGGCGAGTCCATCCTTGAAGTGGTGACCGGTGCGCCCGCAGGTCCTGGAGTAGTCCACCTCATCGTAGGTCAGGACAAGACCATCGATGGGGAGATCGCTCATTTCTGCGGCCTCGCGCATTTGGGCTATGAGCTGTTCATATTGTGCCTTGTCGCCATCCTGCAACTGTACGGCATGAATGACGCCGAACCCAAACTCAGTGAGTTTCAGAAGCCGCGCATGTTTTCCGTTTGCCCAGTCCGTGTACTCCTCGAATCCCTCCAAAACCGAGAAGGGAAGAAATGACACATGGCGCTGGGCGCAGATCGCTGCGTCAAAAGCCCTTATGGAACCGGCTGCCAGATTGCGGCTGTTTTTATACGGATTGCCTGCGCTGTCCGTGATGGATTTCAGACTCTCAAAATCGCTGTTGTGGATGAAGCTCTCGCCGACAACCACCAATCGATCTTCATAGGGGATGCGTTCGGGAATGCCGGAGATCGCCTTTGCGTTGTGTGTGATATTCTCACCGATAGACCCATCTCCGCGCGTTGAGAGGCGGATAAGCTGACCGTTTTCATAGATCAACTCTGTTGTCAGACCATCCAGCTTCAGTGACAGATCAACTGTACGCCCTGCCTGAAATGCGATCAGATCCTCAATGCTCTTGGTCTTATCCAGCGATAGCAGGGGAATGTCGTGTGCGACCTTTGGTAATGCTGACACGACAGGATACCCAACCGTCTGTGTGGGCGAATTCGCCATGCAGACACCGGTGTGCTCCTCCAACGCCAGTAATTCATCGTACATATAGTCGTACACATCATCTGCTACGCTGGGGGCATTGAGGTTGTAGTATTCGTGCCGGTATTGGTTGAGTTGTGCGACCAGCTTTCTCATAGTGCTCATTTCTACTGCGTTAGCCATTATGTTCATTCCTTTCGTTGGTACTATCACCGAAATTCAGCTTTCGGATCATGGCAAGAATAGCGTTATCGTCATTCCACGGTGCAGACCATGGCTGCGGGGAAATGGTGTCACAACGCACGAAGACCTGGCCCTCCGAAATATGCAAGGATACATCTGCGCGTTTTGCGCAGACGATGGCAAGATTTCCTAATTGTTTCATACTGTCCAACTCCTTTTTTAAGCTGCGGTCTTATCTGCGGCACACAGCACCTGTCGTTTCCATCGTTCAATAAAAGCCTTGATTTTTGCCGGAGGGTCTTCGTTATCGAAACCCCTTGTCTGCACAACCTGTCCGTCTCTGACCTCTACGGTACAAAGCGACTTGTCCGGTTCGGCTACCTTTCGCACAAATAAAATGACGCATTCACGCTGCGCGACCCGCTTAACATACCTGCCGACACAGTGGCGAAGAGCAGTGCCCTCGTCTATCAGTTCTTTCGAGGAATGGGGAGGGATCACCATAAGGTCTTTCCCCTTATATTGGTATAGCCTCTGCCATTCCTCAAAGCTGTCTGCAATAGCTTTTTCCTGCTCCGCTGTACGTTTGACATCCAGTGCCTCAACCACATGATCATGCGCGGATTTGAGATTACGCGGGAACAGTATAAAGCTGCTCTCTACGTTATATTGCATCTCCTTACACATACGAAGATAGTCACGATAATCGGCAAGAAGATTTGCCATGCTGTAGTACCGTATATATTCGGGAGTCTTTGTGGATGCAATGCGTATCTCGTATTGTGCGTCCGCATAGCGCATCAACTTGTGCATAGTCATATGAGAAAGCAACTCAGCCAAGACCGAAACGTCCTGTATGGCATTATTTGCGCACCACTTCATCATAGAAGCATCAGGCTTTTTCCCGGCGTAAATAAACCATTGGATAACGTTAAGCTGTGCAATGCCGGGATCAACTTCCTGCAGCAATGGTAGCCAGGAACGGTCGAGCTTCAGGACGTCTTGCAGATTCTTCCCCTCGCAGTTTACCGTTTTGCCTATCATAAAATGATAAGATCCATATACGATGTCTGAGACCAGTCTGAACAGCTTTGCCTTGACCAAATATTCGATCACCGGCCACTGTACGTATGCGTTCAGGTACGGGATGGCATCCATGGTGGCAGCGATTCGGGCAAATCTTTCTATTTGTGAATACTGCCACGGGGTGTTCCGTAAGAGTTCTGCAAGATTCCTAAAGTATAGATGCCCTGCTGTGTCCCCTTCAAAACTATCGCGCCACGAGAAGAAATGCGGGCGATACCCACATTTCCAGGGCGTCAGATCATCCTTGTAGGCGGGCGCAAGATAATAGGGCGACGTACTGCAATGACCATCTGAACAAAGTGAAATAAAATGACGTGCATTTTCATATACGGAAAAGTAAACCGGCGTATCCGCATCGGTAAAAGTGCGGTATGCTTTTACGATCCGCAGCAACAGCTCGCCATTTTTTGCCTTTTGCAGCACTTGAACCGTTTCGCGGTCAAAAACACGTCCACGCCTTCCTCTGCACTTGAATGTGATCTTCTTTTTGCAGCGAGGGCAGAGGCCGGAGGTGTTGTGCTTAGCTGCCGCAATACTGACCTCGTGCCGACAAGCGGTACAATATGCATGCCCCGGCGCTTTCCGTTGGTAATCATAGAAGATATACTGCGGCATGACTTCGCGGTGGATAAAACCTTTCAGGTCGCGGGGCAGCACTGGCACATATTTCATCCGCTCTATGATCGCACGCTGCTTTTTCCTCTTACGCTCCAGAGCCTTGCGACGAGAAATCAACCATTGCAGACAAATTAACGCCGAAATGGCACTGTGCGCGCATTTGCAAAAATGGGCTGCGCGAGCCTCGTCCTGCTGCCGATAGAAAGCGCATTTGGTGTCAAAACGGCATACCCGATTCAAATAATCAAATGGTGAGCATTGCCATGTTGCACTGGCATTTTCTCTAAGGGAAAGAGTGGCAAAATCATCCCGTCCTTGGAAAACGACCCAACGGGGCTTGATACTGCCCGCCAGAATGTTCTCACTCTGATAGATATAGAGTACCAGGATACGCTGCCCGGAAATATTGTGCACCGCTGTGCGGATAATATAAGGGCAGCGCTCCACATGAAGTATACCTTCATTCAGATTGAATTCCAGCTCCGGTATGGCAAACTTGCGGCAGGCGCGTTTGTCTATCTTCCGCGTCATGCGCTCACCTCCAGACTATCGAAGGAGAGTTGGTCGTCCAACGACTCATTTTCCTTTGCTGTATTGGCAGCCTTCTCCTTCTTGGCGGCGGGCTTCTCCGCTTTTTTCTTCTCTGCCTTTTTCGTCGTGCTGCTCCTGCCGCCGTAATACGGTCTGGGAACAAACTTTTCTTCTTGTCCGCGATCCTCCTTTGCGTTCAGATCCTTGAAATACTCTTCCGCCCATTGGTAGCAAAGCCCGTCCGGCACATCGGTGCCATAGCCTTCAGCTGAGGGCTTAACGTCATTGTCCTCCATCTCCTGCTTGGCAAACTCAAGCGCCTTGCGGTTGATATAGCGGAAGCAGTTGACCATGTTCTTGCGGGGGTGCATGACATTCCGGGCAAAGGCCACATCCTCAAGGCAAAGCGTCTGGATATACTCGGTGACGCACTGCTTCATGTTGCGGCGTGTCAGTCGTTCGGAATCGTCGCCCACACGCTTCATAGAGGCGGCCATCACTTCGTCATCGCTCATCGCTACCGCGTTTTCCCATGCGGCCTGTTCAGCTTCCTCCTTGGCTCGCTGCCTGGCCTCCCACTCGGCTTTCCGCTTGGCCTCAGCCTGCTCATGCTCCTGCCGCTTACGATCCTCTTCCGCCTTTTTATCTGCTTCCAGATTGGAAGGTGAAGGGGAATCATCTGCGTTTTGCTGCATCTGGGAGAGCAGAGCCTTCGCCTGCTCCTCCTCAGCCTGCTGCCGGTCGTCTGCCCGTCTGGACGCCAACTCTGCGGCGTCCTGTATCGTCGGGCTTCGATCCTGTACATTATCCCGCAAGTCTGCGGCTATCTCTGAATATACTCCCATAAGGCTCCTCCATTTCAAAATAAAACGGCATTGGGCGGGTGATAGAAACACCTGCCCGATGCCGTTCGTTTATGGTGGAACAGCTCAGTGCCGTTCCCGTTTATCTTTTGCCAGCTTTGGCGAGAATTTTACCGGCAGGAATTTATCATTCCCATCACAGTAAAAGTATCTGCGCCCGTTTTCGTCAAAGAACTCAATCACCGTAGAGGGTGAAACGCTGCGTCCATGATAGTCCGCAGGCAGCTCGCCGCTGTATCGCGCCGCCACCAGTTTCAGGCGGATGGCGTTGTCCTGCTGCACTTCACACACCAGAGTTCCTTCATAGACCAGCGCGTACTCCGAGGCGGGCGGCTGTTCATAGCCGGCCTTCTGCAAAGCCCTGATCCCGCCAAAGGCGAAATCTGCGGCCTTGCCCTCAGATACATCCGGCTGGTAGATACGGAAATACTGCTGCGCTCGCAGGGATAAAAGATACTGCTCCAGTGCCGCGTCACCATCCCGCAAAAAGCGGGCGTACTCCTGCTCACTCAGACCCAGGTGATCGTGGAGCGTACTGCTGCCGGTGTTCCTCTCGTGCCATGCGGCGATCTCCTCACTGATGGCGTCAAAGGAACAGAGCCCGCAGACAAACCGCGTTCTGAAATTCATTTGAGAAACATCTCTTTGCTCTTTTTTCTGCCGCATGGCAAGCTGCCAGTCATCAATGCCTTTATAATTCGGATCCCACGTCAGGCGGCGGCACTCCAACCCATGGCTGCGTGCCATGAGATAGATTTTCGACGCGCCCTTGCTGACAGCGGCGTTGTGATACTTGTCCATATCCTCGGCTTCAATGATGACCTCTGTGCCATTGGCAGATAGCAGCGCGAACAGCATATCCAGCTTGTTGACGTTGTTGGCGCCTGCCGTAGCCGCAAAGGAGCGATCCATCAGAAAGTGGGCCACGTCCGCTTTCAACAGCCCTTCCGTCACATAGACAACCCGCGCAAACGGATCGCCCACGAAATGGACAGGACTGCCGGAGGATACTCCGCGTTTCTTGGAAGCAGAGGATAGCCACAGGTACTTTGTCCCGCTCTTGTCAGGGTCGCTCTCCTGATCTCGGATAGGCGTATCCAACCGGATCTGTGCGCCGCGTATCATCCCATCAATACTTTTGGCGGGGATGATGATCCCTGCCGTGACGGAATTGAAGTTGACCGTCCATTTGTCATCCTTACCTACATAGAAGCCGGGAACGCCCTCCACCTTACAGCCTCGGCTGCGCAGCTTTTGCGCCAGTGACCGGCACAGGTAGAAGGGCGGGGTACTTTTGTACCCCAGCCGTTCTATCTGTTCGTCGGACAGCCCGCGCACCTCCCGGAGATGCTTGCGGTGTTGAGACGTAAGCGTCAACAGCTCCAGCAGCATGGAAAATGTCTGGTGGATCTCCTGCGGTGAGGCAAGGACGGATTGCTCGATCGCCGTCTGCTCCGGCAGTTCCTTTACGGTGTACTCCGGCGCCGTAAGGCCGTTTTGCAGCGTGTCGCAGATCTCACGGTAGGCTTCGGAATTGCTGATCCCGTATACCTTTCCGTAGAGAGACAGCATCCCGCCGCCTTCGTTGCAGTAGTTGCAGCGCCAGAGGTTTTTAGCAAAGTTGATGTTCATCTTCCCCCGCTTATCACCGCAGATCGGGCAGTCGGCATATACGCTGTCCGCCTGCCTACGCCGGATATGCAGATGCAGCAGCTCAGCCACATCCATGATATTGAACGGGAACTCCTGTGGCTGCGCCACCGCGCCACCTCCTTACCATCATCTTGAACGATTCGTCTGTCAGCTGGCATTTGCCAGACGCTGGAGCTTGTCCAGCATCAGTTTGGCGCCGGCCCGCAGGATATTGTCATCCCCGGAATAGCCCTTCACATACCACTTGAGGCTGGCTGGCCGCCGCTCGGCGACTTGCTTGAGCGTCTGTCCGCTGCATGTGCCGATGGGCACGATGATTTCCTCGGCCTCCGCTTCGGTCATCAGAGTGCAGATGGTATCCACATCCATGTCCTTGGTATAACTGGCGGCACTGGGCTCGTCATATACGAAGGGCAGTTCCGATTCTACCGCAGGCTCTACAACGGCCTCCGCAGGCTGTTCCGCAGAGACTTCCACCGGCGCCGTGTCAGGTACGGCTTTTTCTGCATGGTGAACCACGTCCTGTTCAGGCTGCTGTACGACCACAGGCTCAATGTCGGCCCGTACCGCAGCAGGTTCCGTTCTGACCTGTTCCGCTGCCGCTTGAGGTGCAGGGGCAGGCTCGCTCCGCATAACAGGCGTGGTCGGCTCTGCGTAAGGCGTATCCGCCTTGGGCATCGGTGCGAACTGGATGCCGAAGCCGGCGTTGGTCAGTGCCATGTCCAGAGCATCATGCTCCGCAGCCTGAATATACAGACCGGCAGGCGCGTTTTCCTGTGTCATGGTGGCAATGTAGCTGCTGGCGGGGTCGGCATCATCCTTGTCGAAGAAGACCTTTGCCTCGATGATCGCCAACTGATCCGTGATGCGCAGCGGCGTCAGCCGCGTGCGTCCGGCAGGATATTTCAGACGGAACCAGAGCTTTTTATATCGCAGGTCCAGCTCGTGTCCGTTGGCAGTCTTTTTCAAGAATCGCAACGGATCGAAGCCTGCGACACGGTTCAGCTCAGACACGACGGGGACAGCATTGAACAAAGTGGATTCGGGTGTATTCATTTCAAAAGCTCCTTTCTAAATAAAAACATGAGACAGGGCGTAGATTTAACGCGCTTGCCTCATTTTTACAAAATATTCACAGTGATACTCAAGCACTGCGCTGCTGCACTTTGAACGTATTGGTATAGAGTGAGATCCTATGTCCTAACTGCGTGTTGCGTTTTCCGGTATCGTCTTTATGGACCGCCATGTAGAGCATGCCGATCTGACCCACCAGAATAACCTTTGACTTAGCGCGGGTGATAGCCGTGTAGACAAGGCTTCGCGTCAGCATCCGAGCATGGCTCCTCAGTAAAGGGAATAACACCACATCAAACTCACTGCCCTGCGCCTTATGGACGGTGGTGGCATAGGCAAGCTCCACATGGCCCATTTCCTCCATGGAGTACTCCACGACCCTCGTGGGCGAAAACTGGATCGATATGCGCATACCGTCCCGCTCATCATGGCGAAAACTGCGGATAAATCCAATATCGCCATTGGACGCCTTAATACTGTTCTTGTTCTGCATCACCTTATCACCTACCCGAAAATAGAGGCTGCCCACCTTCAGATCGGCTTCCTCCGTCTGCGGGTTCACCAGCTCGCGGATCGCCTCGTTGAGTTGGTCAACGGAGGCCGCGCCGGTGGAGCGGAAGGGCGATAGGATCTGCACGCGGTCTACACCGTATTGCTTCACCTGTGCCAGATAGAGATTCCGTAGGTGTTCGGAGGCTTCCTCCTGGTTGGCGCATTTGCAGACAGTAAAATCATTGCCGTAGAAAAAGCCGGTGTCATTGTTGTTGATCTTCTGTGCGTTATAGGCGATAAGGCTGTCCTTCTTCTGACGGAATATCTCATTGAGCACCGTCACAGGGATCAGCCTGCAGTCGATCAACTCACGGAACACATCACCGGCTCCAACGCTTTGCAGCTGGTCTGCATCGCCCACCAGCAGAACCTTCGTGTTCGGCCCAATGCGGGAGAAGAACTGCCGCGCCAGCCACATATCCATCATAGACGATTCATCCACGATGATAAGGCCTGCGTCCAGCATATCTTCTTCACATTTCCGGAAGCCACCATCCTCACCAAACAGTCCCAGCAGGCTGTGCAGCGTGCTGGCATTGTTTACGCCGGTACTCTCCGCCATGCGGCGGCTTGCCCGGCCGGTGGGGGCTGCCAGCAGGATATTCTCCGATGGCTTCAGCAGCTTGAACACCTCAATGACCGCTTTCAGGACGGTGGTCTTGCCGGTACCGGGTGAGCCGGTAATGATGGACAGATCGCTGCGGAATACCATGTGAACAGCCTCCGTCTGCTGCAGAGAGAGCTCGACCCCCAACTGACGCCGTACCCTTGTCAGCAAGTCCTGCACATCCACCCGTTCTACCGGGCGGCAGAGCAGCCTTGCGATGCTGCGGGCGGTTTCGTCCTCCTGCGCGAAGGTCTTGACCAGATAATAGTTGCCGTTGCTGTTGATGATCTTGCCTTGCAGCAGCATGTCGTCGATCACAGCCTCCAGATCATCTGCCTTTACCCGCATCTGAGGAACGGGGATCATGCTGTTCAGCAGAGCCATGGACTCCTTGCGAAGCTGCTCTGCATCCAGATACAGATGACCGCCATCTCCCTTTGCGCCCTCCAGCGCGGCAAATACCGCGCCGCGGATGCGCATGGGTGAGTTCAGCGGCCAATTGTTCTTTCGCATGATCGCGTCCACGCGCTTGAAGCCAAATCCGGATATCTGACAGAGTTCGAAGGGGTTATTCCGCAGAATATCCACGCTGTGTGCGCCGAAATGGTCATAAATCTTCGTGGCGGTGGTGGGGGTGATCTGAAAGGGGGCCAATAGCAGCATCAGATCACGAAGGGTTCGGCTCTCGTTATAGGAGGCAATGATCTCCTCCAGCTTTGCCTTGCTGACGCCCCGTATCTCCAAAAGCCTCTCCGGTTCATTCTCCAGCACATGCAGTGTATCTGCGCCAAACCGGTCTACGATCAGCTCGGCGGTTTTGCCGCCAATGCCCTTGATAAGCCGTGAGGAAAGATACCCCTTGATCCCTTCGCGGGTCTGAGGTACGACCTCCTCGCATTTCGTCACATGCAACTGAAAGCCGTTTTTACCCTCTTTCCACTCACCGTCCAGTATCATGCTGACCTGATCGGTGCGCGGCAGCTCATAGCCCACGGCGGCAAAATGGATCATATTGTCCCGATGCCGGTACGCGCTGCGAGCCTTTTCTGGGATAGAACGGTCTGAGGTCTTTACGCTGATCACGCTGTACTTGTTGACAGGGTTATAGAAGATCGTCCGTTCATAGATGCCTGTATAAGCCAACTCATGCAGCCTCCTCTCGTTGTTTTTTCACATAGAAGCGCCGGCTTTCCGAAACAGTGACGTACTGCTCGTAGATGTCCGGGTGCTGCGCCTGCAAACGCTGCAGGTTGTCCTTACTGATGCCGGATTTACGCACAGGCTTATAGCTGATACTGTAAGCCGCTTCACGCCCCTGGCAGACAGCCGTGCAGCTTCGTCCCATTTCTGCGACGATACGGCCTTGCAGCCGCCGCATTTCCGCTTCAATGTGCTCATAGTTTCGTTTCTCCGCGTTTCGCTGGGTCTGAAGCTCCAGATACCGGGTGATCAGCAGTGCCATATTCCCCTCCAGTATCAGCTCCGGTGCCGATGGGTCAGCAGGCCCGAAATGACGCCTGACGCTGTTGAGGATCAGATCGCCGTCCTCCGTATAGGGTGGGGGCATGCCGGTGAGAATGTGGTTCTCCCAGAAATCCCGCTCCAGCGCGATCAGCTCCGCCTCATAGTCCCGGTCACGGTCGATATGCCGGATGATGACTTCATCTTCATTGTTGCCGTACAGGCAGCAGTAGAAGACCTCATCAATGTTCATCACGGACATATAGTGCCGCCCCTGAGCCTCATAGTTGAGGGGAACGATCTCCTGCCCATCCTCGGACCACCAGTGATCCTTTGCATTATAGTTGGTGGTTTTTATTTCGAGGATCGCGGTTCGCCCTCCGGGAAGCTCTACAAAATAGTCAATATCCGCCAGCATAAACGTATGCACCGGATGATAAAACATCTTCTTGATCTGATAGATGCGATACCCCGTTTTCACATGGAATATCTCTGCTACCAGATCCTCCAGCAGATGCCCCATCTTCTTGGCTACCCAGTTGCTCTCCGAGTCGTCAAAAGGCACGATTTTCAGCTTGTCATAGTAGAGATCCCGTGCCGTAGCAAACGGTGAGATTCCTAATATGGCGGCTGCATCGCTGCCGCCGATCCCCCTGCGCCGGTATTCCAGCCAGTCTTTCTCAGGAAGACGCTCCGTGCTGACCAGGACTGACGGCGCATAAGACTCGCTTGCGACTGCCATGGCTATACCCTCCGCTGCCCCGTCTGATGGGGTACAACGCGGGTATAGCTGCGGCGGTATTTTGCCGCCTTCCGCTCCGTTTTCCTGAGTTTCTGCCTGCGCCGGTCTCCTTCTCGATACCGATACAAGCGTTTGCCGGGATAATTCCTTCTGCTCATGTGGATGCCACCTTTCAAATATATTCCAAAGCCTTACGGCATTTGGGTAAATAAAAAAAGCGAGAATGACATCCTGATCCTCTCGGATACTTGCGCCTGCCGATGGCATGGCCGGTGTCATTCTCGCTGCAGGGGAAAATGTCCCCTCAAAAACAAAAAAGTCAACAGCCCACTGCTCTACGGCATAGTGGTGTTGTTGACTAAAATACAAGCTTAACAACGTGTGCGGTTCAGAAACACTCTGAAATGCCTATATAGGCGTTGCACAAAAAACAATTACATGGTGATATTACCACAATATATTGTGGTAGTCAAGAAACAATATCCACTCATATAGAGAATTTGAAAAAATATTCCTTCGCATGTTAAATTTACGGTGCCTGCTTTCTTTTTATTTAGTGTAAGGCTAAGCCAGTCAGAAGATGGCTGGTTCTATTACATGCACCTTGAAAACTGAACAGCCCCACCGGAGGTTATACAGGAGCGGCGGATAGTGTGCGAGAACATAAGGGAGCGCACCCACCGCATAAGTGCCGCACAGCGGCAGCCTGCTAATACGCGGTCGAAGAGAGCGCAGGAAATGGGCCGGTGGTTGGCGAGCAAAGCGAAAAGCGAGATGTGTTACCTTCATTTTGAGCCGCTATAAAACAGCAGGAGGAACACAATATGTCTGAAAAATTATACCAAGGATGCGAGCCACGCATAATAGAGAGAGTTCCCATACACTTAAAAATGGTCTTAACAATCCGTGAAGCGGCCGAGTACAGTAATATAGGCATCAATAAGATAGAATCTATGCTCAGACAGCCAAACTGTCCATTTGTCCTTTATGTTGGGACGCGCAAGCTCGTAAAGCGCAGGGCGTTTGAGGAATATATTTCCGGCAAGGTGCTAATTTGATGAAATTACTCCAGGTGCGCACCAAAATAGTGGCGAGTGATTGAAAATAACAGGAAGCTATGCTATAATATAAATATTGTCGCGTTGGGCTCTTTCTCTTGAGTGGACTGCTTGAGGAGGAATTCAACAATGGGAAAAAACTTGAAAGGCAGAGAATGCGGAAAAGGTATCTGCCAAAGGAAGGATGGTAAATACTCGGCAAGATATAACAATAAGCATGGAAGGCGTCTTGAAAAGCACTTTGATACATTGGTTGAGGCACGAAATTGGCTGGCAGATGCAAAGTACAATGATCGGCATGACGTAATAACCACAGATTCCGAGATGACGGTCGAGGAATGGTATACTTACTGGATGGGCAATCTAATCTGCGATTTGGCTCTCAATACCAGACGTAATTATGAGGAAAGATACCGGATCAACATTCGCCCGGTGATAGGTGCCATGCGCATATGCGATGTCAAGCCCATGCACTGCAAAGCGGTCTTGAACCGGATGGAACTCAAATATGCCGGCTCGACGATCCGCCAAGCCTACATTGCAATGGGAACGATGTTTCGGGCGGCTGTGATGAACGACATTCTCATAAAGCACCCTATGAACGGTGTGAGGTATACCAAACCGGTTCGAGCTGTTGATGACATTAAATTTTTGACAGTGGATGAGCAGGAAAAGTTTATGGAAGTTGCGCGGCAATCGCACAATTACAGGCAATACCTGTTGTTGCTGGAAACCGGACTGCGGACTTCCGAGTTGATTGGATTGACTTGGGATGCCATAGATTGGGAAAAGCGGACTCTGACGATCAACAAGGCTTTGGAATACCGGCACGACCAGCACTGTTGGCGTGCAGGGCCGCCCAAAAGCAAGAAAAGCTATCGAACGATACCGCTCACGGCGAAAGCATATAACGTGCTGTTAGAATGCTATGGCGAACGCTACGAGCGAAAAGAGGCTGAAATCATGTCATGCTGTCTTGAGTACATAGACCGGCGCACGGGAGAAAAGAACACTCTGTTTATGCACGATCTAGTCTTTGTGAACTGGCGAACAGGAGAGCCTGCAAAAAACAGTTCCTATGACACCCACCTCTATAAGCTTTGTGATAAGGCGGGGATAAAGCGCTTCTGTATGCACGCCCTGCGGCATACTTATGCAACCCGCGCTATCGAATATGGCATGCCGCCAAAGACGCTTCAAAAACTGCTTGGTCACGCGAGTATTAAAACCACCATGGATCGCTATGTGCACGTCTCCGAGGACTTCATGCTGAGCGCTGTCCGGATTTTCGAGACAAAAGGGGAAGCCGGCTGAGCTGGGACAAAATGGTGCGGAAATGGTGCGGAGCGATCCTGTAAAAGACGGGAAACCCTTGAAAATAAAGGAGTTGTGAGAAAAGATGAAATTAGGTATCGTCGGCCTGCCCAATGTAGGCAAGTCCACCCTCTTTAACGCCATCACCAACGCCGGCGCCGAGAGCGCTAACTACCCCTTCTGCACCATCGAGCCCAATGTGGGCGTGGTGGCGGTGCCGGATGCGCGGCTGGATAAGCTGGCTGAGATGTACCAGCCGGATAAAAAGACCCCGGCGGTCATTGAGTTCGTGGACATTGCGGGTCTGGTCAAAGGAGCCAGCCAAGGCGCGGGTCTGGGTAATAAGTTCCTGGAGAACATCCGCCGCACCGACGCCATTATTCATGTGGTCCGCTGCTTTGACGATGAAAACATTATGCATGTGGTGGCCGATGCCGGCACCAATGTCCCCGTGGACCCCCTGGGTGACATTGAGACCATCGATCTGGAGCTGATTATGGCCGATTTGGAAATGGTGAATCGCCGCGTGGATAAGGCGGCCAAGGCCGCCAAGGGCGACAAGAAATTCCTCCATGAGGCTGAGGTATTCAAGGCCCTGGCGGAGCATCTGGATGCCGGCAAGTCCGCCCGCACCTTCCCCTGCGACAAGGATGACGCCGCCCTGCTCGCCACCGCCGACCTCCTGAGCCGCAAGCCCATTATCTACGCCGCCAATATGGATGAGGCGGGCTTCGCCAACTGCGATGCCAACCCCTATTTTAATGATGTCAAGGCTTTGGCCCAGAAGGAGGGAGCCCAGGTGCTGCCTATCTGTGCCAAGCTGGAGCAGGACATTGCCGAGCTGGACGACCCCGAGGAGCGGGCCATGTTCCTCTCGGAGCTGGGGGTGGAAAAGTCGGGTCTTGACCGGCTGATTCAGTGCAGCTATGATCTCCTGGGCCTCATCTCCTTCCTCACCTATGGCAAGGACGAGTGCCGGGCCTGGACCATCAAAAAGGGCACCAAGGCTCCCCAGGCTGCCGGAAAGATCCATTCGGACATTGAGCGGGGCTTTATCCGCGCCGAGACCATCAACTTCGATGAAATGATGGCCTGTGGCGGCAGCGTCGCCGCCGCAAAGGAAAAGGGCCTGCTCCGGTCCGAGGGGAAGGACTATGTGGTCAAGGACGGTGACATGATCTACTTCCGCTTCAATGTCTAAAGGGCGTGGTACGCTTACTTAACGCGGCGGAAGCACCGCCGACAATGCTCTCTCTATGATTGGCAGTTCATGGATGACTGTCTTTCATAGAGGGGGCACTTTGTTTTGCGGGCCTTTTGTTCTGTATATCTGCAAAAAATTCGGCATTACTGAACGGCGAAATATTTACAAGGCCACAAAAGTGCGTTACAATACAGTAAATGTGGCTGATCCGGACTGCCGATAAGGCTGAGATACCGCAATGCCGGTCATAGCGTTGGCGTCCTGCAAGGGATAGGGGATGCGTGGCGCTTTGTTTTTGCAGCGCGTTATCTATACGCGAGAATATCGGCGGACCGGCAAAAAAATGAAAGGACACGGGGGTGAAAATGCCATGGAACAGGCTGAAAAAGGACAGGTCAAGTCTCTTGTCAAGGCCCTGGAGCTGCTGGACATTCTCAGCAACCAGCAAGCGCCTATGACGCTGCGGGAGCTGTATCAAGTCTCCGGTTATCCAAAAAGCACTATTTACGCGCTGCTGTCCACCCTGCGCGCCTACGGCTGCATCCGGCAGGAGAGCGATGGCCGATACTACCTGGGAATGAAGCTGTTTCAGTGGGGCTGCAGTGTTTCCGCCTCCTGGGACATCATCCGTCTGGCCCGCCCCTATCTGGAGCGGCTGGCCCGGGATACCGGGTCCACGGCATTGCTGTCTCGGGTGGAGGGCAGCAGCATCACGGTCATTGACCAGTGTGTCAGCGGGGCGGGGATACGGGTGGCCTCGGAGATGGGGAGCCATGTGTCCCTCTATGCTACCTCCCAGGGGAAGCTGCTTTTGGCGTCCCTTTCCGACTCCGCCGTGCGTCGGCTGATTCCGGAGGGAAAGCTGCAGGCCTTTACACCCCATACGCTGACGGACCTTCCAGCACTGCTGGCAGACCTGGAGCGCATCCGCACCCAGGGCTATGCTATTGAAAATGGGGAATATAAGATCGGCTTGCGCTCTGTGTCCGCTCCGGTATATAGCCGGGAAAATGACATTGCGTATATCGTCAGCGCCGTGGGCCTGTTCCGCAGGGTGGAGTCCGACGAGTTTGACCTGGTGATTCGCCAGACCTGCGACGATGCCCGGGCTCTGTCGCTGCAAAACGGCGGTGGCGGCTGCGCGGAAAAGCCGTGTCTGCCCCGGTAAAAACCGCAAAATGGAAACGGGAGGGATGCACCATGCGTACCCGAGAGGGCCGGCGGGGCCTGCTTTTCATCTGCATATTGGCGGTGGTGCTGCTGGCGCTGTTGCTCCTGTCCTTTGGGCTGGGGCGCTACGCTGTGCCGCCGGCGGAGGTAATACGGATATTGCTCTCCCGCATTTTCCCCGTGACCCCCAGCTGGACGGAGCAAATGGAGACGGCGGTGATCAGTATCCGCCTGCCCCGGATCTTGCTCGCCTGCATGGTGGGCGGCTGCCTGTCTGCCGCCGGTACGGCCTATCAGAGCGTATTTCGCAATCCCATGGCGGCGCCGGATATTTTGGGCGCCTCCTCCGGGGCCTGCTTTGGTGCGGCCCTGGCCATTCTGCTGGGCTTTTCCCGCAGCGGCGTTACGGCTCTGGCCTTTGTCAGCAGCCTTTTGTCCGTGGCACTGGTGTATGCCATCGCCCGGCGGGCCAAGGGAAATCCCGTGACAATGCTGCTGCTGGCGGGAGTGATGATCGGCTCCCTGTTTTCCGCCTGCACCTCCTATGTGAAGCTGGTGGCCGATCCCACAAACCAGCTTCCGGCCATCACCTACTGGCTTATGGGCAGCCTCTCGGGTACGCGGATGAATGCGGTGGGCTTTGCCGCAGTTCCGATGCTCATAGGTCTCGTGCCCCTGCTGGCCTTGCGCTGGCGCATTAACCTGCTGACCCTGGACGAGGAGGAGGCCCGCTCCATGGGTGTGAACACGGGCTGTTTGCGCCTGGTGGTGATTTTGTGCGCCACGGTACTCACGGCGGCCTGCGTGGCGGTCAGCGGTATGATCGGCTGGGTGGGGCTGGTAATTCCGCACCTGAGCCGCAAGCTGGTGGGCAGCAACTGCCGCTATCTTCTTCCGGCTTCAACGATTTTCGGGGCCATATTCCTGCTGCTGGTGGATAACATATCCCGCAACCTGTTGGCTACGGAAATCCCCATCGGTATTCTGACGGCCTTCGTGGGCGCTCCCTTTTTCCTGTATCTTATGACGCGTAAGGAGCAGCTGCTATGATCCTTTCGGTACAAAATCTAACCTTTTCCTATGCCGACCATACGGTGCTGGAGGATGTGAGCTTCGATGTGGATAGGGGGGAGTTTCTCTCCCTTTTGGGCCCCAACGGCGTGGGGAAAAGCACCCTGTTCCGCTGTATGCTGGGCACATTGACAGGCTACCGGGGCCGGGTCCTGGTGGAGGGGCAGGAGATACGCACCCTCCCGCAGTCCCAGCGGGCTCGGCGCATCGCCTATATCCCCCAGATCCATCGGCCTACCTTCGGCTACACGGTGCTGGACACCGTGCTTATGGGCACGACCCGGCATCTCTCCCCCTTTACCTCGCCCAAGCAGACGCAGATGGAGGCAGCACGGGATGCCCTGGATCGGGTAGGCGTGTCGGCACTTTCAGACCGGAGCTTTGCCCATCTTTCCGGCGGTGAGCAGCAGCTGGTGCTCATAGCCCGGGCCCTGGCCCAGCAGTCGGACATCCTCATCATGGACGAGCCTACCTCGGCCCTGGACTACGGCAACCAGCTTCGGGTTTTGCAGCAGGTGCGTGCTTTGAGCCGGGAGGGCTACACCGTGCTTTTGAGCACCCACAATCCCCAGCACGCCCTGACCTTTGCCGACCGGGTGCTGGCGCTCCACCAGGGCGCTGTGGCCGCCCATGGCCCCGCCCGAGAGGTGCTGACCCCGGCGCTGATCCGCAAACTTTACCGGGTGGAGACTGCCTTGGCGGATACCCGGGGGGGCAGCGTCCTTGTGCCGCTGACGGAGGGGGAAAAGTGATGTTTCAGTGGAATGAGGAAATGGTGCGCTTTATGCGTGACGCTTCGGAATACAGCGACTACCACCGCCGACTGGTGCAGTGGATGCTGCCGGACCTGCACCCCGGGGACCATATATGCGATGCCGGGTGCGGCCTGGGCTACCTGAGCCTGGCCCTGTCGCCCTATGTGCGCCGTGTGACTGCGGCAGACCGCAGCCAGGAGGCACTCTCCGTTCTGCGGGAAAACTGCACCCGCCGGGCCGTTCACAACATCGACATCCTGCCCGGCGATATCCGCGCTGATTCGCCCGATGCAGCTTACGATGCCATGGTGTTCTGCTTTTTCGGAACCATAGAGGAGGTGGCCGCCATAGCCCGGGGTCAGTGCCGGGGCATGGAGGTTGTAGATAACGCAAGTGATGAAAACAACGAAAATACAAGGAGAAAGGCAACTGTTGTACCTATTAAAATAGAATATGTGTGAGAGGACAAGCCTTTCAATAATGTAGACGTTCAGAAATGAGCGTCTATTTTTATACC